>NZ_CP022221.1:4139353-4445393 GCF_004114935.1 Bradyrhizobium zhanjiangense
ACGTTTCTGCGTCTGGTGGGATACGATCGCGAGGATCTTATCTCGGGTCGTGTGCGCTGGACGGACCTCACGCCGCTGGAATGGCGAGATCGCACCGCACGCGCCCAGGAAGAATTAAAGAGGACTGGCGCGGTGCAACCCTTTGAGAAGGAGTACCTTCGCAAGGACGGCAGCCGCGTGCCCGTGCTGATCGGCTCGGCGGCGTTCGATGAACAGCGAGACCAAGGCGTCGCGTTCGTGCTCGATCTGACCGAGCGCAAGCGGGCGGAAGCGGAAGCCCGCGAAAACGAGCGGCGCTACCGCGAAGCGCTGATGGAGCTCGCGCACGTCAATCGCGTCACGACAATGGGCCAACTGACGGCTTCGATTTCACACGAAATGAAGCAGCCGATCGGGGCGGTTGTCGCCAACGCAGAGGCTGGGTTGAACTGGCTTGATGCTCAACCGCCAGAACTGAATCGGATTCGCCAGACGCTTGGTTGGATAATAACTGATAGCCTGCGAGCCGGCGA
The DNA here is from genome assembly GCF_004114935.1 of Bradyrhizobium zhanjiangense. Lineage (NCBI taxonomy): Bacteria > Pseudomonadati > Pseudomonadota > Alphaproteobacteria > Hyphomicrobiales > Nitrobacteraceae > Bradyrhizobium > Bradyrhizobium zhanjiangense. Next base: position 4,139,866 of record NZ_CP022221.1, read on the forward strand.
GATCATCGGTCGGATCCAAGGGCTTATCAAGAAGGCACCTCCGCGGCGAGAGGAAATGGAGATCAACGCGGCAGTGCTTGAGGTCATAGCTCTGACCCATGGCGAAGTGGTGAAGAACGGCGTCTCGGTGCGGACGCACCTCGCGGAGGGCTTGCCGCTCATTCGAGTAGATCGGGTCCAACTGCAACAAGTGGTCCTCAACTTGATCATCAACGCCGTCGAAGCGATGAGCGCCGTCCGCGAGGAGCCGCGTGAGTTGCTGATCAGCACCGACAGAGATGCCCTGAATGGCGTGCTCGTCAGCTTGCGAGATTCGGGCCGGGACTGGATCCGGCGAGCCTTGAGCACGTCTTCGATCCATTCTACACGACCAAGCCCAGTGGCATGGGCATGGGATTATCAATTTGCCGTTCAATCGTGGAAGCGCACGGGGGACGCATATGGGCGGGCGCCAATGAAACTCGGGGTGCCGTTTTTCAATTCAGCCTGCCTCTAGAGCGAGAGGAGACCAGTTCCACTGAATACGCTGGCCAATGCCGGCGGTCCGAGAAGGCGGATACGGATCGCGAAAACGAGAGCCCGTTCTACGCGACGGCGGATGTCCCTACCTAGATCCGCCGCCCCGCGCTGGCGTCAGGCTGCGCGGTAGGGGTAGACCAGCACAAGCGGAGCCTCCACAGGGGGCGGGCGACGCCCAACTAAGCCGTGCAGTCGCGGTTCTATCCGGGACATGAATATCCGGTCGGCTTACTCATTGGCAAAGCGGGGGCAACGCGAGTCAGCAATTGGAGGCACGCCCCGGTTCGCCAGCGCAGGCCTTTGTACTTCAGATCGCAGTTCGTGCGCCTTCGGCGCGTGACATCAGGACGATCCAGCCTCTTGATGCGGCTCGCCTTCAGGACTCAGCACGGCTTGGTCGAGCCTAACGCCGCCGAGCCGCTCGCGAGCGCGCGCGGGCGAAAGCGACCTGATAGACCTACCGAGCGCTTCTCCGCCAAAGGTATCGAAGCTTCGGGAAACACCGGAAACTTTCGCCATCGCGTTGAGTTGGCAGCTTCGACTGGGTGCGATCGCTTGGAGCGGGAGGATGGTCGACGAAGTCACGGTGAGAACGGCGGCAGAGACGGCCTGGACCGTATACCGGGCGGCGCACCCTGACGTCGACGTTCAGGACAGCCGCCGTTGCCTGCTTGAGCGCTATCTGCAAAGGAGACGGGAAGAGCGAGAGAGCGATGCCGAAGAACTCGCCAGCTTCGGGATAGCCTACCTGCACCAGCTTCCCGAGGACGAATGTTGACGGGCATGAAGATGCTCGTCGCGCGCGTGGTTCGCGAGAGCACAAGGCCCGGTTGGACGCTGCTCGCGATTTCATACCTTATTTCCGCGGTCATCGTGATTGCCCTGCGGTTCGTGATCGGGGCCTAGCCGATGCGGATCGCCCAGCTTGCTCCGTTGGCCGAGAGCGTCCCCCGAAGCTTTACGGCGGCACGGAGCGGGTGGTCGCCTGGCTGGTCGATGGACTGATCGAGCTCGAACACGACGTCACCCTGTTCGCAAGCGGGACTCCAAAACGAAGGGAAAGCTCCACGCCACGCGCGCTACGCCTGGGGCGGAGGGATGCGGATCCGAACGCCGCCTGCGCGCTGCCGATCGAGGCCATCGCCGCGCGCGGTCGACTTCGACGTGATCCACTCCCACGTCGACTGGCTGCCGCTTCCGGTGCTGCGGCGGACGGAAGTCCCGTTCCTCACGACGATGCACGGCCGGCTTGACCTTCCAGGTCTCTCCGATGTGATGGGGGCTTTTCCGAATGCGCCATTCGTCGCTATTTCCGACAACCAGCGTCGGCAGCTTCCGGACGCCAGCTGGATCGCGACGATCCGGCACGAGCTGCCCAATGATCTGTTTAGGCCGTCCTACGAACGTGGTTCGTACGTGGCCTTTCTAGGGCGTCTGACGGCGGACAAGGGACCGGAAGCCGCCATACGCATCGCACGCGCCGCGCGGCTACCGCTGCGGATCGCCGCCAAGATACCTCGCGCGGAGACGTCCTACTTCAAGAAGAACCTCGAACCTCACATAGATGGCCAGAAGATCCAGCTCGTGGGCGAAGTCGACGACGCGAAGAAGCAGCCTTTCCTCGCGAACGCAGCGGCCCTGCTGTTTCCGATCGATTGGTCGCCTGCGCCGTGCTGCAGATGGCCCTGCAGATGCAGACCGGGGCAGCGGGATATTTCCTGCTCCTCCCGGGCGTGTTTCTGTCGGGCCTGATCTTCGACCGCGGCTCCGGAATATTCGCAGCGATCATTGCCATCGGCGTCGGCGCTTACCTCAGTTACGCCGGCAGTAGCGGCATCGATTATATTTCGACCAACGCCCTGTTCGCGACCACCGCAGCCGGAACGGCCACCGTCGCGGAATTTCAGCGCGCGGAATTGCGGCGGGTCATGCTGGCGGACAAGACAAAGGCCGTGCTGCTGCAGGAGATGGCGCATCGGACCAAGAACAACCTCGCAATCCTCGGCGGGATGATCCGGCTGGAGGCAAGGCACGGCGGGCCGGAAGTCGCGGCCGCGCTGGAAGCCACGGCGCGCCGGCTGCAGGTGATGGCGGAGGTCTACGATCACCTCTCGCTCAAGCAGGATTCGCGCTAGGTGAACATGCGCTACTTCCTGAACGACGTCGTCGAGAAGGTCTTCCAGTCCTTGGCTCCGTCTGGACCCATCGCTTTCCAGGTGGTCTGCGAGGACGTCTACCTGGCAAACAACCACGCGCTCGCGATCGGCATGATCGCGCTTACATCGAGGGCTTTCATTGATAGGCTGTGCGGCCGGCATGTCCGCTCTTGATGCTGTGGACGGCTCCTCCACCGGCACGAGAGTGCCAAGGTATGGGCGCCGTTTTTGCGCAGCCTGTTCACGGCCGGCGCACTCGCCGTGATCCGCTATGCCAAAATCCATGGAGCGGGGCGTCGACCCTGGCTCTCCGCATTGCTGGCGCGGCGAGCAACTAAGGTCGCTGCCATCGCGCTTGCCAACAAACTCGCCAGGATAGCCTGGGCGATGATGGCGAGGAACGAACGCTACAAGGAACCCGCCGCTCTCATGGCGTAAATGAGATTACGCCGGACATGCCGGTGTGACGTAACGGTTGCAAGGGCGAACAGCACCTATGCAGCGCCGGTCGATCCGGCGATCAGGACAACCCACAAGGGCCACGGCATCTCCGAATGCGTGCTTTTGAACGGGACCTGATCCGCGGAGGGCATTATGGCCAGCGGTCACGTGAACCGCGCAAACAGGCCGAACACATGGCCGCTCCGACCAACGCCGCAAAGTGAAGATTCTCCTTGCCAACCAGGAGCCGTCCACACATGGGCCCTTAGCCGAAGAAGGCTAAGGCCATCGCGGTGTCAGCTGTCGGGGGTACAGCGGCACGACAACGGACCCGCCGGTTCACGCTGGCGGGCCTTCTACTTGATCCCGTGCCACGTCCGCTCCCAGCGAGCGGAGATCGGCGCCCGTTCAGCATCGCTGAGCGGCCGGCGCGCGAACATCTCTGTTGCCTCTCTGGGGCTCTTGGCCCGCAATTCCAACGCTACCACCACGACCATCGCGGCCGGCTCATCATCCGGGAATGCCCGGATGTACCGCTCTGCGCGACGCCTCCTTATTGCTCTAGTGATAAATTCTAGCATCTCAAGCCTAGGCTAGAGTGACCCAAGAAACTGCTAGATCAACAGCAACACCACAATCACCAGCATGGCGTAGACCGTTCTGCGGCCGATCCGGTTCATTCTAGAACCTCATATTCGAGCGCCACGCTCTCGGGGGCATTCTCCTCGAACCTCGGTCTGCAGGACTTCGGCGTACATACCTTAGTTTATTGTCACAGTGTTTTCCAATTCTCACCAATTTTGCGGGTCAGCAAACGAGCGCAAATGCGAACAAGGAGACTTACGGGGGACACATTTGTGGCCATCAAAAATGTCGTCATTCCTTTGGACGATGAATATCTGCAGAAGGCAGCAAAGGAGCGCGGAATCTCCCGCTCCAAGCTTGTGCGATTTGTTATGGAGAAGGTTGTGAGCGACGAACTCGTTCCCGCTATTCTCGGAGAGGGCGACTTGTCGAACGTTGAGCCGCCTCCGCAAAAGTATCGACGCTTTCGGCATCCAGCATAGGCGTGACACTCGATCCAACACAAGCGCTCCTAGGCTACCGCACCTACCAAGGGACAGCCGACCTTGGACGATCATCATCTGGAGCAACTAATTCAGTGGCTGGTCACAATGCTAATGGGGCAATCGATCGTGCGTTGCACGAGGTGCAGGCCGCGCGGCGTGATCTCACCTTAACCGCCTTCAGCGTGCGGCAGGCAGAAGCTGTTCGCAGAATAGATAGAGCCCAAGCCAGGCTTGCTAATCTGTGCAGTCCCGGAACCGCGGGGCATACCGGCCTTCTCACGACAACGCGTCCGTCACGCGATCCATAGCGGGATGACTGCGGCGGGCCACTATCCGACGCCCTCATTCCAGCACATCGTACTCGAAGGCGACGCCTTCCGGATCGTTTTCATCGAGCCAAGCCTGAGCGATTTCCTCGGTGGCAAAGACCTTCAGATCCTTACCTTGATCGTAAATCCAAACCGTCACAGTTCGCGCTCCATCGCGGGGTGACTACGGTTCTTGACCTTGATCCAGAATTTTTGCCGCCCGCCGCGGTAAGGCCGATCGCGATGTTTGGAGACCAGGCCCTCTAGGCCCATCCGGCAGGCCGCCCGAAAGAGGTCAGGGCCGATCTCGCCGCGCTCGAATGGTGCCACCGTGATCCCGTCCGGCCGCCGCGCCAATAGCCTCTCTAGGTTTGTCTTCCGGAGGTGTAGAGGCAGAGCGCGCAAATCGTCGCCGCCCATCGCGAGAATATCGAAGGCGTAAAGCTGGACTTCGTGATCGTGCCTGCGGGAATGAAGCGCGTTGAAATCGGAGATGCCGTCAACACCCAGGATCACGGCCTCGCCGTCGATGACGAATTGCTTCTGCCGGTTCTTCAAAGCAGCTTCGACAATCCAGGGATAGCGGTTGGTCCAGTCGCTGCCGTTTCGGGAAAACAGACGCACGCGTTCGTTCTCCCGGATGACTAGCATCCGGTAGCCGTCGTGCTTCACCTCATGAATCCAGTCCGGCCCGTTTGGGACCTGCTTGCTGGCGATCGCCAAGCAGAGCTCGTATGCCATACGCAGGAAGATGAAATAGACGCAGACGCCGGAAAAAGCGAATCCGATAGCCGCCCGACGAAAAGGCCCCAGCGCTGAGGGAGGAAAGCTGAGGCCTTCGCGCGCTATCCTGAGGAGGAGACTCCACAGGGAGAAATCAGTTCCTTTCTGAATGTTCCTTCATGTGACTCAAAAAACCTGCCTCACGCGTTACAAGGTTCCTCCGCTGGAACCATTAACGCGCATGTTAGTTTTGCCTGAGGTGGCGTGGACGGTCGTAGAGGCGACCATGGAGCAAAAGCACGAATTGCAGCTCCTATCCGCTGAAGAGTTGCGGGCGTTGCGGAAAGACGTCGACGCGACGCCGGCGCGCACCCCTATCAAGAGAAAGAGCATGCTCGAAAAACGCCTGCAGCAATTGCTGCCGCGTCAGGTGGAAAGCCGAGCCAGGAGCGTCGAAACCTAGAGCGAACCGGAGATCGCGATGCCTAAGCAGATTGCGATTGCCCTCTGGTCATTGGCAGCTGCTTGCGTGCTGGCATTCAGTTTGGCGGCGATCGTTTCTTCTCACTGACCGCTCAAGAGATCGCAAACTGCCTCTTTCATGTTGATGCCATTGCGGCTACCTATTTTGAACACGTCAGCCCATTTCTACTTTCCCCGATCTGGGACAGCCGTCGAATCGTCGAATGGCGGATCAAAGGAGAAAAGGGGGGCAATTAAACGCGTGTTCGTAATCGTGGCTGCATTGGTGGCTGTTACATCGGCGGCTCATGCGCGCGGCCCAGGAGGAGGATTTGGTGGGGGTGCCTCCAGCTTCTCGCCGGGTCATTCGTTTCAGAGCAATGGTCCCGTTTCCGGGTACCATGGCGCATCGGGTTATTCTCCCTGCCACCAGATGCGCTTGAACGGCTCCGGTAGCGCCGAGCAGCGGGCTACGCGCCCGGTAAGCTCAAGCGTTAGGCACAAGAATACGCGGAGGCCGCCTCAGTTGGCGGCCTCTATCGTCAAGAAACGGACACAGGTGCCGCTCTCGTGCAGCTCGAGCCAGCCGCGTTCGACGGCATACCTGATGTCGGCGCCAAACTCCTCGCCGGTGGCCTTAAAAGTGTACAGGAACGGCGCGTTGATCTTCTCGATATGAATGCGGCCGTCTTGGACGGGTTCGATGCTGGCGGCGAGCTCGACCAGCTTACGGCCGGCGGCTTCCGGGTCGGCGTAGGGGCGTGCCTCGACGTGTTTCATGCGCCGTCCCGGCAAGCCAGCACGTGGTCCAGCTTGGCCTCGACATCGCGATCTCGGAAGGCGCTGCCGTCGCTGGGAAGAGGGATGTACTCGAGGAGAACGTGCAGCAGATCGTTCAGGTCCCGATTGCGCTTGGCGCCGAGCGCGATCTGTTCCGCAACGTATCGGGCGTCCTCCAGCGAGAGCTCGCGAACATCCCTGAGGCGAAGCGTCTTCTCCTTTCTGCGGATGTACCAGATCGGCTTGTGTGGCGTGATGCGGATCGTCAGTCCTTTAGACTTGTCGTCTCCCAGCTCAACGACGGTGCGAGCCAGCCGCTCGTCTTCGCTCATGGCGACAGCGTCGTAGAGATGGTCTTCCGTCAACCGGAGCGACTTGCGCAAGAACTTCGGCGGGGGCGTCGGGAGGGCCAACCTTGTACAACGTTCATACAAAACAGCCATAAAAATAACCCCCGCGTTCTTGGAGCGTTCCCAAACGCTATTGTTGCAGTATAAACAGCAATATCAATAACTTATTAACGCCGGGTCATCGCGCTGGAGAGGGCAGGGATTCAGCCTTCCAAGCTGAATACGAGGGTTCGATTCCCCTCACCCGCTCCAATGTTCTCAACAGCTTAGGCGTTTCATTCCGGCACGTCGCCCTTCGCCGACGACCAGCGGCATTTGCCCCTGTGCCTTCGGCATGACGGCCATACGTGGTCAAAGAAAATTATCGCAATGGTCTGAACAGGCCCCGCCGCTGCCGGCATGTTCGATGACGTGGACCTGGCTCAGGCTCTTCGGTGGTTGAGGTAGCGAAGCGCGAGCCTGATGAAATTGTGCACCACCATCGACGTCTCGTCCTCCCTGAACACCAGAAACACATCGGCCGTGGGGGGCGAGGGCCTGATCGGGCGAAATACGATGTCGGTGGTTGTGAACCGCGCAATCGACTGCGGCACGAGTGCCACACCAAAACCTGCGGCAATCAGACTTGGGATCGACTGGGCGTCGACGACTTGCTGGGAAACCTTTGGGAGGAAGCCGGCGTCGACACAGCACTTCTGCACGTAGCGGGCGAAATCCGAGCTGCCCGGATCCAGGACGACGTGATCCTCGGAGGCGAGATCACCGAGGGCGATGCGCTTGCGGTGCGCCAGCCGATGGGTGCGGGGCACGGCGAGGACGACCTCTTCGCGCCACGCCAGCTTGCTGGTCAGGTCGCGCTCCGCGGGAATGCCGCGAATGAGACAGATGTTGGTGGTACGGCCAAGGAGCGCGGCGATCTGCAGCGCCGGCGCCTGCTCATGCACGGTCATCTTGACCTGCGGAGCGACCTTCCGGTAGGCCGCGAGCAGCTCGGCGAGACGCCCGCGCAAGATCGAGCCGGTCGCGCCGACATCCAGCGTTCCGACCAAGCCGGCGCCTATCGACCGGACCTCGTCTTCGGTGGCTTTGACTTGCTGCAGGATCGCGCGCCCACGCACCAGCATGGCTTCGCCGGCCTGCGTCAACTCAACCCTGCGGCTGGTCCTGTAGAGGAGCTGGGTCCCGAGTTCGGCCTCGAGTGCCTGGATATGTTGGCTGAGCGGCGGCTGCGAGAGGTTCAGCCGTCGGGCGGCGAGGGTGAAGCTGCGCTCTTCGGCAACCGCGATGAAGTACCGGAGCTGGCGCAGATCCATAGCGAAACCCTATCAATCGTGTCGTTCTATATATTGGACTTGGCAGCGAGGCTGGTCAACGAATGACCGGCGGAGACCTCGCGCGTGCTGCCGCGACCGAATGGCTCCGTCCGCGGCGACTTCGCGTCGCCGCCAACGATAAGAGTGGCGAAGGCTAAAGGCCGACCAAGCCAGACAAATGGAAGCCCAGCGAGCGAGGAAAGCCATGCCCAAGATTTTCAAGTCACTCTTCTTCCAGGTGGTCGTTGCACTCGCGGCCGGTATCGCTCTCGGCATGGCCTATCCGGACACCGCGCTGCAGATGAAGCCCCTGGGCGACGGCTTCATCAAGCTCATCAAGATGCTGGTGCCCGTCATCGTGTTCTGCGTGGTGGTGCAGGGAATATCAGCGGCCGGCGACCTTTCAAAGGTAGGAAGGGTCGGTATTCGCTCGCTGCTCTATTTCGAGATCGTCACCACCATCGCCCTGATGTTTGGCATTGCGCTTGCTTATTATTTCCAGCCCGGCGCCGGAATGAACATCGATCCGAGGACGCTGGACGCCAAGGCGCTCAGCGGATTCAGCCAGACCGCGGCTCAGGTCGCCGGCGGGGGCGTCTCCGAATTCCTGATGAAGCTCATCCCGTCGACCATTGTCGGTGCCTTCAGCTCCGGCGATGTTCTGCAGGTCCTGATCGTGTCGATCATGTTTGGCTGTGCCATGTCGTTGTGCGGCGAGCGCGCGAGGCCAGTCGTCGATTTCGTCGAGCGGGTGAATGAGATCATCTTCAAGATGATGAACTTCGTCGTCCGGCTCGCCCCGCTCGGCGTCTTCGGCGCGATCGCCTTCACTGTCGGCAAGTATGGCATCGGTTCGCTCAAGCAGCTCGGGGGACTGGTTGCCCTGTTCTATCTGGCAGTGTTCTTCTTCGTGGTCCTCGTGCTCGGCGCGATCATGCGGCTCTCGGGCTTCAGCCTGTTCAAGCTGCTCGTCTATCTGCGTGAAGAGCTGATGATCGTTCTCGGCACGGCCGCAGGCGACAGCGTGCTTCCGCAGACCATGCGCAAGCTCGAACAGCTCGGGATCAAGCGGTCGACGGTCGGTTTGGTCATCCCGACGGGGTACTCATTCAATCTGGATGCCTTCTCGATCTACCTGACCTTGGCGGCGGTCTTCATTGCCCAGGCGACGAACACACCGCTCGCCACGGGCGACCTCCTGGCGATCCTCGGCGTCGCGCTGCTCACTTCCAAGGGAGCTCATGGCGTCCCGGGCTCGGCCATTGTCGTTCTCGCGGCGACGCTGGCTGCCATTCCGGCCATCCCGGCGATCGGACTGGTGCTGATCCTGTCGGTGGACTGGTTCATCGGCATCGCCCGCGCGCTCGGCAATTATGTCGGAAACTGCGTTGCCACGGTCGTCGTCGCCTCGTGGGAGGGGGACCTCGATCGCGCGAAGGCGCATCGCATCCTCGATGGTGAGGTCGTTCCTTCCAGCGAGGACGTGCAGATCGATCCGGCCGGCGCGAACGCTCCCGTCGCGGGTCTGCAGACGCTTTGAGCGCAGAGGCATTCGGTTGACGATGGCGATACTCTCGATTGAGCCGTTGACGAGACAGGCGTTCGCTCCGTTCGGAGAGGTCGTCGAAACGGAAGGGTTGACGCCCCTGTCGATCAACCAGGGCTATGCCGAGCGCTACAACGAACTCGCCACTATCGATGTCGGCGCCGAAGGCGGACAAATCAACATCAGCTGGTTTGTCGCCTCTGCGCGGCCCGCGCCGATCGCCATTCGCCTGATGGAGCGCCATCCACTTGGAAGCCAGCTGTTCATGCCCTTGAATGGAGGGGACTGGCTGGTCGTCGTCTGCACGGACCCGCACACACGATCGAGCTATCGGGCGTTAGCCGCCAAGGGCAACCAAGGCGTGAACTATGCCCGAAACTGCTGGCATCACCCGCTTCTGGTCCTCAAGGACGCAAGCTCGTTCCTCGTCGTCGATCGAAAGGGTGGTGGTGACAATCTCGAAGAATATTGGCTGGACGAGACGATGCAACTCGATCTCAGGACAGCCGCAAGCTGACCCCGGTAACGTCCACGAGGCTTGATGATGTCATCGCAAACCTATCACATCCCGCAAGGGGGCCTTCCGCCCCAGACGGATCTTCTGAGTGGCCGGGCGGTCTTTACGAATGCCTACGCCGTCATTCCCAACGGCGTGCAGCGCGATATCGTCGTCAGCCACCTGCCGCACTGGGACGACACGCGCGTCTGGGTCCTGGCGCGACCGCTGTCCGGATTCGCCGAGACGTTCTCCCACTATCTCATGGAGCTCGCGCCGGGTGGAGGAAGTGAAGTTCCCGAGCCGGACAAGGATGCCGAGGGCGCGTTGTTCGTCTTGGGCGGCCAGTTGGTCCTCACATTGGCGGACAGGGAGCGTGAGCTCAGGCCCGGCGGCTTCGCCTATCTGCCACCCGGCTGCGCCTGGAGCATTCGCAACCGGGGGCAGAGCCCGGCGCAGCTTCATTGGATCCGCAAGCTGTATCAGCGCGTGCCAGGATTGGCCGAGCCCGAGGCGATTGTGACACATGCAGACTCGGTTGAACCGGTCGCGATGCCGGGCACCGAGGGAAGGTGGGCAACCACGCGCTTCATCGATCCGGCCGACATGCGGCATGACATGCACATCAATATCGTCACGTTCGAGCCGGGTGCGACGATCCCCTTTGCAGAGACGCACGTCATGGAGCACGGATTATATGTCCTCGAGGGCAAGGCCGTGTATCGTCTTAATCGGGACTGGGTCGAGGTCGAGGCCGGAGACTATATGTGGCTGCGCGCCTTCTGCCCGCAGGCCTGCTACGCAGGAGGTCCCGGTCGGTTTCGCTATCTGCTCTACAAGGACGTCAACCGGCACATGAATCTGCGGCAGGGAGCTCCGCTGATCTGACCTCGCGCGTCGGCTTCGGGTAGCGCTCGACGATCCGGCCCGGATCGCCGCCTTCCACGCGGCGGCGGCTGCCGACATGCAGGCGCGCCCGCACGATCGATCCGTCCAGGAACCATCACGGCAAGCATGAGTTGGCCGGTCGGGCAGGGCGAAAGTCACGAGGCCGACCGTGCAAGACGACATGCGCGTCCGTTCCACGGCGCAGATCGCGGGGCATCCGATTCATCCGATGCTGGTGCCGATCCCGATCGTGTGCTTCATCGGGGCGCTGTTCACTGACATCGCCTATGTCGCGAGCGCCGAGATCATGTGGGCGGATTTTTCCGCCTGGCTGCTGCTCGTCGGCATCATCTTCGGCGTGCTCGCGGCCATCGTAGGCCTGACCGATTTCCTCGGCAACCGGCTGGTGCGGACGCAAGCGCCGGCCTGGCCGCATCTGATCGGCAACGCGGTGGCGCTGGTCCTTGCGATCTTCAACACGATGATTCACATGCGCGATGCCTGGACCTCGGTGTGGCCAACCGGGCTCGTGCTTTCGGCGCTGACCGTGCTGATCCTGCCTGTCACCGGCTGGCTCGGCTGGGCCATGGTCTATCGCCACGGTGTGGGAGTTGCGCGATGAAGTTCTCGATTGCCCGCGCGCTGTTGTGCTCTTCGTTGCTGTGTCTGGCCGGCTGCAATGACGGCAGCGGCGATCCGAAGGCGCAAATCGGTGCCAATCCGACGCTGCCGGAGATCCAGCAATATCTGCTGCCGCCGGTCCATATCGCCCGCATCGTCGGCTGGAAGAAGGATGAGACGCCGGCCGTTGCGCAGGGCTTGCAGGCCAAGGCGTTTGCGACCGGCTTGCAGCATCCGCGTTTCCTCTACGTGCTGCCCAACGGCGACGTGCTGGTGGTGGAATCCAAGGCGCCGAAGGGGGCCGCGATCAAGCGGCCCAAGGAAATCGTCATGGGATATATCGAGTCCTGGGCGACATCGGGCGGCGGCGACACCGGGCCGGGTAACCGCATCACGCTGCTGCGTGACAGCAACGGCGACGGCGTGCCTGACACGCAAAGTGTCTTCCTCGACCATCTCAACTCGCCGTTCGGCGTCGCGCTGGTCGGCAACGATCTCTATGTCGCCAACACCGATGCGATCGTGAAATATCCCTACACCGAGGGCGATACCAAGATCACCGCGCCCGGCACGGTGCTGACGCCGCTGCCAGGCGGGCCGATCAATCATCATTGGACCAAGAGCCTGGTCGCGAGCCCCGACGGCTCAAAGCTCTATGCCGGCGTCGGCTCAAACAGCAACATCACCGAGAACGGCATGGAGGCCGAGCACAATCGTGCTGCCATCCTCGAGGTCGATCGTGCCAGCGGCCGCTGGCGCGTCTTCGCAAGCGGCCTGCGCAATCCGAACGGCCTCAGCTTCGAGCCGCAGACCGGTGCGCTGTGGACGGTGGTGAACGAGCGCGACGAGATCGGTCCCGATCTCGTGCCCGACTACATGACGTCGGTGAAGGACGGCGGCTTCTACGGCTGGCCTTACAGCTATTGGGGCCAGCACGTCGATCCCCGCGTCAAGCCGGAGCAGCCGGACCTCGTCGCCAAGGCGATCGTTCCGGACTACGCGCTGAGCTCGCATGTCGCCCCACTCGGGATGGCTTTCTCCAGCGGCACGAGCCTGCCGGCCGCTTATCGCAATGGCGCCTTCGTCGGTGAGCACGGCAGCTGGAACCGGCAGGTGCTGAACGGCTACAAGGTCGTGTTCGTGCCGTTTGCGGACGGCAAGCCGAGCGGGCCGGCGCAGGACGTCGTGACCGGCTTCCTCAACAGCGACAATCAGGCGCGCGGACGTCCCGTCGGCGTCGCCATCGACAAGACCGGCGCGCTGCTGGTGGCCGACGACAGTGGCAACACGGTATGGCGGGTGACGGCGGTGCGTCCGCAGCTGACGCAACGTTAAGCGCGCCGGCGCGTTATCGGGCAGACGGTCTCTGAACGCCAAGCCAGGAGTTGGACCATGGGCCTTGCTCAATATGCCATCGTGCCGGTGCAGGACGAATGGGGCGTGCTGCACGACGGCGACGTCAAGAGCAGATACGCCACCAAGGAAGCCGCATTCGAATCGGCGGTTGCTGCGGCATCCCTGGCCCTTCGCGAGGGACATGAAGTCCATGTCAGCGTCCCTGGCCGCGAAGCCGGCGAGACTGCACTCGGCGTCTAGAGCGCCGCGACGCGGATAGCTTTCGAGAGAAGGAAGCCGAATGACCAAGCCTCGTGAACAGAACGGCGTCGAGCCGCCGCTGTCCGAAGACGACATCCAGCGCGACCAGCTGGGCCCGCGCGGCGTGCCCGGCGCGCCTGACCCGGCCAGGATGACCCCGCAGCGCGACAAGAAGACGCCGAAGCACATCGAGCCAGGCCACACCGCGTGACGCGGGATCTGCGGCGGCTCATGATCAGACGATCAACCGCTCGCGCCGCGCGGCAATCCCAACCGCAACCTCGGCACAGGCGTTGAAATCGAGACGGGCGGCTTCGATGCCATCGGGAGTGCCGGCCGCCAGTCCGCGCGCATAGCCGCCGCCCGGGCGTTCGCCCCGCATAACATCATGTTAGGTTTATCGCATAACTGGGTAATTGTGTTAGCCCGGCGAAAGCCTATTGTCGCCCCCAATCAGACACCGACCGGCAGTGACAAGCGCTCGCGAAACTCCGCAGAGCGCCCGGAGATTGCTGCCCAATTTTCAACGAAGCCCGCCAACGGGCCGTCAGCAAACCAGATTGGGAGGATTTTGAGATGGTCACGACGCGCGCGATCCATGACATGACTCAGTCCAGGAAGGCTGCCGCAAGCGGCTGGATCGGGTCGGCTCTCGAATATTATGACTTCTTCATCTACGCGACAGCCGCCTCGCTGATCTTCCCGCAGATCTTCTTCCCGTCGGACAATCCCACAGTCGCAATCGTCGCATCGCTTGCGACCTATGGCGTCGGATACGTGGCGCGGCCCATCGGTGCCTTCGTCCTCGGACATTGGGGCGACACGCATGGCCGCAAGACCGTTCTCATCCTTTGCATGTTCCTGATGGGCCTCTCGACGATGGCGGTAGGTATCCTGCCGACGTATCAACAGGCCGGCATCATGGCGCCGATCCTGCTCGTCATCCTGCGACTTGTGCAGGGATTTGCGGTGGCCGGTGAAATCTCCGGCGCGAGCTCGATGATCCTGGAGCACGCGCCGTTCGGTCGGCGCGGCTTTTATGCAAGCTTCGCGCTCCAGGGCGTGCAGGCCGGACAAATTCTCGCGGCAGCCGTCTTCCTGCCGCTGGCGGCCTATATGCCGACCGACGCCTTCAACAGCTGGGGCTGGCGGATTCCGTTCCTGCTCAGCTTCTTCGTCATCGTCGCCGGCTACATCATTCGCCGCGAAGTCGACGAAACGCCTGCTTTTGCCCGAGAGGACGAGCGGGGAGAAACGCCACGGGCTCCGATCGTCCAGGCCATCAAGCTGAGCTGGCCCGACATGCTGCGGGTCATCTGCATGGCGCTCATGAACGTCATTCCGGTCGTTGCGACCATCTTTGGGGCGGCCTACGCGGTCCAGCCGGCCTATGGCATCGGCTTTGCCAAGGACGTCTATCTGTGGATTCCGGTGCTCGGAAACATGCTGGCCGTGTTCATCATTCCCTTCGTCGGCCATCTCTCCGACAAGGTCGGCCGCAAGCCCCCGATCATCGTGGGCGCGCTGCTCTCCGGCCTGCTCGCCTTCGGCTATCTCTATGCCATCAGCATCAGGAACGTGCCGCTCGCGATCCTCCTGTCGCTCCTGATGTGGGGCGTGGTCTATCAGGGCTACAACGCGATCTTCCCGAGCTTTTACCCGGAGCTGTTTCCGACGCGTACCCGTGTGTCGGCGATGGCGATCTCGCAGAACATCGGCACGACCATCACGGCATTGCTTCCTGCTCTGTTTGCGACCGTGGCTCCTCCCGGCTCGACCAACATTCCCTTGACGGTGGGGGCGATCGCCTTCGGCATCACTGTCATCGCGGCACTGGCGGCCGTCACGGCGCGCGAAACCTATCGGGTCAGCATCGACGATCTCGGTAATCCCCAGGCCGTTCCGATGGCGCGGGCCGATTATGAGCGGCGGCGTGCGGCGGCAGCGGGCGGTGCCACCGCGATTCCGACCTGATCCGGACAGAACAAGGCCCTGCCGCTGCGATTGACGAAGGTTGCAGCGGCAGGGCTTCACGCATAGCGTGACTAACTACTCGAACTTTGTGCGCGCGAGCGCTGGAATCATGAGGTTGTTGGATGAACCCCGCTGTCGTTGCTGTCGCGATCACCGGCTCCGTTCCGCGCAAGAAGGACAATCCGGCGGTCCCCATCCTGCCGTCCGAGCAGATCGAATCGACGCAACAAGCCTTCGAGGCCGGCGCCACGCTTGCGCATATTCATGTTCGAAACGATGACGAGACGCCGTCCTCCGACCCCGAGCGTTTTGCCCTGGTGCAGGAGGGGATCAGGAAGCATTGTCCGGGGATGGTCGTCCAGTTCTCGACCGGCGGGCGGGGCCGCGATCCCTCGGCGCGCGGCTCAGCGCTTTATCTCAAGCCCGACATGGCCTCGCTCTCCACCGGATCAGTGAACTTTCCGACGATAGTTTACGAGAATAGCGCCGCGCTGGTCGAAACGCTCGCCACCAGCATGAAGGCGAATGGCATCCGGCCGGAAATCGAGATCTTCGATTTGTCGCATCTGCATGGCGCCCGCCGCCTGATCGAGGCGGGCCTGATCGACCAGCGTCCGCACGTGCAGTTCGTCATGGGCGTCAAGAACGCAATGCCGGCGGACGAACATGTCCTCGACATCCTGTTGGGAGAGCTCAGGCGGCTGATCCCGAAAGCAACCTGGACTGCAGCCGGAATCGGGCGCCATCAAGCCGAGGTCATGGGCTGGGCGCTCGCGCGGGGCGCCGACGCGGTTCGCACCGGGCTCGAGGACAATATCAGGATCGACAAGGCGCGCCTGGCCGCCAGCAACGCAGAGCTGGTGGCCATCGCGGCCGAGGCTGTCGCACGGCACGGCCGGCGCGTCGCGACCGCGACTGAGGCGCGATCCTTGCTCGGGATCGCAGGGTAGGGCGACCGTCCACCGGTCGACATGCTCCCGGCTGCCTCCTGCCATTCGGCGGCCGGCGTTTCCGTGCGCCGAGTCTCCGGGTATGACGGGGGCACAGGCGTGATCGGCGCCTGCCGGGCAGGCGATATTTGGAATGCGGTTCTTGAAATCTGACAGCAGGCTCATTGGGGTCCTGCTGGTGCTCGCGATCACGCAGCTGGTCGGATGGGGCACGATCGGGCTTCCCGCCATCATCGGGCGCGACCTTGCGGCGGACCTCGGCATGAGCCTGCCGGCGGTATTCGCGGGGACGTCCGTTCTCTATGTCGCGATGGGACTGTGCGCCCCCTGGCTCGCCAAGTCGTTTGCGCGGCATGGCGCGCGGACGGTCATGATGATCGGCACGGTCGTCACTGTGCCGGGCTTCGTGCTGCTGTCCCTCGCGCGCGAGCCGATGCTCTATTTCGCGGCCTGGATCGTGCTCGGCATCGCCGGCAGCGCCACGTTGTCGACCGGCGCCTATATCATGCTGAACGAGGTTGCCGGGCGGCAAGCCAAGAGCGCGATCGGCGCGCTCATGCTGGTGACGGGCTTGTCCAACAGCATCTTCTGGCCGGCCACATCGTTCCTGAGCGGCCACCTCGGCTGGCGTGGAACATGCCTCGTCTATGCCGCCACGTTGATCCTCGTTTCGCTTCCCCTCTATGCGTTCGCGGCTCCGCGCCGGAGAGGCGCCGAAGGCGATGGCGGTGCGCCGGCCAAGCCTGAGGATGCGCCGCCAATTGCGCGGAGCACGTTTCGTCTCGTCGTGGCCGCGATCACCCTCAATGCCTTCGTCAATTTCGGCCTTTCCGCCATTCTCATCGAGCTGCTCCGGGCGGAGGGCCTGGCGCCGGCCCAGGCCATTGCCTTCGGCTCGATGCTCGGTGTGATCCAGGTCAGCGCGCGCGGGCTGGATTTCCTCGGGGGCGGGCGATGGGACGGCATCACGACCGGCCTCGTCGCAGGCACGGCCCTGCCGGTGGCGATGCTGCTGCTGATGATGAGCGAGGCCACGACCTGGGCAGTCGCGGTCTTCATCCTGCTCTATGGCGCCGGCAGCGGCGCAATGGCGGTGGCGCGGGCGACCATCCCGCTGGTGTTCTACGACCAGGCTGAGTTCGCCAAGGCCATGTCGATGATCGCGCTGCCGCTCAATCTTGCATCCGCAATCTCGCCGCCGCTTCTCGTCGGCTTGCTCACGGAGTTCGGCAGCCGCAGCGCCCTCGGTCTCACCTTCGTCTGCTCCTGCGCGACCGTGCTGATCCTGGTCCTGCTCGGCCGCCGCCGGCCGCGAACTGTCGCTGCAGCCCTGACCTAAGAAAAAATATTCACCGCGCGGAATTCGACGTCCAGAGCCGATGCTGTCGCCGGGCAGGGGATGGCCGTATGCCGCCAGTGCAGTGCTCGACGCCCGAAAATAGTGTATCGGCAAGGTGCGCGGCCAGGGCTTCGAGCCGCCGCGCCAAGATTCCAGTTCCCCGGAGGAAATCGTCATGTCGGCCTTGCCGCTTTCAGGCATCAAGATCCTTGACCTCACCCGCGTGCTCGCAGGACCCCTGTCGGCCCAGATGCTGGGGGACCTGGGCGCGGAGGTCATCAAGATCGAGCGGCCGGGCACCGGCGACGACGCGCGCGCCTTCGGCCCACCTTACCTCGCCGATCCCGAAGGCAAGGCGAACAACAACAACTCGTTCTACCTCTGCGCCAACCGCAACAAGAAGTCGGTCACGGTCAACATCGCCAAGCCGGAGGGGCAGGCGATCATCCGGGAGCTCGCCAAGGACGTCGACGTTTTCATGGAGAACTACAAGGTCGGCGATCTCAAGCGCTACGGCCTCGACTATGAATCGATCAAGGCGATCAATCCCGGCGTCATCTATTGTTCGGTGACCGGCTTTGGCCAGACCGGCCCATACGCGCCGCGCGCCGGCTATGACGCGATCCTGCAGGCGATGGGCGGCCTGATGAGCGTCACCGGCCATATCGACGGCGAGCCTGGCGAGGGCCCGATGAAGGTCGGTCCCTCGATTGTCGACTACATGACCGGCATGAACTCATCGATTGGGATTCTCTCGGCGCTCTACCATCGCGACGCCAATGGCGGGGCGGGACAGCACATCGACGTCTGCCTGTTCGATACTGTGATCGCGTCATTGTCGCACTGGCTCCAGATCTACCTCGTCAACGGCAAGACACCGCCGCGCCGCGGCACCTGGGGCAATGGCGGCATGCCGGCCGGCGTGTTCCGCTGTACCGACGGCGAGCTGATGCTGGTGGTCGGCAATGACGGCCAGTTCCAGCGCACCTGCGCCGTGCTCGGCGAGCCCGAGCTCGCCAGCGACAAGCGCTTCATCAAGAACAACGACCGCGTCGTGCACGGCAAGGAGATCATGGCGATCTTCGCCGGCCTGTTCCTGAAGAAGCCGGTGGCCTACTGGCTGGAAAAGCTCGAGGAAGCCGGCGTGCCCTCAGGGCCGATCAACAATTTCGAGCAGGTGTTTTCCGATCCGCACGTCCAGTCGCGCGGCATGCGGGTGAAGGTCAACCATCCCTTCGAGCCCGATCTGTCGCTGGTCCGCAACGCGCTCACTTTGTCCGAGACCCCGATCAAGGACTACCGCGCGCCGCCGCTTCTGGGCGAGCACACCCAGGAGGTGCTCACCCGCAAGCTCGGCTATGATGCCGGCAAGATCGAGACGCTGAAGCAGCAGGGCATCATTTAGCGCGCTTACCCTCCGAGGGGCGGCGGTCGCGACCGCGGATGAGGCCCGTGCGATGCTCGGGCTTGCCTGAAGCTTGCCCGCAATCCCCAGATAATCCCGGTCCGTAGTCGCACAGGCTTTCGCTGCGCGCCCGATTCTGATCCGATCTCTCCACTTGAGCGGGAGGGAAGCGAATGTCCTACACGATCGGGTTCCAGGCCAAGAACCAGAAGGGAATTCTGGCGACCGAGGCGGCGACCGCAAATCAGGCCGTCGCCATCATTGCCGCGCTGCGGCAAAGTTCCGATGAGATCAAGTTCATCCGTTCACCGCAGGAAGGCGAGATGGGCATCGAGATGCTGCTGCTGCTCGCCAAGGAAGAGGCCGAGGAGATGCCGCAGCGGATCTAGAGTCCGCCGCCACACTTCGATCGAAAGCGAATCATGCCGGCTGCAATATGGTGTAGCACGGCGCCGTCTCGCTCGAACCGAAGGTGGCCTCCGATGAAACGCGAAGCGCTCCGCGTCGAACCGATCTCGACGTTTCTCGACCGCTGGAAGGCGCCGACCTCGCCACTGACGCGCGCCGGCAACATGATCTTCGTCGCCGGCCTGCCGCCGTTCGATCCGGTGTCGGGCGAGATCGCCTCCGTTTCGATCGAGCGGCAGAGCGAGCTCGTCATGGAGCAGATGAAGCTGTGCCTTCAGACGGCCGGCGCCTCGCTCGACAACGTCATGAAGTGCAATGTCTACTGCACCTCGACGAAGCATTTCGCCGCCTTCAACACCGTCTATGCGCGCTACTTCCCGCTCGATCCGCCGGCGCGGATCTTCGTCTGCACGCCGGAATGGTTCGGTCCCTTCGACGTCGAGATCGACTGCATCGCGATGATGTGAGTGGCGATCCTTTCGCTTCTCCCCGCAAGCGGTAGGGCTATCGCATATGGCGTGAATAATGCTTCGGCATCGGCAGTGGGCTCCCTCTCCCGCTTGCGGGGGAGGGCTGGGGTGGGGGTGCCTCCGCGTCGGGATTGTCGAGAATTGCGGAGGCGATCCCAGTGCGGTGAGAGCCCTCACCCGCCGCGCTCGGGACGATGCTTCGCATCGCCCGGGACGCGTCGGCCTCTCCCGCAAGCGGGAGAGGCGGAGCAAACTCGCGGGTGGTCCCCGCGAAATGCATATGCGATAGCGCTACCGCAAACGGGGCGAGGGAGCGCAGCGTCGGTGTGGCTACCTTTTCGACTAACGCGCCGCCACCTTTGACGACACCTTCGTCTCGGCCTTTCCCGCCGTCAGGGCCATCGTCGCGACGCTGACGACGCGGGCGACCACGTCCTCGACGTCGTCGAGATCGCATTTGCCTTCCGACAGCTTCGTCAGCCGCTCGCTCTCGCGGATGGTGTGGTGCGCCATGGCGAGCGCGAAGTTCAGGCCCCAATAGATCTCGACGTCGCTGCGCTCGGGCAGGGATCTCCGCATCGCGCCGGCGAATTTGCGCAAATGGTCGATCTCGCGGTTCTTGATGCGGCGGATCGGCGGCACGGATTCGATCGAGGCGCGGATCATGAAGCGCGCCGCGGTGGAGCGCTGGTTCTCGGGGCCGAGGCAGCCGCGCAAGGTCGGGCCGACGAGCGCGCGCAAAATCACCTCGATCGGCGCGCGCCCGCCGCCTTGCTCCTCCGCCGCCTTCAGTTCGCGCAGGCGCTCGCGATTGGTCGCGATCGAGCGCGTGACGAACAGTTCCGCGATCAATTCATCCTTCGAGCCGAAATGATAGTTCACCGCGGCGAGATTGACATTGGCCTCCGCGACGATGTCGCGGAGCGTCACGTCGCCGAAGCCTCGATCGGCGTAGAGCCGTTCGGCGGCGGCGAGAATGGCAGACCTCGTATGATCACTGGCCATGAGTGCCCTGGATGAGGGGAGTTGCAATTCAAACAGTTGTATGAAACTATCGTTTGAAGGCCGGAAATGTCAATCCGCAATCGGGACTCGTTCGCAACTCGCGATCTCGTTCCGAAGTGGCCGCAAAGTCACGCGCATTCGCGCTTGCGGGTCGCACGCGGCGGCGGGACAGTCCGGCGCAAGAGATTGTTCAAAGAGCAAGACGAGGAGCGTCCCATGGATTTCGATCTGTCCCCCAAGCAGAAGGAATGGCTCGACCGCGTGCAGTCCTTCATGGCCAAGCACGTGCGCCCGGCGGTGCCGGTCTACGACCAGCAGGACAAGAGCGGCGACCGCTGGAAGGTGATTCCGGTCCTGGAAGACCTCAAGAAAAAGGCCAAGGCCGAAGGCCTCTGGAACATGTTCCTGCCGCCGTCCGAGCACGAGGATGACGAATTCCGCGGCGCGGGACTGACCAATCTCGAATACGCGCTGCTGTCGGAAGAGATGGGCCGTATCACCTGGGCCTCGGAGGTGTTCAACTGCTCGGCGCCCGACACCGGCAACATGGAAGTGTTCATCCGTTACGGCTCCAAGGAGCAGAAGCGCAAATGGCTGCGCCCACTGATGGACGGCGAGATCCGTTCCGCCTTCCTGATGACGGAACCGGCGGTGGCCTCGTCCGACGCCACCAACATCGAGACCCGCATCGAGAAAGACGGTGACCACTACGTCATCAACGGTCGCAAATGGTGGTCGTCCGGCGTCGGCGATCCCCGCTGCAAGATCGCGATCCTGATGGGCAAGACCGATTTCAAGGCGGCCAAGCACCAGCAGCAGTCGCAGATCCTGGTTCCGCTCGACACCCCCGGCATCAAGGTCGAGAAGATGCTGCCCGTGTTCGGCTTCGACGACGCGCCGCACGGGCACGCCCAGGTGCTGCTCGAGAACGTGCGGGTGCCGAAGGAGAACATCCTGCTCGGGGAAGGCCGAGGTTTCGAGATCGCGCAGGGCCGTCTCGGTCCGGGACGCATTCATCACTGCATGCGCACCATCGGCAAGGCCGAGGAGGCGCTGGAGAAGATGGTGAAGCGGCTCGCCTCGCGCACCGCCTTCGGCAAGAAGATCGTCGAGCATTCGGTGTGGGAACAGCGCATTGGCGAAGCCCGCACCAACATCGAGATGACGCGTCTTTTGTGCCTCAAGGCGGCCGACATGATGGACAAGGTCGGCAACAAGACCGCGCAGGCCGAGATCGCCATGATCAAGGTCGCGGCGCCCAACATGGCGCTGAAGATCATCGACGAGGCGATCCAGGCCTTTGGCGGCGGCGGCGTCTCGGATGAAGCCGGCCTTGCCAAGGACTACGCCCACATCCGCACGCTGCGGCTCGCCGACGGTCCGGACGAGGTGCACAACCGCGCCATTGCCAGACTTGAACTTCGGAAGTATGCAAACTCTCCAAGTCACTAAACAAGTCATCGAGAGGGAGAGCCGGACGGCGCTTCCGACTTGAAGACACGACAGGGCATGATCCGTGTCGGATGACCGCTTGACGCAAGTGCGTCAGTGGTTACCGATTAGGATCATGCTCGACCTGAAAAGGTCAGGACTGAAGAGGGAGCGTCATCGTGGCTGACGGCGTCAGGAAAGACGAGGAGTTTTCGGGCACCAAGCCGGTCGAGGAGCGGCATCGCTTCGACGAGCTGCGGCTCGAGGCCTGGATGCGCGACAACGTCGAAGGCTATGAGGGGCCGCTGGTCGTCCTCCAGTTCAAGGGCGGCCAGTCCAACCCGACCTATCGGCTCGACACGCCGAACCGTTCCTATGTGATGCGCCGAAAGCCGTTCGGCAAACTGCTGCCTTCGGCGCACGCCGTCGATCGCGAATACCGCGTGATTGCAGCCCTTGGAAAGCAGGGCTTTCCGGTCGCGCGCGCCTACGCGCTGTGTCAGGACGATAGCGTCATTGGCGCTGCCTTCTACATCATGTCGATGGAGGAGGGCCGGGTGTTCTGGGATCCGACGCTGCCGAGCCAGGATGTCGATGCGCGGCGAAAGATCTTCACCAGCAAGATCGAGACGCTGGCGCAACTCCACATGTTCGATCCCGTTGCGATCGGCCTTGGCGACTTCGGCAAGCCCGGCAACTACTTTGCGCGCCAGATCGACCGCTGGACCAAGCAGTACCGCGCCTCCGAGACCCAGCACATTCCGGAGTTCGAGAAGGTCGCCGAATGGCTGCCCAAGACCGTGCCGGAGCAGGCGCGCGTCTCCATCGTCCACGGCGACTATCGCCTCGACAACATGATTTTCCATGCGACGGAACCGCGTGTGCAAGCGGTGCTCGACTGGGAGCTGTCGACGCTCGGCGATCCCATGGCCGACTTCACCTATCTGTTGATGCAGTGGATCATGCCGGGCTTGCACGGCGTCGATCTCAAGGCGCTCAACATCCCGAGCCTGGAAGAGGCCGCGCAGATCTACTGCAGCGTCACCAAGATGAACGTGCCGGACCTCAACTGGTACTTCTCCTACAATCTGTTCCGCCTCGCCGGCATCACGCAGGGTATCGCGGGACGCATCCGCGACGGCACCGCCGCGAATGCAAAAGCGCTCGAATCCGCCAAGCGCACCGTGCCGCTGTCGAAGGCATCGTGGGAATACGCGCAGAAGGCGGGCGCGGTTTAGGAAAAGCGAAGGCGCGGCCGGTGGCCGCGCCTTTTTCATTTGTGGTTCGCTGCCCCCCACAAACTCGGTGTCATTGCCCCCGAAAGCGGGCAATCCAGTATTCCAGAGGCGTAGTGCTTGAGCCGAGAAGCCGCAGCGTACTGGATGCCCCGGTCAAGCCGGGGCATGACACCGGGTGATGAGGCGAGCTCGTTCCACCGTCATTGCGAGCGAAGCGAAGCAATCCAGCATATCTCCGCAGAGACAGTCTTCATTGCTTCGTCGCAAGAGCTCCTCGCAATGACGAGGAGGTGGGCTACCCCTTCACACAATGCGCGATCAGCTTCTCCACGAACACCGCGCATTTCTCCAACTCGGCCATCGCGACGAATTCATCCGGCGTGTGCGCCTGTGCGATCGATCCCGGGCCGATGACCACCGAGGGGATATCCGCCATGCTGGCGAACAGGCTCGCCTCGGTGCCGAAGGCGACCTTGGCGTGGTCGTTGCGCCCCGCGAGGCTCTTGGCCAGCGTGACGATGGCGGCGTCGGCGGCCGTGTCGAGCGCGGGATAGTCGAGAATCTCCTCGAAATCGATGCCGCAATCCGCATTCTTTGCCTTCATCGCCGGCTCGAGCTCGGCCTTGGCCCAGGCGACGATCGCATCGGTGACCTCACGCGATTCCGTGATGCCGATGCCGCGACATTCGAACTCGACCGTGCAGGCATCAGGCACGATGTTGAGCGCGGCGCCGCCATGCACGATGCTGGTGAGCAGCGTCGAGTGCGGAACATCGTAGAGGCTGTCCGTTGATCGCGCGGCCGCGAGCTTCACAGCGCGACGGCGGATCTCGGTGATCAGCTCGGCCGCATATTCGATCGCGTTGACCCCGTCGGGCGCGATCGAGGAGTGGCGGGCGAGGCCGCGAAACGTGGCGCGGACACCGTGCTTGCCCTTGTGGCCGATGATGACCTTCATCTCGGTCGGCTCGCCGATGAAGGCGCCGAGCGGCTTGACCTTCGTCTTGGCGATTTCGCGCAGCATCGGCCGCACGCCGACACAGCCGATCTCCTCGTCATAGGAGATCGCGAGATGAATCGGCGTCTTGAGCTTCGCCTCCACCATCTCGGGCACCATCGCGAGGCACACCGCGACAAAGCCCTTCATGTCGGTGGTGCCGCGGCCGTAGAGCTTGCCGCCACGCTCGACGAGCTTGAACGGATCGTGGCTCCAGTCCTGGCCGACGACGGGCACGACGTCGGTGTGGCCCGATAGCACCAGGCCCGGGCGGTCCTCGAGTCCAATGGTGACCCACAGCGAAGCTTTCTTGCCGGTCTCATCGATGATGCGCTCGCCCTTGATGCCGAAGGCGGCGAGATAGCTTTCGATATGGGCGATCAGGGGCAGGTTGGTGCGGTCGCTGACGGTGTCGAAAGCAACGAGGTCGGCAAGCAGCTTGCGGATACGGTCGGGTCTTGAGCTCTGCATTTTTAGAATCTTGTCAGGAGATTGCGGAAGGTGAGGCGGCTTGCATGAACCATACCAACGTGGTGGCCGGTCGCGCAAATCAACACAGATCCGTAGCCCGGATGGAGCGCAGCGTAATCCGGGACCGCTGTGTCCGCACGGATGGAATCCCGGATTGCGCTGCGCTCCATCCGGGCTACAAGACCTTGCGTTGCTTGTCGGGCAAAACACGCAAGCCATGGGTCAACGCGCGCCATCCAAAATATTCCGCTTTACCGAAATTCGGAAATGGCGTATGTGTCGCGCAACCCGGCCCAAGGAAGAGGGGCGTATCGCGATCGTCACGAACGCGGGCCGGGCGGCGGTGGACATGGACCACACCGGCGCGAAAGGCTTCGCAAGGCGGGCAACCGTGAGCGAAAGCGTCACGCCAACGACAGGTGCGGTTCGCGTACGGCCAAATCGTGTGGTCCTGGCGCCCGGGGTTCTGTGCGCCAAGTCTGGCGGTGATGTGGCGGCCCGACCGGGTTCGCAGCATCAGCGATCCGCAAGCAGGGAAGGCCGGGATGTCTCCCGTTGCCCTGTTTCCCGCTATGCATTGAAGCACACGCAATCTGCTCTTGGCATGGCGGTCCATAGGAGCCAACCGGCTCCCGGTCTTCCCTGCGCCCTCTTTCATTGAGGGCAAGGCACCGAAGCAAAGCTCGGGCGAACAAGCCGCGAGGATGCGAAGGTGTGTCTGCGATCGAGATGTGCGTTGGAGGAACGACGGTGCCATCCACATATTCCGTCATTGCGAGGAGCTGTTGCGACGAAGCAATCCAGATTGCCTCTGCGGAAAGACTCTGGATTGCTTCGCTGCGCTCGCAATGACGATGTTGAGGCAGTTGCGCGACAAACTCCGCTCTCGTGCCCCGGACGCAGCGCAGCGCTTCTTAGCGGTGCGCTGCAGAGCCGGGGCCCATGCAACAGCGAAACGCGCGGCCTGCGGGGTCCCGGCTCTGCGCCGCAACGCTGCGCGCTGCGTCGCGTCCGGGACACGAGACCCCCTTGCTACACCGGCTTGCCCGTATACGGCATCGATGCCGTGAGACCGCCGTCGACCGGGAAAGCCTGGCCGTTCACATACGAGGCCTCGTCGCTGGCCAAAAACAGTCCCATCGCCGCGAGCTCGTGCGGCTGGCCCGGGCGCTTCAGCGGGTTGAGCTGGCCGATCTTGTCTTGGGTGCCACGCTCCTTGGCGCGGTCGAAGATCGGTTTGGTCATGCCTGTTTCGATCAGGCCCGGGCATACCGCGTTGATGCGCACGCCGGTGCCGGTGAGCGAATAGGCCGTGGTCTGCACCAGGCTGATCACGCCGGCCTTGCTCGCCGCATAGGGATGGCCGCTGGCGCCGGCCTTGAGACCCGCGACGGACGCCGTCAGCACGATCGCGCCGGACTGCTGCTTGACCATGTGCGGCATGGCGTATTTCACCGCGAGGAACGGTCCGATCAAATTGACGCGCAGAATCTCCTGCCAGTGCTCCACCGTCTGCTCGGCGAGCGGAACGAGCCCGCCCGAGACGCCGGCATTGGCCCAGATCACATCGAGCCGGCCGTGCGTCTTCACCGCCTTGTCGATGACAGCGATGACGTCCTTCTCGGAGCCGGCGTCCGCCACCATGGCTTCCGCGACACCGCCGGCCGCTCTGATCTCCTCGACGGTCTCCTTCACCGCCTCGGTGCGATCGACGGCAATGAGCTTTGCGCCTTCCCTGGTGAACAGCAGCGCAGCGGCGCGGCCGATGCCGCTGCCGGCGCCGGTGATGATGACGGATTTGCCTTGCAGGCGGCCCATGCGCTTCTCCCTTTGGCTCGCACGCGGCCCTTGCCGCGCGACGGAATTTCAAACAAGATTTCAAACGGTAAAGTGTCTTGAGACACGTTCGCTACTGACGTACAGCGACATCACACGGGATGGAAGGGTTTCGATGGCAGGCGCAGACAAGCCGAATGTGGTCATGACACGATGGTGGTGGGTCCGGCACGCGCCCGTGCGCAATGACGGCGGCAACATCTACGGACAATCCGACATCGCCTGCGACACCAGCGACACCTATGTGTTCAACGCTGTTGCCAAGGTGCTGCCACGCAAGGCGGTCTGGTATTCGAGCAATCTGATGCGCACACATCAGACGGCCGAAGCGATCTGGGCGGCCGGCTTTCCGCGGCCTGCGGCGATGAAATGGGAAGCGGATCTCGCCGAGCAGAATCTCGGCCGCTGGCAGGGCATGAACCGCGCCGAGTTCATCGCGAGCCGCCCCGTCGGCACCAGCTGGTTCGCCGATATCAACGAGCCCGCGCCCGGCGGTGAAAGCTTCATGGACCTCTATAACCGCACGCGCCGCACCATCGAACGGATCAATGTGGAAGCGGCCGGGCAGGACATCATCGCGGTCGCGCATGGCGGCACCATCAAGGCGGCGGTCGGCCTCGCGCTCGGTGACTTGCCGGAGCAGGGGCTCGCATTCGATATCGACAATGTGTCGGTGACGCGGCTCGATTATTTCGCGAGCCCCGAGCGTACGGTCTGGCGGTTGCCGATGGTGAACCAGCAGCCGTGGATCGCCGACGCTGCGCACGCAGCGATGCATCAGCCTGCGGGACCGGAAGTCAAGAAACTCGCTTGAGCCATTGTCCGGCCGCGCGCCTGCGGCGTAAGGTTCAAGCCAATCGATCATACTCTGGGAGAGAAACATGACCTTGTTCGACATGAAGGGGAAAGTTGCGGTCATCACCGGCTCGACGCGCGGCATCGGGCTCGCGATCGCTGAGCGCATGGCCGAGCACGGCGCCAAGGTGGTGATCTCCTCGCGCAAGGCCGACGTTTGCGAGCAGGTGGCCAAGGGCATCAACGACAGATTCGGCAAGGGCACCGCGGTCGCGATTGCCGCGAACATCTCGTCGAAAGAGAATCTGCAAAACCTCGTCGACGAGAGCAACCGCGCCTTCGGCAAGATCGACGTGCTGGTCTGCAACGCCGCGTCGAATCCGTACTATGGTCCGCTCGCCGGCATCTCCGACGATCAGTTCAGAAAAATCCTCGACAACAACATCGTCGCTAACAATTGGCTGATCTCGATGGTGGTGCCGCAGATGATCGAGCGCAAGGACGGCTCGATCATCATCGTCTCGTCGATCGGCGGCCTCAAGGGCTCGACCATCCTTGGTGCTTACGCGATCTCGAAAGCCGCCGACATGCAGCTCGCGCGCAATCTCGCCTGCGAATACGGCAAGGACAATATCCGCGTGAACTGCATCGCGCCCGGCCTGATCAAGACTGATTTCGCCAAGGCGCTGTGGGACAATCCGGAGAACCTGAAGGCCTCGACCTCGCGCTCGCCGCTCTTGCGCATCGGCATCCCCGACGAGATCGCGGGCGCGGCCGTGTTCCTCGGGTCGAAGGCCGGCGACTTCATGACCGGCCAGACCATGGTGATCGACGGCGGCGCGACGATCAGTTGAGTGCTGGCGATTAGCTGACGCGCAGCTCGGGGAAGGGGCAAGCGCGTGCCCCACCATCGGTGTCATCGCCCGCCTTGTGCGCAATTGCGCACTGGGGCGGGCGATCCAGTATTCCAGAGGCCTTCGTCGAAGAGCTCGCTCTCACCACATCCGCCGCGGAGCACTGGATGCCCCGCCTTCGCGGGGCATGACAGTGAGTGTGGGGAGGCAGCGTCGGCACCCGCGATACCAAGCTTCGCCTCACTCCACCGCGGCGTAAACCAGATCCCGCACCAGCGTGCGCGTGTAGTCGCGCTGGCCGGGACCTTGGCTCATGAACACGGCGAATAGGTCCTCCTTCGGATCGATCCAGAAGAACGTGCCCGCAATGCCGCTCCAGAAATACTGGCCGACGCTGCCGGGGAAGGGCGCGATGCCCGGCTTGCGCCGCACGGCAAAGCCGAGGCCAAAACCGTGGCCGGGCGACAGCAGCGTGCCATTTGTGACAACGTGCGGGCCGAGATGATCGGACGCCATCAGCTCCAGCGTCTTGCGGCCGATGATCCTGTTGCCGTCGAGCGTGCCGCCATTGCGCAGCATCAGGCAGAAGCGGGCATAATCCATCGTGGTCGAGGCCAACCCGCCGCCGCCGGACTCCATCACCGGCTGTTCCAGCATGTTGAAGAGCGCGACCTTGTCACCGGTCCAGGGATCGGCCGCGAACGGTTCGGCGAGGCGGCCGGCATTGGCCGCGGCTGTCGCAAAACCGGTCTCGGCCATCTGCAACGGCGCGAGAATGCGCTCGGCGAGGTACGCGCCGAGCGGCTTGCCGGTGACGACCTCGATGATGCGGCCGAGGATGTCGGTGGAGCGGCTGTAATTGAACTCGTCGCCGGGATGGCAGACCAGCGGGAAGCTCGCCACCAGCGCGGCGTGCTCGGCATTGGTGATCTTGCGGCTGCGGACGCGCGACTCCTGATAGAGCTTGTGCACGGGGCCGTCGCCCTGGTGCTCGTAGGTCAGGCCCGAGGTGTGACGGAGCAGGTCCTGCACCGTCATCGGCCGCTTGGGCGGAACCAGGTCCAGCTTGCCGCCGCTGACCACGCCGACCTTTTGGTCGGCGAACTCCGGAATGAACTTGGCGACCGCGTCGCTGAGAAGGAGATCGCCGTCCTCGACCAGCGCCATGATGCCGACCGAGACAATCGGCTTGGTCATCGAGAAGATCCGGAAGATCGAATCGCGCGCCATCGGTGCGGCACCCGTCGGGCTCTGCCGGCCCAGCGCCTCGAACCAGCCGATTTGGCCGCGGCGGGCCACCAGCACGGTGACGCCGGGAACAGTGCCCTTGTCGATCTCGCGCTTGAAGGCGTCCGACATGGCCTGGAGGCGGGGACGCGACAGCCCGAGCGTCTCGGGGCGGGCTTCCGGCAAAGGCGGGGTCTGCGGCGCGATCGTGGCCTGTGGGGCGGCTGAAGCGGTCGCTGTGGCGGTCATTGGCACTCCCGGTTGCTCTTGATTGTCGGGAATGGACTGTGGCCCCAAAACCCCGGCACAAACAAGCGAAGCTGGCGCGG
Source organism: Bradyrhizobium zhanjiangense (assembly GCF_004114935.1). NCBI lineage: Bacteria > Pseudomonadati > Pseudomonadota > Alphaproteobacteria > Hyphomicrobiales > Nitrobacteraceae > Bradyrhizobium > Bradyrhizobium zhanjiangense. The sequence continues at coordinate 4,169,864 of NZ_CP022221.1, forward strand.
TTCACCCTTGCAAACCGGCCGTCCCCTGTGCTTGAAAGCGGCCCTGATCCTAAAGCGACGCAGGGTCTGTAGGAGTGTAGCTCAATTGGTAGAGCACCGGTCTCCAAAACCGGGGGTCGCAGGTTCGAGCCCTGCCACTCCTGCCAGCTAATCCAGACAATTAGTCTACAGGCAGGACGGCGCCGGCCCTAAGAGGTTTCGTCGATCACGGCATGGGTAAGCCATTGATCCCGATGAGGGCCGCAGGCGGCGGCCACGCGTATCCCGGGCTCCCAATATCTTGACCTTTGGCCCCATCCGCAGTATCTACCCCGCACTCGCAGCCGGCCCGTTAGACGCGGATTTCCGGCGCGGCTTTGAAATCCCCGAACAATCGAGCCCGGTTTCCGGCTCATCCTTCAGACGAGGGCTGGGCCAAAGGCGCCTGTTCGGATCCCTTCGAAATCAGTAGCCGTCTTGCGACGGACGTTGGACATCAAACGATGGCAGTCAGCCCGTTCAAGTTCTTGCAGGAAGTGCGCTCGGAGACCGCCAAGGTCACCTGGCCGACCCGTCGTGAGACCACCATCACCACCATCATGGTGTTCGTCATGGTCGCCGTGGCCTCGATCTTCTTTTTCGCATCCGACCAGATCATCCGTTACCTCATCACTTTCCTTCTGGGCATCCACTGATGGCAACAGCAACCGCTCAAGTGTCTGACAAGCGCTGGTACATCGTCCACGCCTATTCGAACTTCGAGAAGAAGGTCGCCGAATCGATCCGCGAGCAGGCCAAGCAACGCGGGCTCGAGGAGCTGTTCGAGCTGGTGCTGGTGCCGACCGAGAAGGTCACGGAAGTGCGCCGCGGTCGCAAGATCGACGCCGAACGCAAGTTTTTCCCCGGCTATGTGCTGGTGAAGATGAAGCTGACCGACGAGGCGTTCCATCTGATCAAGAACACGCCGAAAGTAACGGGATTCCTCGGCGCTGAAAACAAGCCGATGCCGATCTCGGAAGCCGAGGCCATGCGCATCCTGCATCAGGTGCAGGAGGGCGTGGAACGGCCGAAGGCGTCGGTTTCGTTCGAAATCGGCGAGAACGTGCGCGTGGCCGACGGCCCATTCGCCTCGTTCTCGGGGGTAGTCGAGGAAATCGACGAGGCGCGCTCGCGCGTGAAGGTCGCGGTGTCGATCTTCGGCCGCGCCACGCCGGTCGAACTGGAATTCGGTCAGGTCGAGAAGGTCTGACCGGGTACGCGTGAGACTTCGGTCTTGCGCAGCAAGAGGCCGTGGGAGGGCGAGGGCGGTTGCCAGCCGCATCCGACCCAGACCACGAACCTGAAACCGCCGGCCATGCCGGCACAACAGGAGTGATACATGGCAAAGAAAGTGACCGGATACCTGAAGCTTCAGGTCCCGGCCGGCGCGGCGAATCCTTCGCCCCCGATCGGTCCCGCGCTCGGTCAGCGCGGTCTCAACATCATGGAGTTCTGCAAGGCGTTCAACGCGCAGACCCAGAAGGAAGAGAAGAACACCCCGATCCCGGTGATCATCACCATCTATGCGGACCGTTCCTTCACCTTCGAGATGAAGACGCCGCCGATGTCCTACTTCCTCAAGCAGGCTGCCAAGATCCAGTCCGGCTCGAAGGCGCCGGGCCGCGACAAGGCCGGCAAGGTGACCAAGGCGCAGGTGCGCGAGATCGCCGAGAAGAAGATGAAGGACTTGAATTGCGACAGCATCGAATCGGCCATGAAGATGGTCGAGGGCTCCGCCCGTTCGATGGGTCTGGAAGTTGCGGGGTAAGCGGTCATGGCAATCGGAAAGCGTTTGAACAAAGCCCGCGAAGGCATTGACCGCGAAAAGCTTTACCCGCTCGCGGACGCCATCAAGATGGTCAAGGAGCGCGCGAAAGCGAAGTTCGACGAGACCATCGAGGTCGCGATCAATCTCGGCGTCGATCCGCGTCACGCCGATCAGATGGTCCGCGGCGTCGTGACCCTGCCGAATGGCACCGGCCGTACGCTCCGCGTCGGCGTGTTCGCCCGTGGCGCCAAGGCCGATGAGGCCAAGGCTGCGGGTGCTGACGTCGTCGGCGCCGAGGACCTGGTTGAGAAGGTGCAGAATGGCTCGATCGATTTCGACCGCTGCATCGCCACCCCCGACATGATGCCCCTGGTCGGCCGTCTCGGTAAGGTGCTCGGCCCGCGCGGCCTGATGCCGAACCCGAAGATCGGCACCGTGACCATGGACGTCACCGGCGCGGTGAAGGGTGCCAAGGGCGGCTCGGTCGAGTTCCGCGTCGAGAAGGCCGGCATCCTGCAGGCCGGCGTCGGCAAGGCCTCGTTCTCCGAGGAGAAGCTGGTCGAGAACATCAAGGCCCTGGCAGACGCCGTCTCCAAGGCCAAGCCGGCCGGCTCCAAGGGCACCTACATCCAGCGCGTGGCGGTGTCCTCCACGATGGGCCCCGGCGTGAAGGTCGAGCCGGGCACCATCCTCGGCTAAGGTTCAAATATAGCATGAGGTGAGGGGCGGAATTGGGCAACCGATTCCGCCCCTCGTCGTTTGTGACCGCGTTCACCGGAAACAAGAACGATGGCTGACAAGGTCCTGATCTACTCCCGCTTTCCCAAGACGATGATGGTGCGCTTCGCCGAACGGTTCGAGCTGCTCGACACTGGTGGCAAGCCCGCGCGTGAGGTGTTTTCGGCGGATGAACTAGGCGGCATCCGCGCGATCCTCACCGCAGGCGGCACGCCGCTGGGGGCCGACGCGATGGACCTGTTTCCGAAGCTTGGCGCCATCATCTGCTACGGCACCGGTTATGACGGCGTCGACCTGAAGGCGGCCGCCGTGCGCAACATCGCGGTCGGCCACAGTCCGGGTGCCAACGCGGCCTCCGTCGCCGACATCGCGATGACCCTGATGCTGGCGACGACGCGGCGGATCCTGGTTGCCGACCAGTATGTCCGTAGCGGCGATTGGGCGGCGTCAAAACCCTCGCCAATGATGCGGCCACAGGCCGGCATGCCCGGCCGCCGCATCGGCGTCTACGGCATGGGCGAGATCGGCCGCAAGATCGCGGCGCGCTGCGCGGCCTTCGAGAGCGAGGTCGGCTATTTCAGCCGCACCAGATACGATCTGCCCTATCAATATTTCCCGTCGCTGGAGGCGCTGGCCGACTGGTGCGGCGTCCTGATGATTGCGGTCCGGGCGGGGGCCGAGACCCAGCATGTCGTCAATGCCGATATCCTCAGGCGTCTCGGCGCGGACGGCTATGTCGTCAACATCTCCCGCGGCTCGGTGATCGACGAGCAGGCCCTGGTCGCCGCGCTTACCGACAAGACCATCGCCGGCGCCGGCCTCGACGTCTACGAAAGGGAACCGCACGCGCCCGATGCGCTGACCGCGCTCCCCAATGTGGTGCTTGCCCCGCATATTGGTGGCCACACCCTCGAATCGCACGTCGCTATGCAAAATTGCGTCCTGGCGAACCTCAGCGCGTTCTTCGAGGGCAAGCCGCTGCCTCATGAGGTCAAAAAGGCCTGAATCGGCCCTTGTCGGCTCGCCTCAGGCCCAGCCGGCAACGGATTGGAACTGGTGTGAATTTTGCTCTTGGCAAGCCGGCTCCGAGCGGTTAAAGAACCGCTTCCGGACGTTCCGGCCTCGGCTGGCGCGTTCGTGCACGCATTCCGAAAACCGACGCAACAGGAGATCATTCCTTTCCAGGCCGTCCGCAAGGATTTGCCCGGAAAAAGGAAGGGGACCTTGTCACTTGGTGGAATGCGGGCAGAGGTCGGGCGGTTCGCCGGCTGACCTTGTCCTGTCCAAGACTGCAGGCGCCCGGGGGGAATTTCGATTTCTCAATGGCTTAATCGCATGGCCTGCATAGACGGGTGAAGACCGGATTTCACTTCGCACCCAGCTTTAGGGGCTGGCTTCGCGAAACGGGTCTGGTTCGGACCTCGACACGCCGTGGGCCTCATGGGCTCGCGGAGGGCAGGCTTGAATTGTCGTCTTGCCCGGCGTGTCCGATGGGTTTTGGCCCGGAGGTTCAGGTTTGGGCGGGACGATGGGTGCAACCCGGCGGTCCCGCTTCTCGCGATGACCGCCAACCGGAGAGAGCTTGCTGTGGAACGAGCGGCAAAAAAGGAAGCGGTCGAACAGCTCAATGAGGTCTTCAAGACCACGGGCGTCGCGATCGTTGCTCAATATTCCGGCCTCACCGTTGCCCAGATGCAGAAGCTGCGCACGCAGATGAAGCAGGCTGGCGCCTCGGTGAAGGTCTCGAAGAACCGTCTCGCCAAAATTGCTCTTGAAGGCACTGACGTCGTTGCCATTGGCCCCATGCTGAAGGGGCCGACCGTGATCGCGACTTCCAACGATCCGGTAGCGGCGCCGAAGGTCGCCATCGAATTCGCCAAGGCGAACGAAAAGTTCGTCATCATCGGCGGCTCGATGGGCAAGACCGTCCTGAATGTCGACGGGGTGAAGGCGCTTGCCTCACTGCCGTCGCTTGACGAACTGCGCGGCAAGATCGTCGGCCTCATCGTGGCCCCGGCGACCAAGCTCGCTCAGCTCGCCAACGCGCCCGCGGGCAAGCTCGCGCGCGTCATCCAGGCTCATGCCTCAAAGGGCGAAGCGGCCTGACGCCCTTCGCAAAACTCAAACCCGAACCAGACTTACACCTAAGGAAACTGAACAATGGCTGACTTGCAGAAGATCGTTGACGACCTCTCGAGCCTCACCGTGCTCGAAGCTGCCGAACTCGCGAAGCTCCTCGAAGAGAAGTGGGGCGTTTCGGCTGCCGCGGCTGTTGCCGTGGCCGGCCCGGCTGCTGGCGGCGGCGCTGCCGCTCCGGCTGAAGAGAAGACCGAGTTCACGGTCGTTCTCGCCAGCGCCGGCGACAAGAAGATCGAGGTGATCAAGGAAGTCCGCGCCATCACCGGTCTCGGCCTGAAGGAAGCAAAGGACCTCGTCGAGGGTGCTCCGAAGCCGCTGAAGGAAGGCGTGAACAAGGAAGAAGCCGAGAAGATCAAGGCGCAGATCGAGAAGGCTGGCGCCAAGGTCGAGCTCAAGTAAGCGGAAGCTTACTGGCGAGGTCTCGGGCGAGCATTGGCGCGCCCGGGATCTTGGTCCGCCCCTCATCGAAGGGGTGGGCCGGATGCAAAAGGCGTGCGACGGAACGTGCCGGCGCAGGCCGAACACGAAAAAGTGTGGGGATTTGAGGGTTTACCCCTCGAATCTCCATTATTGTCGCCCCATATCGGGTCGGCAGCACGAAAGCGCGGTGGGCAGGGATGCCGGATTTCCCTGTAAGCCGTTGGGAGAGCAGGCTATTTCGGGCTTTTGCAGTCCGTGAAGACGATCGTTGTGACGGGCGGGCGCGCTTCTGCGCCCCGCGCGTCGTTTTGCGTTTTGAAGGTCTGAAGAACAGATTCAGGACATTCCCGCCTGAAACTGAGCTTCCGGCCCCCAAGACGGGTTCGAAAAATTCAACCCGGGGAGCGGTGGCAGCCGCGTTCCGGACGGCGCGCCCAGAGCGGGCGACGAAATGAGAGGCCACGATGGCGCAGCAGACATTCACCGGTCGCAAACGCGTTCGCAAGTTTTTCGGACACATCAAGGAAGTCGCCGAGATGCCGAACCTCATCGAGGTTCAGAAGGCGTCCTATGACCAGTTCCTGATGGTCGACGAGCCCCAGGGTGGCCGTCTCGACGAGGGTTTGCAGGCCGTGTTCCGCTCGGTGTTTCCGATCTCCGACTTCTCGGGCACCTCGATGCTGGAATTCGTCCGCTACGAGTTCGAGCAGCCGAAATACGACGTCGACGAGTGCCGCCAGCGCGGCATGACCTTCGCGGCTCCCCTCAAGGTGACGTTGCGCCTCATCGTGTTCGATATCGACGAGGAAACCGGCGCCAAGTCGGTGAAGGATATCAAGGAGCAGGACGTCTACATGGGCGACATCCCGCTCATGACGATGAACGGCACCTTCATCGTCAACGGCACCGAGCGCGTCATCGTCTCGCAGATGCACCGTTCGCCCGGCGTGTTTTTCGACCACGACAAGGGCAAGACCCATTCCTCGGGCAAGCTGCTGTTCGCCGCCCGCGTGATTCCCTATCGCGGTTCCTGGCTCGACATCGAGTTCGACGCCAAGGACATCGTCTATGCGCGTATCGACCGTCGCCGCAAGATTCCGGTGACGTCGCTGATGTTCGCGCTCGGCCTCGACGGCGAGGCGATCCTGTCCACGTTCTACAAGAAGATCCTCTACAAGCGGACCAAGGAAGGCTGGCGCGTTCCGTTCGACGCCAACCGCTTCCGCGGCTACTCGACCGTCAACGATTTGATCGACGCCGATACCGGCAAGGTCGTGCTCGAGGCCGGCAAGAAGCTCACCGTCCGTGCCGCCCGCCAGCTCCAGGAGAAGGGGCTGAAGGCGCTGCGCATGGCCGATGAGGAACTGGTCGGCAACTACGTCGCCGAGGACCTCGTCAACCCGAAGACCGGCGAGATCCATGCTGAAGCCGGTGAGGAAATCACCGACAAGCTGATGAAGGCGCTCAACGAGCAGGGCTACAAGGAGCTGCCGCTGCTCGACATCGACCACGTCAATGTCGGTCCCTACATCCGCAACACGCTGTCGGCCGACAAGAACATGACGCGTGAGGACGCGCTGTTCGACATCTATCGCGTCATGCGTCCCGGCGAGCCGCCGACGCTGGAATCGGCGCAGGCCATGTTCCAGTCGCTGTTCTTCGACGCCGAGCGCTACGACCTTTCCGCGGTCGGCCGCGTCAAGATGAACATGCGCCTCGACCTCGATGCGCCCGATACCCAGCGCACGCTGCGCAAGGAAGACATCCTCTCCGTCATCAAGACGCTGGTGGACCTGCGCGACGGCAAGGGCGAGATCGACGACATCGACCATCTCGGCAACCGCCGTGTGCGTTCGGTCGGCGAGCTCATGGAGAACCAGTACCGCATCGGCCTCCTGCGCATGGAGCGCGCGATCAAGGAGCGCATGTCCTCGGTCGACATCGACACGGTGATGCCGCAGGACCTGATCAACGCCAAGCCGGCGGCTGCGGCTGTGCGCGAGTTCTTCGGCTCCTCGCAGCTCTCGCAGTTCATGGACCAGACCAACCCGCTCAGCGAGATCACCCACAAGCGGCGCCTGTCGGCGCTCGGACCGGGCGGTCTGACCCGCGAGCGCGCCGGCTTCGAGGTGCGCGACGTGCATCCGACGCATTACGGCCGCATCTGCCCGATCGAGACGCCGGAAGGTCCGAACATCGGCCTGATCAACTCGCTCGCGACCTTCGCGCGCGTGAACAAGTACGGCTTCGTCGAGACGCCGTACCGCAAGGTCAAGGACGGTCGCGTCACCGACGAGGTCGTGTACCTCTCGGCGATGGAGGAGGGCCGCTACACGGTCGCGCAGGCCAACGTGCCGCTCGACCCGAAGGGCCGCTTCACCGAAGATCTCGTGGTCTGCCGTCACGCCGGCGAAGTCTTGCCGGTGACGCCTGATAAGGTCGACTACATGGACGTGTCGCCGAAGCAGCTCGTTTCGGTCGCTGCGGCGCTGATCCCGTTTCTCGAGAACGACGACGCCAACCGCGCGCTGATGGGCTCGAACATGCAGCGCCAGGCGGTGCCGCTGGTTCGCGCCGAGGCGCCGTTCGTCGGCACCGGCATGGAAGGCGTGGTTGCGCGTGACTCGGGTGCTGCGATCGCGGCGCGCCGTTCCGGCGTGATCGACCAGATCGATGCGACCCGCGTCGTCATCCGCGCCACGGAAGATCTCGATCCGACCAAGTCGGGCGTCGATATCTACCGGCTGATGAAGTACCAGCGCTCCAACCAGTCGACCTGCATCAACCAGCGTCCGCTGGTGAAGGTCGGCGACATCGTGAAGAAGGGCGACATCATCGCCGACGGCCCCTCGACCGATCTCGGCGAGCTCGCGCTCGGCCGCAACGTGCTGGTCGCGTTCATGCCGTGGAACGGCTACAACTTCGAAGACTCGATCCTGCTCTCCGAGCGGATCGTGAAGGAAGACGTCTTCACCTCGATCCACATCGAGGAGTTCGAGGTGATGGCCCGCGACACCAAGCTCGGACCTGAGGAAATCACCCGCGACATTCCGAACGTCTCGGAAGAAGCGCTGAAGAACCTCGACGAAGCCGGTATCGTCTACATCGGTGCGGAAGTGCGCGCCGGCGACATCCTGGTCGGCAAGATCACGCCGAAAGGCGAAAGCCCGATGACGCCGGAAGAGAAGCTCCTGCGCGCCATCTTCGGCGAGAAGGCTTCCGACGTTCGCGACACCTCGCTGCGCGTTCCTCCGGGCGTGCAGGGCACCATCGTCGAAGTGCGCGTGTTCAACCGTCACGGCGTCGACAAGGACGAGCGCGCGCTGGCGATCGAGCGGGAAGAGATCGAGCGTCTGGCCAAGGACCGCGACGACGAGCAGGCGATCCTCGACCGCAACGTCTACAACCGTCTTGCCGAGCTGCTCGAGGGACGGCAGGGCATCGCCGGTCCGAAGGGCTTCAAGAAGGACACCAAGATCACCCGTGCGGTGCTCGAGGAGTACCCGAAGTCGCAGTGGTGGCTGTTCGCCTCCCCGAACGACAAGCTGATGGCCGAGATCGAGGCCATGCGGAAGCAGTACGACGAGTCGAAGAAGGGGCTGGAACAGCGCTTCCTCGACAAGGTCGAGAAGCTTCAGCGCGGTGACGAGTTGCCGCCCGGCGTGATGAAGATGGTCAAGGTCTTCGTCGCGGTGAAGCGCAAGATCCAGCCCGGCGACAAGATGGCCGGCCGCCACGGCAACAAGGGCGTGGTGTCGAAGATCGTGCCGATCGAGGACATGCCGTTCCTCGAAGACGGCACGCATGCCGACATCGTGCTCAATCCGCTGGGCGTGCCCTCGCGCATGAACGTCGGACAGATCCTCGAGACCCATCTCGGCTGGGCCTGCGCCGGCCTCGGCAAGCGTATCGGCCAGACGGTCGATGCGTACCTGTCGAAGCAGGACATCAAGCCGCTGAAGGAAACCTTGAAGAAGGTCTACGGCGAGGACGAGACGATCAAGTCGCTCAACGACAACGAACTGATCGAGCTCGGCCACAACTTGAGCCGCGGCGTGCCGATCGCGACACCGGTGTTCGACGGCGCCAAGGAAGCCGACATCGAGGAGATGCTGAAGCTCGCCGGTCTCGACGCTTCGGGTCAGTCGACCGTCTATGACGGCCGCACCGGCGATCCGTTCGATCGCAAGGTGACGGTGGGCTACATCTACATGCTCAAGCTGCACCATCTCGTCGACGACAAGATCCACGCGCGTTCGATCGGTCCGTACTCGCTCGTCACCCAGCAGCCGCTGGGCGGCAAGGCGCAGTTCGGCGGCCAGCGCTTCGGCGAAATGGAGGTGTGGGCGCTCGAGGCTTATGGCGCGGCGTACACGCTCCAGGAGATGCTGACGGTGAAGTCGGACGACGTCGCCGGCCGCACCAAGGTGTACGAGGCGATCGTGCGCGGCGACGACACGTTCGAGGCCGGTATTCCGGAATCCTTCAACGTGCTGGTCAAGGAAATGCGCTCGCTCGGCCTCAACGTCGACCTGCACAACTCCAAGATGGGACCGGCGCCGACGTCGGAAGCGGCCGAGTAATTCGACCTGTCATGCCCGGCCTTCGCGGCCGGGCGTTGGCGCCCGGCCTGAGGCCTTGAGGGGCAGGGCGCCCCGCTAAGTGATTTTCGAATTTGCGGCCGGAGGCGACCGGCACGCGAGGAGAAGACGATGAACCAAGAAATTATGAATCTCTTCAATCCGACGACGCCGGCTCAGGTCTTCGACCAGATCCGGATCTCGATCGCGTCTCCAGAAAAGATTCTGTCCTGGTCCTACGGCGAGATCAAGAAGCCGGAGACCATCAACTACCGTACCTTCAAGCCCGAGCGCGACGGGCTGTTCTGCGCCCGCATCTTCGGGCCGATCAAGGACTACGAGTGCTTGTGCGGCAAGTACAAGCGCATGAAGTACAAGGGCATCATCTGCGAGAAGTGCTCGGTCGAGGTCACGCTGTCGCGCGTCCGGCGCGAGCGCATGGGCCATATCGAGCTCGCAGCCCCCGTCGCCCACATCTGGTTCCTGAAGTCGCTGCCCTCGCGCATCGGCCTCCTGCTGGACATGACGCTGAAGGATCTCGAGCGGATCCTCTATTTCGAATACTACGTCGTGCTGGAGCCGGGCCTCACCGCGCTGAAGGACCGTCAGCTCCTGTCTGAAGACGAGTATCTGAAGGCGCAGGACGAGTACGGCCAGGATTCCTTCACCGCCATGATCGGCGCGGAAGCGATCCGCGAGCTGCTCAAGGGCATGGACCTGGAGAAGCTCGAGGCCTCCTTGCGCGTCGAGATGCAGGAGACCGACTCCGACATCAAGCACAAGAAGCTCGCCAAGCGCCTGAAGATCGTGGAAGCGTTCCGCCACTCCGGCAACAAGCCGGAATGGATGATCATGACCGTGGTCCCGGTGATCCCGCCGGACCTGCGTCCGCTGGTGCCGCTGGACGGCGGCCGCTTCGCGACCTCGGACCTCAACGACCTCTACCGCCGCGTCATCAACCGCAACAACCGCTTGAAGCGGCTGATGGAGCTGCGCGCGCCGGACATCATCATCCGCAACGAGAAGCGCATGCTTCAGGAAGCGGTCGATGCGCTGTTCGACAACGGCCGCCGCGGCCGCGTCATCACCGGCGCCAACAAGCGCCCGCTGAAGTCGCTCGCCGACATGCTCAAGGGCAAGCAGGGCCGCTTCCGTCAGAACCTGCTCGGCAAGCGCGTCGACTATTCGGGCCGTTCGGTGATCGTGGTCGGTCCCGAGCTGCGTCTGCATCAATGCGGCCTGCCGAAGAAGATGGCGCTGGAACTGTTCAAGCCGTTCATCTACTCGCGGCTTGACGCCAAGGGCCTGTCCACCACCGTGAAGCAGGCCAAGAAGCTGGTCGAGAAGGAGCGTCCCGAGGTCTGGGACATCCTGGATGAGGTGATCCGCGAGCATCCGGTGCTGCTCAACCGCGCGCCGACGCTGCATCGCCTCGGCATCCAGGCGTTCGAGCCCGTGCTGATCGAGGGCAAGGCGATCCAGCTGCACCCGCTGGTCTGCTCCGCGTTCAACGCCGACTTCGACGGCGACCAGATGGCCGTGCACGTTCCGCTGTCGCTTGAAGCGCAGCTGGAAGCGCGCGTGCTGATGATGTCGACCAACAACATCCTGCATCCGGCGAACGGTCAGCCGATCATCGTGCCGTCGCAGGACATCGTGCTGGGTCTGTACTACGTCTCGATCATGCGTGAAGGCCTGCCCGGTGAGGGCAAGGTGTTCGGCGACATGGCCGAGCTCGAGCACGCGCTGCACGCGAAGGTCATCCACCTCCACACCAAGATCAAGTACCGGTGGGAAGGCATGGACGAGACCGGCAAGGTCTCCAAGCGCTGGATCGAGACCACCGCCGGCCGCGTCATGCTGGGCAATCTGCTGCCGAAGAACCCGCGGATTTCGTACGAGATCATCAACAAGCTGATGACCAAGCGCGAGATCTCGGGCGTGATCGACCAGGTCTACCGTCATTGCGGCCAGAAGGAGACGGTGATCTTCTGCGACCGCATCATGGCGCTCGGCTTCTACAACGCGTTCAAGGCCGGCATCTCGTTCGGCAAGGACGACATGGTCGTGCCGCACGGCAAGTGGAAGATCGTCGATACCACCCGTACGCTGGCGAAGGATTTCGAACAGCAGTACAACGACGGTCTGATCACGCATGGCGAGAAGTACAACAAGGTCGTCGACGCCTGGTCGAAGGCCACGGAAGAAATCGCCAAGGCGATGATGAAGGAGATCTCCGCCACTAAGAAGACGGCGAGCGGAGCCGACGCCGACATCAACTCGATCTACATGATGGCTCACTCCGGTGCCCGCGGTTCGCCGGCCCAGATGCGCCAGCTCGCCGGCATGCGCGGCCTGATGGCCAAGCCGTCGGGTGAGATCATCGAGACGCCGATCATCTCGAACTTCAAGGAAGGCCTCTCGGTGCTCGAGTACTTCAACTCGACCCACGGCGCCCGCAAGGGCCTCGCGGACACCGCGTTGAAGACCGCGAACTCCGGCTACCTGACCCGTCGTCTCGTCGACGTGGCGCAGGACTGCATCATCACGCAGAGCGACTGCGGCACCAAGCTCGGCATCAAGATGCGCGCCATCGTCGATGCCGGCACCGTCGTTGCTTCGCTTGGTTCGCGCATCCTCGGACGCACGGCCTGCGAAGACGTGCGTGACAGCTCGGGCAAGGTGATCATCAAGCGCGACACGCTGATGGAAGAGAGCCATCTGGACGCCATCCAGCAGGGTGGCGTGCAGGAGGTTAAGATCCGCTCGGCACTGACCTGCGAGCTCGTCAACGGCATCTGCGGCAAGTGCTACGGCCGCGACCTCGCCCGCGGCACGCCGGTCAACCACGGCGAAGCGGTCGGCGTCATCGCGGCGCAGTCGATCGGCGAGCCGGGCACCCAGCTCACCATGCGCACCTTCCACATCGGCGGTGCGGCGCAGCTCAACGAGCAGTCCTTCGTCGAAGCCAACTTCGACGGCAAGATCGTGATCAGGAACAAGGCCATCGCCCGCAACAGCGAAGGTCATCTGATCGCGATGGTGCGCAACATGGTGGTGGCGATCGTCGATGCCGACGGCACCGAGCGTGCGACGCACCGTGTCCAGTACGGCTCGCGCCTGCACGTGGACGAAGGCGATATGGTTAAGCGCGGCCAGCGCGTCGTCGAGTGGGATCCCTATACCCGTCCGCTCCTCACCGAAGTCGAAGGTACGATCGGCTTCGAGGATCTGGTCGAGGGGCAATCGATCTCGGAAACGCTCGACGAGGCCACCGGTATCGCCAAGCGCGTGGTTATCGACTGGCGCTCGACCCGCGGCGGCTCGGACCTGCGTCCGGCCATCGTGGTCAAGGGCAAGGACGGCAAGGTGCTCAAGCTCCCCCGTGGCGGCGATGCCCGCTACATGCTGTCGGTCGACGCCATTCTCTCGGTCGACGTCGGAGCCAAGGTCAATCCGGGCGACATCCTCGCCCGTGTCTCGACCGAAAGCGCCAAGACGCGTGACATCACCGGCGGTCTGCCGCGGGTGGCGGAACTGTTCGAGGCACGGCGTCCGAAGGATGCGGCGATCATCGCCGAAATCGCGGGCACCATCCGGTTCGGACGCGACTACAAGAACAAGCGTCGCATCTCGATCGAGCCGATGGACAAGACCGAGGAGCCGCGCGAGTACCTGATCCCGAAGGGCAAGCACATCCACCTTCAGGACGGCGACGTCGTCGAAAAGGGCGACTTCATCGTGGAAGGCAACCCGGCGCCGCACGACATTCTTGCGGTGAAGGGCATCGAGGAGCTTGCGGCTTACCTGGTCAACGAAATCCAGGAGGTCTACCGGCTCCAGGGCGTGCTCATCAACGACAAGCACATCGAGGTGATTGTCCGTCAGATGCTCCAGAAGGTGGAAGTCACCGACCAGGGCGACACGGACATGATCTCCGGCGAGCAGGTCGACAAGATCGAGTTCGACGCGCTGAACGAGAAGGCCAAGGAAGAGGGCAAGAAGCCCGCCACGGGGACGCCGGTTCTGCTCGGCATCACCAAGGCGAGCCTCCAGACCCGCTCGTTCTTCTCGGCGGCCTCGTTCCAGGAGACCACCCGCGTCCTCACGGAAGCGGCGGTCAACGGCAAGATCGATCCGCTCGAAGGCCTCAAGGAGAACGTCATCGTCGGCCGGCTGATCCCGGCGGGCACCGGCGCCTCCATGGCCAAGATCCGCGAAGTCGCCATGAAGCGCGACAAGCTGATCCTGGACGAGCGCGAGAAGCAGGCGGCCGTCGTATCGCCCGCGCCGGAAGCGGAGCCAATGGCGCTGCCGCCGGCTGAATGATGGTTCATCCGTAAGAATACCGAGGACAATGAAAAGGCCGGCTTTTGCCGGCCTTTTTGCTGCTTTCTGTGTTTGCTGCTATGCGGGATCAGCCTTTGTTCATCTTTCCTTCAGCCGCAAAAGCGCTTCTGCTAGGAGAGCTTAGACCGGTGGTCCCGTGACGGGGGCAGGGCCGGAGACCACGGAACTCACATGCTTGATCTCGCAATCGTAGGCGGCGGCCCCGGCGGGCTGATGAGCGCTTGGTATCTGAAGCGCAAGCTCGGCGACCTCTGCCGCGTCACCATCTTCGAGGCGTCCGACCGGCTCGGCGGCAAGATCGTCACGCGCAAATTCGATTCCGCGCCCGCGATGTACGAGGCCGGCGTTGCCGAGATCTACGACTACTCGATGACCGGGCCCGATCCGCTGCGCGAGCTGATCCAGCATTTCGGGCTTCAGACCATTCCGATGGATGCCGAGCAGGTGCAGTTCGGCGGCGAGCTCCTCAACGACATCGCTGGCATGCGCCGCAAATACGGCGCCAAGACCGCGGCCGCGATCGAGGCGTTCCGCAAGCGCTGCACCGAGGTGATGTCGCCGATCGAGTATTACGAGGGCGTCGGCGCGCACGACAACGAGAACCCCTGGGCCTACAAGACCGCCGAGCAGGTGCTCGACGAGGAGGTCGAGGACGAGACGGCAAAGCGTTTCTTCAAGGTCATGGCGCGCTCGGACATCGCGACCGAGAGCCACAACACCAACGGCCTCAATGCGCTCAAGAACTATCTGATGGACGTCGACGGCTATATCGGCCTCTATTCCATCCAGAACGGCAACGAGCAGCTGATCGAGTGCCTGCAGTCGGAGGTCAACGCCGACATCCAGCTCAATCACCGGGTGCTCACCGTCGGCAAGGCCCCGACCGGCCGTTATCAGCTCAAGATGATGAACGGCAAGGGGCCGGAAACGCGCGACTTCGATCTCGTGCTGATGTGCCTGCCGCATTCCTGGCTCGCGACCGTCGGCTGGGAAGGCGAGCAGCTGCGCAAGTCGATGGTCAAGCACGTCTCGTACTTCGACCGCCCGGCGCACTACTTGCGCGTCTCGATCCTGTTCGACACGCCGTTCTGGGGCGAGAGGATACCCGGCGCCTGGTTCATGTCGGAGGCCTTCGGCGGCTGCTGCGTCTACAACGAGGGCGCGCGCCACGACGTCGGCAAGCACGGCGTCTTGAACTGGCTCATTCCCGGCTCCGACGCGCTGGCCTTCGCCAACCTGTCGGACCAGGAGCTGATCGAGGCGGCGCTGAAATCGCTGCCGGCATCGCTCGGCGATGCGCGTTCGCATTTCATGGAAGGCAAGATCCACCGCTGGCTGTCGTCGGTGAACGCGCTGCCGGGCGGTCTGCCGGTGCGCGACGTCATGACCAATCACCGGCCCGAGCCGAAGCAGCATCCCGGCATCGTGGTGGTCGGCGACTACCTGTTCGACTCGACGCTGAACGGTCTGCTCGACTCCTCGGACGCGGCGACCGACATCATCCTCACCGAGATGATGCGCCTGCGACGCGAGCGCGCGCAGGAGGACAAGCCGCTCTCCGACAAGATCGACCGCGATTATTTCGAGAACTATCGCGGCCTCGGTCCCTATGACGAGGCGTGGCGCCACTTCACCGATCCCGATTATCTCACGAGCCTGATCGGCATCGTCTGGGGCGAGGCGAAGGGCGCCAAGCTGCTGGTCGCGGGCTCTGCCAGCGGCGAGCTGGTCGGTGCGCTGCGCGATCGCGGCATCGATGCATGGGGAATCGAGAACAACCGCGCCATTCACGCCAAAACGCCGAAGGCGCTGAAGAAGTACAACAAGCTCGGCTCGATCACCGACATGCCGTTCAAGGACGGTGCGTTCGACTTCGTGTTCGAGACCAGCCTTTGCCACGTTTCGCCGAAGCAGGTGGTCCGCGCGATTCGCGAGCTGCATCGTGTGGTCAAGACCGGCCTCGTGTTCGGCTCGATCACGTCGGACATGGCGCCGGCACTGATCGACCGCTACGACCTGCTGCGCGGGGTCAAGAAGCTCGGTACCTGGTGGGAATGGTCCGAACTGTTCTTCGGCAACGGCTTCGATCTGTCGATGCACCGCAAGGACTGCACCGATGCGCTCTGGGAGGCGACGCTCGCCGCGAGCAAGGGGCCGGGCCAGTGGTACGCCGACGCTGACAGCTTGCGCTATTCCTTCTTCGACAAGGTCGAGGACGACGACTAGCCCAAGACGTCGGGCGCCTTCGCCAATTGCTTTGCCGAATTCATCTTGATGGCATAGAATCGGTGCAATAGCGGCTGCCGCTATTGCTGCTTTCTCTGCGGTCATGCCGGCCGTCAGCATCGGTTGGTTTTATGGCGTCCAAGCCCCTCTCGCCCGACAAACAGAAGCTCGCCGCGGAAGAGGCGGCCGAGCTCGACGACAAGCTCGCCGCCGCCGCGAAGCCGGAACTCGAAGACGAGGAGGGCGAAGACGAGCTGGAGCTCGATGACGACGATGAGGACGAGGACCTCGTCGTCTTTACCGCGCGCGAGGCTGCCGGCGCGCTCGCCACCATCGTCGGGTTCATCAGGCCCTATCTGACCAACTACAAGCGGATGTTGTCATTCGTCGCGTTCGGCGTCTGCGTCGAGACGCTGTTCAACGTCATCATGCCGCTCAGCCTGAAGTATCTGATCGACGACGCGCTCGGCGAGGAGGACTTCCAGGCCCTCTACAAGATCCTCGGCGTGCTCGCGGCTGCCGGCATCTTCACCTCGATTGTCGCTGTCTGGTACGAGCGCTGGGACGCGCGGCTCGCTGCCTGCATCATTTCCGACGTGCGCAAACGCCTGTTCGAGCATGTCCAGGATTTGCCGGCGGCCTATTTCGGCCGCACCAAGCGCGGCGAGATCCTGTCGCGCTTTTCCGTCGATCTCTCGGCCTTCGAAGGCTCGGTCAAGAGCTTTGCCAACAGCGCAGCGCTGCCGTTCCTGGAACTGATCGCCGGCATCATCCTGATGGTGTTCCTGAACTGGCAGCTTGCGGTGGTCGCGCTGCTGGTGTTCCCGATCACGCTGATCGGCCCGCGCATCCTCACCCCGAAGGCGGTGCAGGCCAATTACGAGCAGAAGCTCAACGAGAGCGCGCTGCTCGGCATGGTGCAGGAGAACGTGGCGGCCCAGGCGGTGATCAAGGCGTTCAGCCTGCAACGCAAGATGTTCGGCTTCTTCACCTTCCGCAACGACGAGACACGCAACAAGATCGCCTCGGCCGCATTCCTGTCGACCATGGTGGAGCGGACGGTCACCATCTCGGTGCTGCTCCTGCACCTGGTCGTGCTCGCGATCGGCGCATATCTTGCGACCAAGGGCCAGATCACCATCGGCACCTTCGTCACCTTCGAGAGCGCGTTCTGGGAGGTCTCCTACAACATCGCCCATGTGATGCATTTCATTCCGGTGTCGATCTCCTCGGCCGCTGCGATCCGGCACATCCAGGAGCTGCTCGACGAGCCGACGCGCGGTGCCGATCGCCCCGGCGCGCCCGACCTGCCGCGCATCACCAACGACATCACCTTCGACCACGTGACGTTCCAATACGAAGGTAGCCAGACGCCGGTGCTGGACAATCTCAGTCTCAAGCTCAAGGCCGGCAAGCGCATCGCCATCGTCGGTCCCTCGGGCTCCGGCAAGAGCACGCTGCTCAATCTGATCCTGCGGCTCTACGTGCCGGACGAAGGCCGCGTCACCATCGACGGCGTTGACGTCCGCAAGGTGACGCTGGATTCGCTGCGCCGGAGCATGGCGGTGGTGTTCCAGGAGAACATGCTGTTCAACATGTCGATCCGCGAGAACATCCGGCTCGGCAAGGAGGGCGCGACCGACGAAGAGGTGGAGGAGGCGGCCAAGAAGGCCGAGATCCACCGCTACATCATGGGCCTGCCGCAGCGATATGACACGCCGGTCGGCGAGCGTGGCGAAACGCTCTCAGGCGGCCAGCGCCAGCGCATCGCGATCGCGCGCGCGATCATCCGTAACCCATCCGTGCTGCTGCTGGACGAAGCCACCTCGGCGCTCGACCAGACCACGGAAGCCGCGATCAACCGCACGCTGCTGAAGGTCGCCAAGGGCCGCACCATGATCTGGTCGACCCACCGCCTGGCCTCCGTGGTCGAGATGGACGAGATCATCGTGATTTCAGGTGGCAAGGCGATCGAGCGCGGCTCCCATGCCGAGCTGCTCGCCAGGAACGGCACCTATCGCAAGCTGTGGAACGATCAGATTCACCAGCCCCATGGCGCGGCGGCTCACGCCGACGACGACAGCGACGATGATGACGAGGATGAAGACCTCGAGGGTGATGAGGACGACGAGGAGGAATGACTGGGGGCGTTCGGCTCCGGGGGGAGCGCCGTGTCCGATCCATATCTCGTCGCCCAAGCATGCGCGGCCCAGCACCGACTCAGTGATTCCCTGGCGCAAGGGTTCGGCCGACGCCAAGCCGCGGACTTTTTCGATATTTGGCTTGGACGCATCGGCCCGTCGCGGGTCGACCAGTGCTGCCGAAATCCCCGCGAGACCGGGCATCGCGGCACGCCAGGGAAGCTGGAAAGCCGCCGCCAGCCGGCTGATTTGTGCATTGGCAGGAAAAAGGCCTCAGTTTTGATAATAAAACTACATTTCGCCCGGGTATAATTTCGTTCGGATCTGACAAACCAAGCGCTTCGTCCCCATCTCAGGCAGGCGCGGGGAGGCGGCCAAGAGGCTATTTTTGCAGGCTCCTGAAGCGCTTTGTGACTGTCGTTTCACCTTGACTTGACCGATTCTCACTTATAGAAAGCGCCTCACTTAACGACAGGCGGTGAGCATCGCCAGCGTCGGAACGGGCCACCCGTTTGATCCCCAAGGACTAGATCCACAAGGGTCGTAAAGGCGGGCACCAACCTCGACGAATGCCGCTCAAACGCTGTCGATCATAGCTAGGCAATGCCAGTGCGATTTTAGTTCTCTTGAGCACGTTCTCATGAGATCGAACTCGGATGCATGACCTCAGTGCGCGGGCCGCGGCATTGTGCTGACCGGTCTAACTACTGCGGTCCTCTGTGGCGTCGAAGCGCTTTCCGCTCGTTGATGGAGCGGTTGGCGCAATTTCGCTTTGCGCGGATTGATCCGCGCAGGGCGGCCTCGTCGGGCAGGTAGCTCGAGCAGAATTTGCGGTCCCGGCAACGGGCTGCGGCAAGAAAGCGGATCCGGAAGGGTCTGCGCTAGAACAAAGGGTAAGGCCAGGATGCCGACGATCAACCAGCTGATCGCTCAACCGCGGGAAGTGCAGAAGTCGCGCAAGAAGGTGCCGGCGCTGCAGCAGTCGCCGCAGAAGCGTGGTGTTTGCACTCGCGTCTACACCACGACCCCGAAGAAGCCGAACTCGGCGCTTCGTAAGGTCGCCAAGGTGCGCTTGACCAACGGCTTCGAGGTGATCGGCTACATCCCCGGCGAGGGTCATAACCTCCAGGAGCACTCGGTGGTCATGATCCGCGGTGGCCGCGTCAAGGACTTGCCCGGCGTGCGCTACCACATCCTCCGCGGCGTTCTGGATACCCAGGGCGTCAAGAACCGTAAGCAGCGTCGTTCGAAGTACGGCGCGAAGCGTCCGAAGTAAGCGGGAACCAGCTCAATGTCTCGTCGCCACTCAGCGGAAAAGCGCGAAGTTCTTCCCGATCCGAAGTTCGGGAACATCATCGTCACGAAGTTCATGAACTCGGTGATGTACGCCGGCAAGAAGTCGGTCGCGGAAGGTATCGTCTACGGTGCGTTCGGCATCATCGAATCCAAGACCAAGCAGAACCCGCTCGGCGTGTTCGAGCAGGCGCTCGAGAACGTCATGCCGACGATCGAGGTTCGCTCCCGCCGCGTTGGCGGCGCGACCTACCAGGTGCCGGTCGAGGTTCGCTCGACCCGCCGTCAGGCGCTGGGCATCCGCTGGCTGATCTCGGCCGCGCGCGAGCGCAACGAGAAGACCATGACCGAGCGGCTCTCGGCTGAGCTGCTGGATGCGTCGAACAACCGTGGGAACGCCGTCAAGAAGCGTGAAGACGTGCACCGGATGGCGGAAGCCAACCGCGCCTTCTCGCACTATCGCTGGTAACGGCGAAACAAACGGACTCGCAAGGAACACCCCATGCCCCGCCAACATGCCATCGAGGACTACCGCAACTTCGGTATCATGGCGCATATCGACGCCGGCAAGACGACGACGACCGAGCGCATCCTCTACTACACCGGCAAGAGCCACAAGATCGGCGAAGTGCACGAAGGTGCCGCGACGATGGACTGGATGGAGCAGGAGCAGGAGCGTGGCATCACGATCACCTCGGCTGCGACCACCGCCTTCTGGGCCGGCAAGCGCCTGAACATCATCGACACTCCCGGCCACGTCGACTTCACCATCGAAGTCGAGCGTTCGCTGCGCGTGCTCGACGGCGCCGTCTGCGTGCTCGACTCGAACCAGGGCGTCGAGCCCCAGACCGAGACCGTCTGGCGCCAGGGTGACAAGTACAAGGTTCCGCGCATCGTCTTCGCCAACAAGATGGACAAGATCGGTGCGGACTTCTTCAAGTGCCTGTCCGACATCGTTGACCGTCTGGGCGCCAAGCCCGTCGCGATCCAGCTTCCGATCGGTGCCGAGAACAACTTCAAGGGTCTCGTCGACCTCGTGAAGATGAAGGGCGTCGTCTGGAACGATGAAGCGCTCGGCGCTAAGTTCGACTATGTCGACATTCCGGAAGACCTGGTCGACCAGGCCAAGGAATACCGCGAGAAGATGGTGGAAGCCGCTGTCGAGCTCGACGACGATGCCATGGCCGCCTATCTCGACGGCAAGGAGCCGGACGAGGCGACCCTCAAGCGCCTGATCCGCAAGGCGGTGCTGACCGGCGCGTTCTATCCCGTGCTGTGCGGCTCGGCCTTCAAGAACAAGGGCGTGCAGCCGCTGCTCGACGCCGTCGTCGACTACCTGCCGTCGCCGCTCGACGTGCCCGCGATCAAGGGCACCGACGACAAGGGCAACGAAGTCGTGCGCAAGGCGGACGACAAAGAGCCGCTGGCGCTGCTCGCGTTCAAGATCATGGACGACCCGTTCGTCGGCACCATCACCTTCTGCCGCATTTACTCCGGCGTTCTGCAGAGCGGCACCGGCGTCGTGAACTCGACCCGCGAGAAGAAGGAGCGGATCGGGCGCATGCTGCTGATGCATGCGAACAACCGCGAAGACATCAAGGAAGCCTATGCCGGCGACATCGTCGCGCTGGCCGGCCTGAAGGAAGCGCGCACCGGCGACACGCTGTGCGATCCGGACAAGCAGGTGATCCTGGAGAAGATGGAATTCCCCGAGCCGGTCATCGAGATCGCGATCGAGCCGAAGTCCAAGGCCGACCAGGAGAAGCTGGGCGTGGCGCTGGCCAAGCTCGCTGCGGAGGATCCGTCCTTCCGCGTGTCGACCGACCACGAGTCCGGCCAGACCATCCTCAAGGGCATGGGCGAACTCCATCTCGACATCAAGGTCGACATCCTCAAGCGCACCTACAAGGTCGACGCCAACATCGGCGCGCCGCAGGTCGCCTTCCGTGAGCGCGTCACCAAGCGGGTCGAGCACAGCTACACCCACAAGAAGCAGACCGGCGGTACCGGCCAGTTCGCGGCGGTGTCGTTCATCGTCGAGCCGAACGAGCCCGGCAAGGGCTACGAGTTCGAATCGAAGATCGTCGGCGGCGCGGTGCCGAAGGAATACATCCCCGGCGTCGAGAAGGGCCTGGAGAGCGTGCTGTCGTCCGGCGTGGTCGCGGGCTTCCCTGTGGTCGACGTCAAGGTGCAGCTTGTCGACGGCAAGTATCACGACGTCGACTCGTCGGCGCTCGCCTTCGAAATCGCCTCGCGCGCCTGCTTCCGCGAAGCGCTGCAGATGGGCAAGTCCGTCTTGCTCGAGCCGATCATGAAGGTCGAAGTGGTGACCCCGGAAGACTACACCGGCTCGGTCATCGGCGACCTGAACTCCCGGCGCGGTCAGATCCAGGGGCAGGACATGCGCGGCAACGCCAACGTCATCAACGCGATGGTGCCGCTCATGAACATGTTCGGTTACGTGAACAATCTGCGCTCGATGAGCCAGGGTCGCGCAACCTTCACCATGCAGTTCGATCACTACGCAGAAGCGCCGGCCAACGTGTCGGCAGAAGTCCAGAAGAAGTTTGCCTGATTGTCGTCGGTCTCAAGCTGACGATTGAACGGAGAGTCAAATGGCCAAAGCAAAGTTTGAACGTACCAAGCCGCACTGCAACATCGGCACCATCGGTCACGTGGACCATGGCAAGACGTCGCTGACCGCGGCGATCACCAAGATCCTCGCCGAGACCGGCGGCGCGACGTTCACCGCGTACGATCAGATCGACAAGGCGCCGGAAGAGAAGGCTCGCGGCATCACCATCTCGACCGCCCACGTCGAGTACGAAACCACGAACCGCCACTACGCCCACGTCGACTGCCCCGGCCACGCCGACTACGTCAAGAACATGATCACCGGCGCCGCGCAGATGGACGGTGCGATCCTGGTCGTGTCGGCCGCTGACGGCCCGATGCCGCAGACCCGCGAGCACATCCTGCTCGCCCGCCAGGTCGGCGTGCCCGCGCTGGTCGTGTTCCTCAACAAGTGCGACATGGTCGACGATCCGGAGCTGCTCGAGCTCGTCGAGCTCGAAGTCCGCGAGTTGCTCTCGAAGTACGAATTCCCCGGCGACAAGATCCCGATCATCAAGGGTTCGGCGCTCGCCGCTCTCGAAGATTCGGACAAGAAGCTCGGCCACGATGCCATCCTCGAGCTGATGCGCAACGTCGACGAGTACATCCCGCAGCCGGAGCGTCCGATCGACCAGCCGTTCCTGATGCCGGTTGAAGACGTGTTCTCGATCTCGGGCCGCGGCACCGTCGTGACCGGCCGTGTCGAGCGCGGCGTCGTCAAGGTCGGCGAGGAAATCGAGATCGTCGGTCTGCGTGCGACCCAGAAGACCACCGTCACCGGCGTCGAAATGTTCCGCAAGCTGCTCGATCAGGGCCAGGCCGGCGACAACATCGGCGCGCTGCTCCGCGGTACCAAGCGTGAGGACGTCGAGCGCGGTCAGGTTCTGGCCAAGCCGGGTTCGGTCAAGCCGCACACCAAGTTCAAGGCCGAGGCCTACATCCTCACCAAGGAAGAGGGCGGTCGCCACACCCCGTTCTTCACCAACTACCGTCCGCAGTTCTACTTCCGCACCACCGACGTGACCGGTGTCGTGCACCTGCCGGAAGGCACCGAGATGGTGATGCCGGGCGACAACATCGCGATGGAAGTGCATCTGATCGTGCCGATCGCGATGGAAGAGAAGCTCCGGTTCGCGATCCGCGAAGGCGGCCGCACCGTCGGCGCCGGCGTCGTCGCCTCGATCATCGAGTAATTACGAGAATAGGGACGGCGAGTAGCGAATGGTGACATTCGCTACTCGCTACTCGCCACCCACTAAAGAAAGCACGGCAATGAACGGCCAAAACATTCGTATCCGTCTCAAGGCGTTCGACCATCGTATCCTCGATACGTCGACCCGTGAGATCGTGAACACGGCGAAGCGCACCGGCGCGCAGGTCCGCGGACCCATTCCGCTGCCCACCCGCATCGAGAAGTTCACCGTCAACCGTTCGCCCCACGTCGACAAGAAGAGCCGCGAACAGTTCGAGATGCGCACTCACAAGCGCCTGCTCGACATCGTCGATCCGACCCCGCAGACCGTCGATGCTTTGATGAAGCTCGATCTGGCTGCCGGTGTCGACGTCGAGATCAAGCTCTGAGCAAGACCCCGAAAAGTGGGCAACGGTTTTCGGACCGGGTCTTGCTCACAACGAAGATTAGCTAGTCCGCAAGGACAGAAAGAACAGGAAGCAAGCCGATGCGCTCCGGAGTGATCGCACAAAAGGTCGGGATGACGCGGGTCTTCACGGAGGCCGGCGAACATATCCCCGTGACCGTGCTGAAGCTCGGCAATTGCCAGGTCGTAGGCCACCGCACCGAAGAGAAGAACGGTTACGTCGCGCTCCAGCTCGGTTCTGGCAGCCGCAAGACCGTTTACATGCCCAAGGCCGAGCGCGGCCAGTTCGCCGTCGCCAAGGTCGAGCCGAAGCGCCGGGTCGAGGAATTCCGCGTCACCGCGGATGCCATGATCCCGGTCGGCGCCGAGATCCAGGCCGATCACTTCGTCGTCGGCCAGTTCGTCGACGTCACCGGCACCTCGGTCGGTAAGGGCTTTGCCGGCGGTATGAAGCGCTGGAACTTCGGCGGTCTGCGCGCCACGCACGGTGTGTCGATCTCGCACCGCTCGATCGGTTCGACCGGTGGCCGTCAGGACCCCGGCAAGACCTGGAAGAACAAGAAGATGCCCGGCCATATGGGTGTCGATCGCATCACCACGCTCAATCTTCGTGTCGTCCAGACCGATGTCGAGCGCGGCCTGATCCTCGTCGAAGGCGCCGTTCCCGGCTCCAAGGGCGGCTGGATCCGCGTGCGCGACGCCGTCAAGAAGCCGCTACCGAAGGAAGCTCCGAAGCCCGGCAAGTTCAAGGTTGCTGGCGACGCGGAAGCCGCTCCGGCTGCGCAGGAGGCGTGAGATGGAATTGAAGGTCACCACCCTCGAAGGTAAGGAAGCAGGCTCGGTCCAGCTGTCCGACGCCATTTTCGGCCTCGAGCCGCGCGAGGACATCATCGCGCGCTGCGTGCAGTGGCAGCTCAACAAGCGCCAGGCCGGCACGCACAAGGCCAAGGGTCGCGCCGAGATCTGGCGCACCGGCAAGAAGATGTACAAGCAGAAGGGCACCGGCGGTGCTCGTCACGGCTCGGCCCGCGTGCCGCAGTTCCGCGGCGGTGGCCGTGCCTTCGGTCCGGTGGTGCGCTCGCACGCCACCGACCTGCCGAAGAAAGTCCGTGCGCTGGCGCTGAAGCATGCGCTCTCGGCCAAGGCCAAGGACGGCGATCTCGTCGTGATCGAGAAGGCCGCGCTGGAAACCGCCAAGACCAAGGCGCTGCTCGGTCACTTCTCGGGCCTGGGGCTCACCAACGCGCTGATCATCGATGGCGCGGAGCTCAACAACGGCTTTGCCGCGGCGGCCCGCAACATCCCGAACATGGACGTGCTGCCGATCCAGGGCATCAACGTCTATGACATCCTGCGCCGTCAGAAGCTCGTTCTGACCAAGGCCGCCATCGATGCGCTGGAGGCGCGCTTCAAATGACGAAGAACATCGAGCCTCGCCACTACGACGTGATCCTGTCGCCGGTCGTGACCGAAAAGGCGACGATCGCTTCGGAGCACAACAAGGTGCTGTTCAAGGTGGCCGCGAAGGCAACCAAGCCGCAGATCAAGGAAGCGATCGAGAAGCTGTTCGACGTCAAGGTCAAGAGCGTCAACACGCTGGTCCGCAAGGGCAAGGTCAAGGCCTTCCGCGGTAATCTCGGTTCGCAGTCGAACACCAAGCGCGCGATCGTGACCCTCGAAGAGGGCCACCGGATCGACGTCACCACCGGTCTGTAAGGTCGTACGACGATGGCACTGAAGACATTCAATCCCACGACGCCGGGCCAGCGCCAGCTGGTCATGGTCGATCGTTCGGCCCTCTACAAGGGCAAGCCGCTGAAGGCGCTCACCGAGGGCAAGAAGTCCTCGGGCGGTCGCAACAACACCGGCCGCATCACCGTGCGCTTCCGCGGCGGCGGTCACAAGCAGACGCTGCGCACCGTCGACTTCAAGCGCGAGAAGGTCGACGTCCCCGCGACCGTCGAGCGGCTGGAGTATGATCCCAACCGCACCGGCTTCATCGCCCTGATCAAGTATCAGGACGGCGAGCAGGCCTACATCCTGGCGCCGCAGCGCCTGGCCGTGGGTGACACCATCATCGCCGGCAACTATGTCGACGTGAAGCCGGGCAACGTCATGCCGCTCGGCAACATGCCGGTCGGCACGATCATCCACAACATCGAGGTCAAGATCGGGAAGGGCGGCCAGCTCGCCCGTTCCGCGGGCACCTACGCCCAGCTCGTCGGTCGTGACCAGGACTACGTCATCATCCGCCTGAACTCGGGCGAGCAGCGTCTGGTCCACGGCCGGTGCCGCGGCACGATCGGCGCGGTGTCGAACCCGGATCACATGAACACCTCGATCGGCAAGGCCGGCCGCAAGCGTTGGATGGGCCGTCGCCCGCACAACCGCGGTGTCGCGATGAACCCGATCGACCATCCGCACGGCGGTGGTGAAGGTCGTACCTCGGGCGGTCGCCACCCGGTCACCCCGTGGGGCAAGCCGACCAAGGGCAAGAAGACCCGCACCAACAAGTCGACCAACAAATTCATTCTCCTAAGCCGCCACAAGCGGAAGAAGTAAGGAACGCCGGACATGGTTCGTTCAGTCTGGAAAGGCCCGTTCGTCGAGGGTTCTCTGCTCAAGAAGGCAGATGCCGCGCGCGCGTCCGGCCGTCACGACGTCATCAAGATCTGGAGCCGTCGCTCGACGATCCTGCCGCAGTTCGTCGGCCTGACCTTCGGCGTCTACAACGGTCAGAAGCACGTGCCGGTGGCCGTCAACGAGGAAATGGTCGGTCACAAGTTCGGCGAGTTCTCGCCGACGCGGACCTTCCATGGCCACTCCGGCGACAAGAAAGCCAAGAAGGCTTGAGGATTAAACGATGAGCAAACCTAAGCGCGAACGGAGCCTCGCCGACAACGAGGCCAAGGCGGTCGCCCGGATGCTGCGGGTGAGCCCGCAGAAGCTCAACCTGGTCGCCCAGCTCATTCGCGGCCGGAAGGCGTCTGCCGCGCTCGCCGACCTGCAGTTTTCGCGCAAGCGGATCGCGGTCGACGTGAAGAAGTGCCTGGAATCGGCTATCGCCAATGCCGAGAACAACCACGATCTCGACGTCGATGATCTCGTCGTGGCGCAGGCCTTCGTCGGCAACGGCCTCGTGATGAAGCGCTTCGCCGCCCGCGGCCGTGGCCGCTCGGGCCGTGTCTACAAACCATTTTCGCAGCTGACGATCATCGTTCGTCAGGTCGAAGCCGAAGCAGCCGCTTAAGGGCGCAGGAGAACACGATGGGTCAAAAGATCAATCCGATCGGTCTGCGTCTCGGCATCAACCGGACCTGGGATTCTCGCTGGTTCGCCGGCAAGCAGGAATACGGCAAGCTGCTGCACGAGGACGTCAAGATCCGCGAGATCCTGCACAAGGAACTTAAGCAGGCCGCCGTCGCCCGCATCGTGATCGAACGTCCGCACAAGAAGTGCCGCGTCACCATCCATTCGGCCCGTCCGGGCGTGGTGATCGGCAAGAAGGGCGCCGACATCGACAAGCTGCGCAAGAAGGTCGCGGACATCACCTCGTCCGACGTCGTCATCAACATCGTCGAGATCCGCAAGCCGGAGCTCGACGCGACGCTGGTGGCCGAGTCGATCGCGCAGCAGCTCGAGCGCCGCGTGGCGTTCCGCCGTGCCATGAAGCGCGCCGTGCAGTCGGCGATGCGTCTCGGCGCGGAAGGCATCCGCATCAACTGCTCGGGACGCCTGGGCGGCGCGGAAATCGCGCGCATGGAGTGGTACCGCGAAGGTCGCGTGCCGCTGCACACGCTGCGCGCCGACATCGACTACGGCGTTGCGACCGCGTTCACGACCTTCGGCACCTGCGGCGTCAAGGTCTGGATCTTCAAGGGTGAGATCCTCGAGCACGATCCGATGGCCCAGGACAAGAGAATGGCCGAGGGCGAGACGGGCGGCAGTGGTGATCGTGGTGGCCGTCAGCGCCGCGATACGGCTGCAGCCTGATCTGCACCAAGAATTTGAGGGCTTAAAGCCATGATGCAACCTAAGAAAACGAAGTTCCGGAAGGCGCATAAGGGCCGCATCCACGGCGTTGCGTCTTCGGGCGCGACGTTGGCGTTCGGCCAGTTCGGCCTGAAGGCGACCGAACCTGAGCGCGTCACCGCGCGCCAGATCGAAGCCGCCCGCCGCGCGCTGACCCGGCACATGAAGCGCGCCGGCCGCGTCTGGATCCGCGTGTTCCCCGACGTTCCGGTGTCGAAGAAGCCGGCCGAAGTCCGCATGGGCTCCGGCAAGGGCTCGCCGGAACTGTGGGTCGCGCGCGTCAAGCCGGGCCGGGTGCTGTTCGAGATCGACGGCGTCAACACCCAGACCGCGCGTGAGGCGTTGACCCTGGCGGCCGCCAAGCTGCCGATCAAGACGCGCTTCGTCGAGCGCATTGCGGAGTAATGGCCATGGCCCAGATGAAGATCGAAGACATCCGCGCGATGAGCCCCGACCAGCAGGATGACGCCATCCTGAACCTGAAGAAGGAGCGCTTCAATCTGCGCTTCCAGCGCGCCACCGGGCAGCTCGAGAACACCTCGCGCCTGCGCGAGGCCCGCCGTGACATCGCCCGGATCAAGACCGTCGCCGCGCAGACGCGCGCCAAGAAGAAGTAAGAGGCTTACGAAGATGCCGAAACGTACTTTGCAGGGCGTGGTCGTCAGCGACAAGCAAGCCAAGACCATCGTGGTGCGCGTCGATCGCCGTTTCACGCACCCGATCTACAAGAAGACGATCCGCCGTTCGAAGAATTATCACGCGCACGACGAGAGCAACCAGTTCAAGCCGGGCGACGTGGTGTGGATCGAGGAATCGAAGCCGATTTCGAAGTTGAAGCGCTGGGTCGTGATCCGGGGCGAGCACAAGAAAAGCGCCTGATCTGTTGGCTTTAGCCGACTGATTTCAGGGAAATGTTGAGCGCCGGCTGGGCTGGCGCAAAGAGAAAGAGGACGAGGTGCATCAATGATTCAGATGCAGACCAACCTCGACGTGGCCGACAATTCTGGCGCACGCCGTGTCATGTGTATCAAGGTGCTGGGAGGCTCCAAGCGCCGCTACGCGACGATCGGCGACATCATCGTCGTCTCGATCAAGGAAGCTATCCCGCGTGGCAAGGTGAAGAAGGGCGACGTGATGAAGGCCGTCGTGGTGCGCGTCCGCAAGGACATCCGCCGCGCCGACGGTTCGGTCATCCGCTTCGACCGCAACGCCGCCGTCCTGATCAACAACCAGGCCGAGCCGGTCGGCACCCGTATCTTCGGGCCCGTGCCGCGCGAACTGCGCGCCAAGAACCACATGAAGATCATTTCGCTCGCGCCGGAGGTGCTGTGATGGCTGCGAAGATCCGCAAGGGCGACAAGGTCGTCGTGCTGACCGGTCGCGACAAGGGCCGCACCGGCGAGGTGTTCGAGGTGCGCCCCGACGCCGGCACCGCGCTCGTGCGCGGCATCAACATGGTCAAGCGTCACCAGAAGCAGACGCAGGCCCAGGAGGGCGGCATCATCTCGAAAGAGGCGCCGATCCAACTGTCCAATATCGCGTATGTCGGCAAGGACGGAAAGCCGACCCGCATCGGATTCAAGATTCTGGCGGACGGCAAGAAGGTCCGCATCGCCAAGAGCTCGGGAGCTGAGATCGATGGCTGAGGCCGCTTACACGCCGCGCCTGCGCGCGGAATATGATGCGAAGATCCGCACGGCTCTGACCGAGAAGTTCGGTTACGAGAACGTCATGCAGGTTCCGCGTCTGGACAAGGTCGTGCTGAACATGGGCGTTGGCGATTCCGTCAACGACCGCAAGAAGGCCGAGACCGCCGCTGCCGAATTGACCCAGATCGCCGGCCAGAAGGCGATCGTGACCTATTCGCGCATCGCGATCGCGACCTTCAAGCTGCGTGAGAACCAGCCGATCGGCTGCAAGGTCACGCTGCGCAAGGCCCGCATGTACGAGTTCATCGATCGCCTGGTGAATGTCGCGCTGCCGCGCGTCCGCGACTTCCGCGGCCTGAACCCGAAGAGCTTCGACGGTCGTGGCAACTATTCGCTCGGTATCAAGGAGCACATCATTTCCCCCGAGATCGACTTCGACAAGGTCGCGGAAGCCCGCGGTATGGACATCACCGTCTGCACCACGGCCAAGACCGACGAAGAGGCGAGGGCCTTGTTGACCGCTTTCAATTTCCCGTTCCGGCAGTGAGACGCTGACCTAGAGCCTCTCAAACGCGGATACCCAGGAGCCAAGCATGGCAAAGAAGAGTTCAGTCGAGAAGAACAACCGGCGTAAGCGGATGGTGAAGAACGCCGCCGCCAAGCGCGAGCGGTTGAAGGCGATCATCGCCGACAAGACGCTGCCGATGGAAGAGCGCTTCGCTGCGACGTTGAAGCTGGCGGAAATGCCGCGCAACTCGTCGGCGACCCGCATCCGTATGCGTTGCGAACTGTCGGGCCGCCCGCGCTCGAACTATCGCAAGAACAAGCTGTCCCGTATCGCGCTGCGCGACCTTGGCTCCAGGGGCATGGTCCCGGGCCTCGTGAAGTCGAGCTGGTAAGGAGGGTCGTTTAGATGTCTACGCACGATCCAATCAGCGATCTGATCACCCGCATCCGCAACGCGCAGATGCGCTCCAAGACCAAGGTCTCCACGCCCGGCTCGAAGATGCGCGAGAACGTGCTCGAGGTCCTGAAGTCCGAGGGCTACATCCGCGGTTACGCCACGCTCGAGCATCCCTCGGGCCGCAGCGAGATCGAGATCGAGCTGAAGTATTTCGACGGCGAGCCCGTCATCCGCGAGATCGAACGTGTTTCCAAGCCCGGGCGTCGCGTTTACGCCTCGGTGAAGGCTCTGCCGCGGGTCAACAACGGGCTCGGCATTTCGGTGTTGTCGACGCCGAAGGGGATCATGGCCGACCACAGCGCGCGCGACGCGAATGTGGGCGGTGAAGTCCTCTTCACGGTGTTCTGAGAAGGATTTTTCATCCATGTCACGTGTTGGCAAAAAGCCTGTGGCGGTTCCGTCGGGTGTTACCGCGACCGTTGATGGGCAGACCGTCAAGATGAAGGGGCCGAAGGGCCAGCTTCAGTTCGTCGTCCATGACGACGTCGAGGTGAAGCTCGAGAGCGGCCAGATCAAGGTCAAGCCGCGGGCAGAGACCAACCGCGCGCGGGCCCTGTACGGCACCGCTCGCGCCCAGGTCGCTAATCTGGTCGAAGGTGTCACCAAGGGCTTCGAGAAGAAGCTCGAGATCACCGGCGTCGGTTACCGCGCTGCGATGCAGGGCAAGAACCTCCAGCTGGCGCTCGGCTACAGCCATGACGTGATCTATCCGATCCCGGAAGGCATCACGATCGCCGTGCCGAAGCCCACCGAAATCACCGTGTCGGGCAGCGACATCCAGCGCGTCGGCCAGGTTGCGGCCGAGATCCGCGCCTATCGCCCGCCGGAGCCCTATAAGGGCAAGGGCGTGAAGTATGTTGGCGAATTCATCTTCCGCAAGGAAGGCAAGAAGAAGTAACGGAGCCGGTCATGTCGAAAGCCAAGGTTACGAATGCCCGGCGCAAGCGGAGTGTGCGGCTGAAGCTGCGCCGCTCCGGTGGCGGCCGTCCGCGCCTGTCGGTGTTCCGCTCGTCCAAGCACATCTACGCCCAGGTCATCGACGACCTCAAGGGCGAGACGCTGGCCTCTGCCTCCTCGCTCGAGAAGTCGATGCGCGACGGCGGCAAGACCGGCGCCGACATCGATGCGGCGAAGGCGGTCGGCAAGCTGCTCGCCGAGCGCGCGGTGGAGAAGGGCGTCAAGGAAGTCGTGTTCGATCGCGGCGGCTATCTCTATCACGGGCGCGTCAAGGCTCTCGCCGACGCCGCGCGTGAGAGCGGGCTGAGCTTCTAACAGAATTTGAGGATTGAGGCGTAAGCCTCTGAAGGATTGGAAAAACCATGGCAGCTGAACGCGAACAACGTGGTGGACGCGATCAACGCGGCGGCGGACGTGAACGCAGGGAGCGCGAGGAGCGCGACAGCGAGTTCGTCGACAAGCTCGTCCACATCAACCGCGTGGCCAAGGTCGTCAAGGGCGGCAAGCGCTTCGGTTTCGCAGCGCTGGTCGTGATCGGCGATCAGAAGGGCCGCGCCGGCTTCGGTCACGGCAAGGCGCGCGAAGTGCCTGAGGCGATCCGCAAGGCGACCGAATCCGCCAAGCGCAACCTGACCCGCGTGTCGCTGCGCGAGGGCCGCACGCTCCATCACGACATCGCCGGCCGTCATGGCGCGGGCCGTGTCTACCTGCGTGCCGCCCCGGCCGGTACCGGCATCATCGCCGGCGGCCCGATGCGCGCCGTGTTCGAGACGCTCGGCGTCCAGGACGTGGTGGCGAAGTCGATCGGCTCGTCGAACCCGTACAACATGGTTCGCGCGACCTTCGACGCGCTGAAGCATCAGGATTCGCCGCGCTCGGTCGCTGCCCGCCGCAACATCAAGGTGTCCACCCTCCAGTCCCGTCGTATCGGCGGTGACGCCGAGGCGGCAGCCGACTAACGGAAGCTTTTCGGAGTAGACTCCCATGGCCAAGGCCGCAAAGACGATCAAGCTCGAGCAGACTGGCAGCGCGATCCGCCGCCATCACTCGCAGCGCTCGACGCTGATCGGGCTCAAGCTCAACAAGATCGGCCGCACCAGCGAACTGCCGGATACCCCGGCGGTCCGCGGCATGATCGAGAAGGTTCACCATCTCGTCCGCATCGTCGACGAGAAGTAAGAAGCGGCGCAGGATCCCGAAAAGCGGGCACCCGGTTTCGGTGAAGATCGTGCGCAAGACACAAGGAGAAGGGCGATGAAGCTCAGCGATATCGCCGACAACGCCGGCTCGCGCAAGAAGCGTATGCGCGTCGGCCGCGGCATCGGTTCGGGCAAGGGCAAGCAGTCCGGCCGCGGCGGCAAGGGCCAGACCGCGCGTTCGGGCGTGCGCATCAAGGGTTTCGAAGGCGGCCAGATGCCGATGCATCGCCGTCTGCCCAAGCGCGGCTTCAACAACATCTTCCGCGTCGAGTTCGCCGAGATCAATCTCGACCGGCTCCAGGAAGCGGTCGATGCCAAGAAGATCGACGCCGGCAGCGTCGTGAACGTCGAGGCCCTGGTGAAGGGCGGCGTGCTGCGCCGCGCCAAGGCCGGTCTGCGGCTGCTCGGCCGCGGCGAGCTCAAGTCCAAGCTCAACATTGAAGTGCACGGCGCCTCCAAGACCGCGATCGCGGCGGTCGAGAAGGCCGGCGGTTCGGTGAAGATCCTCGCCCCTGCCAAGGAAGAAGGCGAGGCGGCGTAACAACTGCGTCATCGGCCCGCGCCTCGCGGGCCTTTACGCATGCGGGACGATGGACTTATCGAAGCCGAGCCCCAGATAATGTCCGGCGTCCGCTAAAGTAGCCCGGCCGCGGGCATGACGGCGCAACAGGCGGCGGGAGAAAGTCCAAGATGGTCTCTGCAGCGGAACAACTGGCAGCCAGTCTCAATTTCGGCGCGTTTGCCAAGGCCGACGAACTGAAGAAGCGCATCTGGTTCACCCTGGGTGCGCTACTCGTTTATCGGCTCGGCACCTACATCCCGCTGCCCGGCATCGATCCCAACATCTGGGAACAGGTGTTCCGGTCCCAGGCGGGCGGCATCCTCGGCATGTTCAACATGTTCGCGGGCGGCGGCATCCACCGCATGGCGATCTTCGCGCTGAACATCATGCCGTACATCTCGGCTTCGATCATCATCCAGCTCCTGACCACCGTCTCGCCGCAGCTCGAGGCGCTGAAGAAGGAAGGCGAGGCTGGCCGCAAGACGCTGAACCAGTACACGCGTTATCTCACCGTCATCCTGGCCGCGTTCCAGTCCTACGGTATCGCGGTGGGCCTCGAGGGCGCCGGCAACGTCGTCAGTGATCCCGGCATGTTCTTCCGCCTGTCGACGGCGATCACGCTGACCGGCGGCACCATGTTCCTGATGTGGCTGGGCGAGCAGATCACCTCGCGCGGCATCGGCAACGGCATCTCGCTGATCATTCTTGCCGGCATCGTCGCCGAGCTGCCCGCCGCGCTCGCCAACATGCTCGAACTCGGCCGTCAGGGTGCGATGTCGACCGGTCTGATCCTGGTCGTCATCATCATGGCAGTCGCCGTGATTGCCTTCATCGTGTTCATGGAGCGCGCGCAGCGCCGCCTGCTGATCCAGTATCCGAAGCGCCAGGTCGGCAACAAGATGTTCGAGGGCCAGTCCTCGCATCTGCCGCTCAAGCTCAACACCTCGGGCGTGATCCCGCCGATCTTCGCATCCTCGCTGCTGCTGCTGCCGACCACCGTTGCGAACTTCAACGCCGGCAGCGGGCCGGAATGGTTCCAGTGGATCACCACCCAGCTCGGCCACGGCCGTCCGTTGTTCCTGATCATGTATCTGGCGCTGATCGTGTTCTTCGCGTTCTTCTACACCGCGATCGTGTTCAACCCGACCGAGACCGCGGACAATCTGAAGAAGCATGGCGGCTTCATTCCGGGCATTCGCCCCGGCGAGCGCACCGCCGAATACATCGACTACGTACTGTCGCGCATCACCGTGTTAGGTGCGATTTATCTGGCGATCGTCTGCTTGATCCCGGAGATCCTGATCTCCTACGCCTCGGTGCCGTTCTACTTCGGCGGCACCTCGCTGCTGATCGTCGTCAGCGTCACCATGGACACGGTGGCGCAGGTGCAGGGCTATCTGCTGGCGCATCAGTACGAAGGCCTGATCCGCAAGTCGAAACTGCGCGGCCGCCGCCGCTAAGCGCGGCGTCCCCTGAAGGCGGCGCGATTGCGCCGCCGATTCGCCGTGCCAGCAACGCGCGGCGCCTGCACGGCACCAGCCAGCCATCGGCCGCATCGGCAGAGCTGCTCTCACTGCAGCTCAATCACAGATTTCAAAGCCCTTCTTGGCGTCAGCCCATCCGCTCCCCTATGATATGGGTGGCGGTGCGGCGCCGATTATGGTTTGCACTGTCCTTGATATCTTCAAACACAGGTGCGCGACGTATCGCTCACCAATCCGGGGGGCGTACGCCGATGAGAATTATACTTCTGGGACCGCCGGGGTCGGGCAAGGGGACCCAGGCGCAGCTCTTGGTGCAGCGCTATGGCATCGTCCAGCTCTCGACCGGCGAGATGCTGCGCGCGGCCGTAGCGGCCGGAACGCCGGTCGGGCTGAAGGCCAAGGAGATCATGGCCGGCGGCGACCTCGTGCCCGACGAGATCGTGGTCGGAATCATCTCCGACCGAATCGATCAGCCGGACGCCAAGAACGGTTTTATCCTCGACGGTTTCCCGCGCACCGTGCCGCAGGCTGAGGCGCTGGACGAGCTGCTCAAGCACAAGCATCTCAAGCTTGATGCGGTGATCGAGCTGCGTGTCAATGAAAGCGCGCTCTTGAACCGCGTCGAGACCCGCGTCGCCCAGATGCGCGAGCGCGGCGAGGAGGTCCGGGTCGACGACACCCCGGAGGTCCTGACCAAGCGCCTCGCCAGCTACCGCAGCCAGACGGAACCGCTGATTCACTACTATTCCGAGCGGCGGAAGCTCTCGACCATCGACGGCATGATGGCCATCGACGAGGTCACCCGTGCCATCCACCGCCTGCTCCTGGCGCTTGGGGCGGTCGAGCCCAAGACCCATGCCAGAAGTGCGGCCAAGACGGCCCCGGCCAAGAAGGCCAAGGCGGGGAGGAAAGCGGCCGTAAAACCGGCGAAAACGACCAAAAAGGCCGCCAAATCCCCTAAAAAGGCCGCCAAGAAAGCCGTGATGGGCACAGGGAAGGCAACCAAGAAGACGGCAAAAATGAAGGTAGCCAAAAAGACCGCCAAGAAGGCTCTCAAAAAGGGTGCCAAAAAGGCCGCAAAAAAGGTCACGAAAAAGCGAGCCAAACGCTAGCAGCGGTTGACGAAAGCCCCTGGAATCCCTTAATAAGCCCCGCATCCAAGTCGGATAGTTTCAGACGATGCCGGGCCCCAGGAAGACCGGGGGTGGGCGTCGTGTTCGCGTTTGTGAACACCTGCCCGAGAAAGCAAGCACTTAAAGCCCGATCCTGACGAGGATCGGCGACAGGAGAGAAGGCCGTGGCCCGTATTGCCGGCGTGAACATTCCCACCAATAAGCGCGTGCTGATCGCGCTCCAGTACATCCATGGCATCGGCCCGAAGATCGCCGGTGACATCATGGAGAAGGTGAAGATTCCCGAGGATCGTCGCGTCAATCAGCTCAGCGACGCCGAAGTGCTCCAGATCCGCGAAGTGATCGACCGCGACTATCTCGTCGAGGGCGATCTGCGTCGTGAGGTCGGTATCAACATCAAGCGTCTGATGGACCTCGGCTGCTATCGCGGCCTGCGTCATCGTCGCGGTCTGCCGGTGCGCGGTCAGCGCACCCACACCAACGCGCGCACGCGCAAGGGCCCGGCCAAGGCCATCGCCGGCAAGAAGAAGTAAGTTTTCGAACTCAGTCGCGGCGTGCGGCGAACAGGGGATGACCCGTTCGCCGCGCGCCTTTCGTTCCACAGGTGTAGCCGCTGGCATTACGGCGGCGTTTGAGATCTCCAGGAAAGGTACTCAATGGGCAAGGAAGCCACCCGCGTTCGTCGTCGTGAGCGCAAGAACATCGCCTCCGGCGTCGCGCACGTGAACTCGTCGTTCAACAACACGACCATCACCATCACCGACGCGCAGGGCAACACCATTGCCTGGTCCTCCGCCGGCACGATGGGCTTCAAGGGCTCGCGCAAGTCGACCCCGTACGCCGCGCAGGTTGCCGCGGAAGACGTCTCGAAGAAGGCGCAGGAGCACGGCATGCGCACGCTGGAAGTCGAAGTCGCCGGCCCCGGCTCGGGCCGTGAGTCGGCGCTCCGCGCACTCCAGGCCGCGGGCTTCACCGTCACCTCGATCCGCGACGTGACCACGATCCCGCACAACGGTTGCCGTCCCCGCAAGCGTCGGCGCGTTTGATACGAGGTTGCGGGCGCATCGGCGCCCGCGACGACTTTTCTAAGAAGCCGCGGGAATGCTCTGCGGCCTTTCTCCAACGCCAGTATTTGAACTGTCAAATTGGCTGGCCTGTATGGGTGAAACAGTGACGATCCAGAAAAATTGGCAAGAACTGATTCGGCCGAACAAGCTCCAGGTGTCCCCCGGCAGCGATCCCTCGCGTTTCGCGACCATCGTCGCCGAGCCGCTCGAGCGCGGCTTCGGCCAGACCCTCGGCAACGCCCTGCGCCGCATCCTGCTCTCCTCGCTTCAGGGCGCGGCAGTGCAGTCGGTGCATATCGACGGCGTGCTGCACGAGTTCTCCTCGATTGCGGGCGTCCGTGAGGACGTCACCGACATCGTGCTCAACATCAAGGACATCTCGATCAAGATGCAGGGCGAAGGCCCCAAGCGCATGGTCGTGAAGAAGCAGGGCCCGGGCGTCGTCACCGCCGGCGACATCCAGACCGTCGGCGACGTCACCGTGCTCAACCCGGACCTGCAGATCTGCACCCTCGACGAGGGCGCGGAGATCCGCATGGAGTTCACGGTCTCGACCGGCAAGGGCTACGTGCCCGCCGAGCGCAACCGCCCCGAGGATGCGCCGATCGGTCTGATCCCGGTCGACAGCCTCTACTCGCCGGTCCGCAAGGTCTCCTACAAGGTCGAGAACACCCGCGAGGGCCAGATCCTCGACTACGACAAGCTGACCATGACGATCGAGACCAACGGCGCGATCTCGCCGGATGACTCGGTGGCCTACGCCGCGCGCATCCTGCAGGATCAGCTCAACGTCTTCGTCAATTTCGAAGAGCCGCGCAAGGAAGTCGCCCAGGAGATCATCCCGGACCTCGCCTTCAACCCGGCCTTCCTCAAGAAGGTGGACGAGCTCGAGCTGTCGGTGCGTTCGGCCAACTGCTTGAAGAACGACAACATCGTCTATATCGGCGACCTCGTGCAGAAGTCGGAAGCCGAAATGCTCCGCACCCCGAACTTCGGCCGCAAGTCGCTGAACGAGATCAAGGAAGTGCTGGCCCAGATGGGTCTGCACCTCGGCATGGAAGTGCCGGGCTGGCCGCCGGAGAACATCGACGAGCTCGCCAAGCGCTTCGAAGATCACTACTGATCGACTTCACCGTGACGGCCGGGCTCTCCGGCCGTTATTTTCATGGGCGAACGCAGGCAGCCCACCTGAGCAACATGTCCGACGAACCGTCGCGGCAGTTTTAAAGTAAGGACTACACACATGCGTCACGGCAAGGTTCATCGGAAGCTCAACCGCACCGCCGAGCACCGCAAGGCGATGTTCGCCAACATGGCGGCCGCACTGATCAAGCACGAGCAGATCGTCACCACGCTGCCCAAGGCCAAGGAGCTTCGCCCGATCGTCGAGAAGCTCGTCACCCTCGGCAAGAAGGGCGGCCTGTCGCTGCGCCGCCAGGCGATCGCGGAGCTGCGCGACGTCGACATGGTCAAGAAGCTGTTCGACACGCTCGCGACCCGCTACAAGGACCGCCAGGGCGGCTACACCCGCATCATCAAGGCCGGCTTCCGCTACGGCGACAACGCCGCGATGGCCGTGATCGAGTTCGTTGATCGCGACGTCGACGCCAAGGGCCAGGATTCGGGTCCGGTGCAGGAGAAGGAAGCCGAGGCGGCGTAAGCCGGATCGGCAGATACGGATCGAAAAACGGCGCCCTTCTGGCGCCGTTTTTGTTTCGAGGAATAGGGCGCGTCGGAAGGACTATTCCTCCTTGATCCCCGCCTTTTGTGCGATGTCCTTCATTTCAGCGGTCTCCTTGCCGATGGCTCCCGCCCAATCGCTGTAGCGCGCAAAGCCGGGCTCGAACCCGACCTTGGCGAAGCGTTCGGCCACGGATGGGCTGTTGATCGTATCCTCCAGCGTTGCCGTCAGCTTGTCACGAACGGCCGGCGGCAGCCCCTTGGGCGCGACCACCGCGCCCCATGAGGCGAAATCGATGTTGCCATAGCCGAGCTCGGCGAGCGTCGGCACGTCAGGCAGGAACGGCGTCCGCTTGGCCGAGAACACGGCGAGCACTTTGACGGTGCCTGCCTCGATCTGCGGCTTCACGGCGATCACTGTGTCGACGTGGTACTGAATGTGCTTGCCGATAAGGTCGTTCATCGCCGGCGCACTGCCCTTGTAGGGCAGGTGGACCATCTTGATTCCGGCGGCCGATTTGAACAGCTCGCCGGCGAAATGCGAGACGGTCGCAACGCCGAACGACGCCAGCGACAGCTTGTCGGGATTGGCCTTCGCCTCGGTGACGAGCGCAGCCACGTCTTTGATCGGGTTGTCCTTGTAAGTGACCAGCGCCAGCGTGATCTTGCCCACCTGACCAAGCGGCTCGAAATCCTTGGCCGCGTCGTAAGGCACGCTTTCTTTGACGGCCGCCGGCAGCGTGAAGCTCGAATTCGAGCTGAAGAACAGGGTGTATCCGTCGGGCGCCGAGCGCGCGACTTCCTTGGCCGCGATCGTGGTGCCGCCACCGGGGCGGTTCATGATGATCACGGGCTTGCCGAGACGCGTCTCCAGTTCGCCGCCAATGATGCGCGCGACCACGTCGGAGGCGCCGCCGGGCGGGAAGGGGACGATCAATTGCAATGGTTTTTCCGGATAGACCGCTTGGGCCTGCGCGAGCGAATTGCCGCTGATCAGACCCAGCAACCCGAGCGCAACAGTGAGGGCCGTTCTTTTCATCGCAAGGTCCTTCCGTGTTCACATGAGCAGAAGAGCTCGGTCAGGCTTAGCAATAATCGTTCCAGCCGCGACAGGGGCATACGAGGCGCCATGTCGCTGCCGGAACAGCTCGTGATCGTCACTGATTGGTGAGCGCCAATTGCGGCCCAATCCGCCACGTCCGATATCCCCGTCATCGTTCTGATGGAGATACTACATGAACATCGACCTTTCGGGAAAAACTGCACTGGTGACCGGCTCGACCGCCGGCATCGGCCACGCCATCGCCAAGGGCCTCGCCGCTTCGGGCGCCAGCGTCGTGATCAACGGTCGCGGCCGGGACAAGGTCGATGCGGCCGTCCGCAAGCTGGAAGGGACCGGCGCCAAGGTCCGCGGCATCGCCGCCGACGTCTCGACGGCGGAAGGCTGCAAGGCGCTCGTGGCGGCGCTTCCCGAAATCGACATCCTCATCAACAATGCCGGCATCTTCGAACCGAAGGAGTTTTTCGAGATTCCCGACGAGGACTGGACGCGCTTCTTCGAGGTCAACGTAATGAGCGGCGTGCGGCTGTCGCGCGCGTACATGAAGGGCATGCTGAAGCGCAACTGGGGCCGCATCGTCTTCATCTCCTCGGAGTCCGGACTCAACATTCCCGTCGAGATGATTCATTACGGCATGACCAAGACGGCCCAGCTCTCGGTTGCGCGCGGGCTCGCGCAGCTCACCCGCGGCACCGGCGTCACCGTCAATTCCGTGCTGCCGGGCCCGACCATGTCGGAGGGCGTCGAGACGTTCGTGAAGGATCTGGCGAAGCAGAACGGCCAATCGGTGGACGAAGCCGCTGCCAATTTCGTCAAGCAGCATCGTCCGAGCTCGCTGATCCAGCGCTTCGCCAGCGTGGAGGAGATCGCCAACATGGTGGTCTACATTGCGTCGAGAGAGGCGTCCGCGACCAACGGTGCGGCGCTGCGCGCGGAAGGTGGTATCGTCAACACCATCGCTTGAGGCCGTGCATGACAGCCTATGTGATTTCCGAAGTCGAGATGCGCGATCCCGATGGATTTGAAGCCTATCGTACGCTCGCCGCGAAAACGATCGCGCAATACGGCGGGCGTTATCTCGTCCGCGGCGGCAAGGCCGAACTCGCCGAAGGCAATCTTCCGCCGAAGGCCATCATCATCGTCGAATTCCCGTCGATGGCGAGGCTGACGGAATGGTACGCCTCGCCGGAATATGCCGAGGCGCTGAAGCTGCGGCAGACGGCGCTGGAGCGGCGGCTGCTGTTCGTCGAGGGGGCGAGGGAAACGTAGGGTGGGTTAGCCGAAGGTGTAACCCACCGCTGTGTGTTTCCGCAGAGATAGAAGAGGTAGGTTACGCCCCTGCGAACCGCGCTTCGCGCAGTCGCAGGGCTAACCCACCCTACGCACCGACATTGTAGCTGCTACCACCCCTCCAGCACGATCTTGCCGCGCGACTTGCCGCTCTCGAGCAGCGCGTGGGCGCGCTTGAGGTTGGCCGCATTGATCGTGCCAAAGGTCTGGTCGAGCGTGGTGCGCAACACGCCCTTGTCGATGAGGTCGGCGACGTCATTGAGCAGGCGATGCTGCGCGATCATATCAGGCGTCTGGAACGACGAGCGCGTGAACATCGATTCCCAGTGCACCGAGATCGCCTTGCCCTTGAATGTGCTCATGGCGAATTCCGGCGGATCGTCGATCAGGCCGAACTTGCCCTGCGGTGCCATGACCTCCGCGATCGCCTTGTAGTGCTGGTCGGTGAAGGTGAGGCTCGCGACCAGCGCGACCGGGGGCAACTTGAGCTTCTCGATCTGCTCCTTCATCGGCTTACCGTGGTCGATCACCGCATGCGCGCCGAGATCGAGGCACCATTTTTGTGACTCTGGCCGCGTCGCGGTCGCGAGCACGGTCAGCCCGGTGAGACGACGCGCGAGCTGGATCAGGATCGAGCCGACGCCGCCAGCGCCGCCGATGATCAGCAGCGTGCGCGGATCGACGCTCTTGCCGGGGACCGCGCCCAGCCGGTCGAACAGCAGCTCCCAGGCGGTGATGGAGGTGAGGGGAAGGGCGGCCGCTTGCGCGAACGACAGGCGCTTCGGCTTGTTGCCGACGATGCGCTCGTCGACCAGGTGGTATTCCGAGTTGGTGCCCTGGCGCAGGATCGAGCCTGCGTAAAACACCTCATCGCCCGGCTTGAACAGCGTGACGTCGGGGCCGACGGCATCGACCACGCCGGCCGCGTCATAGCCGAGGATCTTCATCTCGCCCTCGGGCGGGGCGGCGCGCTTGCGCACCTTGTAATCGACCGGATTGGCCGAAATCGCTTTCACGGCGACGCGGATGTCACGCCCTCCGGGCTCGGGTTTTGCGGTCTCGAAATCGATCAGTGAATCCGCGTCCTCGATCGGAAGCGATTTCTTGTAGCCGACGGCCTTCATGGCTTGTCTCCATCAGATGGCTTTGTTCGCCCGCCATCCTAACTGTCGCTCTGGCCCCGATTTGGCAAGTACTGTAAATTCGGGGATATAGTCCCTGTTTGGATACTATTGGAAAAACACGCATGAAACGGGGCAATTTTGCCCGGCGCCCGGGCTGCTCGGTCGAGGCGACGCTGGATCTGATCGACGGCAAGTGGAAGGGCGTGATCCTCTATCACCTCCAGAGCGGCACTCAGCGCTTCGGCGAACTGCGCCGCCGGATGCCCGGCATCACCCAACGCATGCTGACCAAGCAGCTTCGCGCGCTGGAGGAGGACAAGCTCGTCATCCGCAAGGTCTATGCCGAGGTGCCGCCGCGCGTTGAGTATTGCCTCTCCGAGCTCGGCGAGAGCCTCAGGCCCGTGATCGATATCCTGAAGGCCTGGGGCGAGAACCACCAACAGCGGCTGTCCTGCGCGCCCGCGCCGGTGGTCGCGAAGAAGCCAAAGCGCGCGGCGTGATGGGATGAAAGACGCCGGCTTTTTTTACCGCTCCCAGCGGGGGGTCGAATTGCATCTGGCGATGCACAAGCATCGTCCAGTGCAATTCGGGTGAGGGGGCGCCGCATCCTCGATCGAGCGTAACGCCTCACCCGCGCCGGAGCCTGTCATCGGGCGCGCCTTTGGCGCGACCCGTTGGGCGCGAGCTCTCCCAATGGGGCCCAATGGGAGAGGTGTAGAGCCTAGAATGCAAACTGCGTGCGCATCGCCACCGCGTCGAACTTCGAGCCGACATCGGCGGTCGAGATCGGCGAGGCCTGCCGCGACACCGTTCCGTGCAGATAGTCGAGCATGAAGCGGACGTTGCCGTTGACGTACCAGTTCAGTGCGAGCGTATAGACGGTCTGCCGACCGCCGGCGATGCCGGTCGCTGCTCCCAACTGATTGTTGAGGTCGATCGTCGAGAAGCGTCCCGCGATCTCCCACGCGCCCCAGCCGCCACCGTCGAGCGAGAACGGATGCGCCGGCTTGACACCGCTATAGGCGGCGTTCGCAGCATTGTAGGTCCGGCCTTCGCCCGTCAGCACGTAGCCGGCCTGGGCGTAGCCGCCCTGGAATTTCAGGCTCGGTGCGCCAACCAGCGGCACGCCGGTGTTGGCCGTGCGATCGACATTGTACCAGAAGTACTCGCCCTGGACGACGAAGGGGCCGTAGGTCGCCGCTGCCTCGACGCTGTAGACCTGCGCGCCCGAGGCATTGGCGATGGCGCCGGTGGAGATCAGCGTGGTCGGGTCGAGACGCAATTCCGGGCGGTCGCTGAGCGTGACCGCCTGCGTGTTGGCGATCAGGTTGCGCGGCGGCTGGATCAGCCATTGCGCGTCGGCGCCGATATGCACCGAGTAGTCCTTGCCGCTGATCGGATTGCCGGCCACGCGCGCCACGGCGCCATATTGCTCGCTGGTGCCGGCGGGCGCCGCGCTCGAGGCGGAGTGGATCGCACCGGTCGACGGTCCCGTGACATAGCCGCCGATCCAGAGCTGGTCGTTGAACCAGCGCGCACCGGCTGCGGAGCGGAAGTCACCGGCGGCGATGTTGGTTGCGATCACGCCGGGCGAGGCGCGCTCCATGAACATGATGTCGTTGGAGCTCGTGGCTTCGTCCATGGTGTAGGGCAGGTCCATGATGCCGGCCTCGATCGCCATTCGTCCGCCGAACGGCTTTAGGCCGGTATAGCTGAGATAGGCATTCTCGACGCCGGAGACGCCACCGCCCGGAAGGGATCCCGGCGCGGCGCCGCCAAATCCGTCGGATGAGCCGCCGAAGTCGTAGACCAGCGCGAAGTTCCAGT
This sequence comes from Bradyrhizobium zhanjiangense, assembly GCF_004114935.1. Lineage (NCBI taxonomy): Bacteria > Pseudomonadati > Pseudomonadota > Alphaproteobacteria > Hyphomicrobiales > Nitrobacteraceae > Bradyrhizobium > Bradyrhizobium zhanjiangense. Next base: position 4,213,776 of record NZ_CP022221.1, read on the forward strand.
CGTTGAAGAACTTGCCGGTGACGCCGATGCGCGCGCGGCGAACGTTCTGGCCGCTGTCGAGCTTCTGCGGCACGGTCGCCGCGGTGTCGGGACGATAGTCATAGCCGCCGACATCCCAATGCAGACGGCTGGTGATGGCGACGCAGTTCGCCTGGTCAGCGGTGCAGATGGTTGGCCGGTTGTTCGGCATCGTTACGACGACGCCGGAGGCCGGCGCCGGTCCCTTGACCGGGATCGCCGCATTGGCGTTGGCAACCGCGGCCTTTGCCTCCGAGCGCGCCTCGGCCTTGGCTTCAGCCTTCGCTTCGGCTCTGGCTTTCGCCGTGGCCGCCGTGTTCGCTGCGGTCTGACTCTGGAGCTTGTCGAGCTTCTGCTCCAGCATCTTCAATTGCTGTTTCAGCAGCGCGATCTCCTGCTCGCTGCTGCTTGCCGATTGGGCCTGGGCCTGCGAGGCCGCCAGCACGCCGGCGAGTCCAATCGCCGTGGCTGCAATTCTTGTCCTGCTCACGTCATGACTCCATCGTTTGACGAACTTCCCCAAGTCGCAACGGGAGAGCCTAGGTATGATCGATGACTGCCCCGCGACGCTGCGCCCGGTTACGCGGTTCCCACTGATGCCAATTCGCCGCAACCGAATCCGCTCGACTCCACAATGCTAGATGACGCGCATCATGCCAATCCACCGCTCTGGCAAATTGCCGATTCGCACGCTGTGCTTGCATCTCGGACACACGGGAAAGGGGCTGAATATTGCCGCCTGGCGCCCTTCTATTGGCGGGCGAACGCGCCTATATTCCGGCGTCTTTTCCAAGAGGTAGGAATGTTTCGATCGACCTGGACCGCCGTCGCCACGGCCTTGTGCATAGCGTTTTCAGCCCATTTCAATCCGACTGCTGCGCAGGACCGCCGGGTCCCGTCGTCGCCGGCCGAGTTGCGGCTGTCCTATGCACCGATCGTGCAGCGTGTGCAGCCGGCCGTCGTCAACGTCTATGCCGCCAAGGTGGTGCAGAACCGCAATCCGCTGCTCGACGATCCGATCTTCCGCCGCTTCTTCGGCGTGCCGGGCCAGCAGCCCGAGCAGATGCAGCGTTCGCTCGGCTCCGGCGTCATCGTCGATGCCTCCGGCCTCGTCGTCACCAACGTCCATGTGATCGAGGGCGCGGACCAGGTAAAAGTGTCATTGTCGGACAAGCGCGAGTTCGAAGCCGAGATCCTGCTGAAGGATTCCCGCACCGATCTCGCCGTGCTTCGCCTGAAGGACACCAAGGAGAAATTCCCGACCCTCGACTTCACCAATTCCGACGAATTGCTGGTCGGTGACGTCGTGCTCGCCATCGGCAATCCCTTCGGCGTCGGCCAGACCGTGACCCACGGCATCATCTCGGCGCTCGCGCGGACGCAGGTCGGCATCACCGACTACCAGTTCTTCATCCAGACTGATGCGGCGATCAATCCCGGCAATTCCGGCGGCGCCCTGGTCGACATGAGCGGCAGGCTCGCCGGCATCAACACCGCGATCTATTCGCGCTCCGGCGGCTCGCAAGGAATCGGCTTTGCCATTCCCGCCAACATGGTGCGCGTCGTCGTCGCTTCCGCCAAGAGCGGCGGCAAGGCGGTGAAGCGGCCGTGGCTGGGGGCGAGGTTGCAGGCGGTGACGCCCGAGATCGCCGAAAGCCTCGGCCTGCGCTCGCCGACGGGTGCGCTGGTCGCAAGCGTGGTGCCGAATGGACCCGCGGCGAAGGCCGGCCTGAAATCCTCCGACCTCATCACTGGGATCGACGGCCAGACCGTGGATGATCCCAACGCCTTCGATTACCGCTTCGCGACCCGTCCGCTCGGCGGCACCGCGCAGATCGACGTGCAGCGCGGCAGCAAGCCGGTCAAGCTGACGGTGGCACTTGAGACCGCGCCGGACACCGGCCGCAACGAGCTCGTCGTCACCGCGCGCTCGCCGTTCCAGGGCGCGAAGGTCTCGACCATCACGCCGGCCGTCGCCGACGAGCTGCATCTGGATGCCGACACCGACGGCGTCGTGATCACCGATATCGGCGGCGATACCGCGGCTGCAAGTGTCGGCTTCCAGAAGGGCGACGTCATCCTGGCGGTCAACAACCAGAAGATCAGCAAGACCGGCGACCTCGAGAAGGCCGCGGGTGAACGGCCCCGAATCTGGCGCATCACGCTGGTGCGCGGTGGCCAGCAGATCAACGTCACGCTGGGCGGATGAGTCCGAAGCGACCACAGGAGACGCCAACCCTCTTCGCCGCGGCGGGGCTCGATCATGATGCTCCGCATCCGCTGCCGGATCGGCTGCGTCCGCGCGCCTTGTCGGAGGTCGTCGGCCAGGACCACATCCTCGGTTCCGACGGTGCGCTGACGCGCATGCTGGAAACGCGCACGCTCGGCTCACTCATCTTCTGGGGGCCGCCCGGCACCGGCAAGACCACGGTGGCGCGGCTGTTGGCGGATGCGACCGATCTGCATTTCGAGCAGATTTCCGCGGTATTCTCCGGCGTCGCCGACTTGAAGAGGGCGTTCGATGCCGCGCGGTCCCGCCGGGAGATGGGTAAGGGCACGCTGCTGTTCGTCGATGAGGTGCATCGCTTCAATCGCGCCCAGCAGGATTCGTTTCTGCCCGTGATGGAAGACGGCACGGTGGTCATGGTCGGCGCCACCACCGAGAATCCGTCGTTCGAGCTCAACGCGGCGCTTCTGTCGCGCGCGCGTGTGCTGGTGTTTCGCTCGCTCGACGCGGCCGCGATCGAAAAGCTGTTCGCGCATGCCGAGGAGGTCGAGGGCCGCAAGCTGCCGCTCGATGCCGAGGCGCGCGCGGTGCTGGTGCGCATGGCCGATGGCGACGGCCGCGCCTCGTTGACGCTCGCCGAGGAAGTCTGGCGCGCCGCGCGCAAGGACGAGATCTTCAACGCCGCGCAGTTGCAGGAGATTTTGCAACGCCGCGCCCCGATCTACGACAAGTCGGCCGACGGCCATTACAACCTGATCTCGGCGCTGCATAAGTCGGTGCGCGGCTCCGATCCCGATGCCGCGCTGTATTACCTCGCGCGCATGCTCGATGCCGGCGAGGATCCGTTGTTCCTGGCCCGCCGCGTCGTGCGTATGGCGGTCGAGGACATCGGTCTTGCCGATCCGCAGGCGCTGGTCATCGCCAACGCCGCCAAGGATGCTTTCGACTTTCTGGGTCACCCAGAGGGCGAGCTCGCCATCGCGCAGGCCGTGGTCTACCTCGCCACCGCGCCGAAATCGAACGCGGTCTATACCGCCTTCGGCACGGCGATGCAGGTGGCAAAGCAGGCCGGCTCGCTGCTGCCGCCCAAGCACATCCTCAATTCCCCGACCAGGCTGATGAAGTCCGAAGGCTACGGCTCCGGCTACGAATACGACCACGACGCGCCGGATGCCTTTTCAGGCCAGGACTATTTCCCGGAAGCCCTCGGCCGCCAGACCTTTTACGACCCGCCCGAGCGCGGTTTCGAGCGCGAGATCAGGAAGCGGCTGGATTACTGGGCCAAGCTGCGCAAGGAGCGGGGCGGCTGAGGCCAAATCGCCATTTCGTCGTGACGAAACGGCACTTTTGGGCTAGGCAGGCAGCCATGAGCCGCCGCATCAAGAGAACCAACCAAGAGCCCCGTTCGCGTGATCAGCGCAAGGAGGCGCGCCCGTTCAAGGCGCGCAGCGCGAAGAAGGCCGGACCGCGTCCGGGTGGTAAGCCCGGTGCCAAGCCGCCGCGCTTTGCGGGCGAGCGCGCCGAGCGGCGTGCGCCCAAGGCCGCAATAGAAAAGCCCACGCCGGCAAAGCCCGTCGAGGCATTGCTGCCGACCAAGGTGCAGACCGTCACCGTGACGGCCGACGAGAACAACATGCGTGTCGACCGTTTTCTCGAAGCGCGCTTTCCCGGTCTGTCGTTCTCCCACATCCAGCGTGTCGTGCGCAAAGGCGAGCTGCGTGTCGACGGCAAGCGCGTCGACAGCAAGGATCGCCTGGAGGAGGGGCAGAGCGTCCGCATTCCGCCGCTCAAGCTCGACACGCCGAAGACGGCCGGCCCGCTGTCGGAAGCCGCGCAGAAGACGCTTGCTGCGCTGAAGGAGATGACCATCTGGGAGGACGATGACGTGCTCGTCCTCAACAAGCCCGCCGGCCTTGCGGTGCAGGGCGGCTCGGGCATGACGCGCCACATCGACCAGATGCTCGAGGTGATGCGCGATTCCAAGGGCCAGAAGCCGCGCCTCGTGCACCGTATCGACAGGGAGACGTCGGGCTGTCTCTTGATCGCCAAGACGCGCTTTGCCGCCTCGCATTTGACCGGCGCGTTCCGGTCGCGCTCGGCACGAAAGGTCTATTGGGCGCTGGTGCCGGGCCTGCCGAAACCGAAGCAGGGCCGCATCTCGACCTTCCTCGCGAAGGAGGAGGGCGAGGACGATACCATCATGCGCATCGCCCAGCATGGCGACGAGGGCGCCAGCCACGCGGTGACGTACTATGCGATGGTCGAGACCGCCGGCAACAAGCTGACCTGGGTGTCGCTGAAGCCCGTGACGGGCCGCACCCATCAACTCCGTGCCCATATGGCCCATATCGGCCATCCCATCATTGGCGATCCCAAATATTTCAACATCGAGAACTGGGAGCTGCCGGGCGGCTTGCAAAACCGGCTGCATCTCCTGGCACGCCGGATCGTCATCCCGCATCCACGCGGCGGCGTGATCGACGCCACCGCGCCGCTGCCGCCACATATGCAGCAATCGTGGAATCTGCTCGGGCTCGATGCAAGCCGGTTTGATCCGATCGAGAACGCGCCGGAGGAGTAGGACTAGGCGCCGCGGCCAGCCAAAGCCCGGCGAGCAGGGTTGCAATGCCCGCAAGTTCCCTTATGCCAGCCGCTCGCTTTATCGGCCGCCGCTCTTATCTTGAAAGCTTAGCATTCAGCGACCGGGACCGAAGACTCAACATGCGCGAATTGTTCGAAGAAGCTGCAGGGCAACCCCCGCCGGATCCGCGGGAATCGGCGCGCGCCTCCGCGCGCACGTCCCCGCGCAAGCGCTTCTACAAGGAGGCCGGCGCGGGCGAGGCCGAGGGCGGCTTCGCCATCACCCTCGACGGCAAGCCGATCCGCACGCCCACCGGGCGTCAGGTGGTGATCCCCTCGCGCGACCTCGCCGATGCGGTTGCTGCCGAATGGGCTGCGCAGGGCGAGACGATCGATCCCGTGACCATGCCGCTGACGCGGATCGCCAACAGCGTGGTCGAGGGTGTGATCGACCGGGTTGATCTCGTCAGCGACGATCTCGCAAAATACTTCGAGACTGACCTGCTGTTCTATCGCGCCGGCCACCCCGAAGGGCTGGTCGCCCGCGAGGCCGCACATTGGGACCCCGTGCTGTTCTGGGCCGCGGAGACGCTGGGCGCGCATTTCATCCTGTCCGAGGGCATCATGCATGTGAAGCAGCCGGACGAGGCGCTGAAGGCAGCCCGCGCCGCGCTGCCAAGAGATGCCTGGTCGGTCGCCGCGCTCCATGTGGTGACCACCCTGACCGGCTCGGCGCTGCTCGCGCTGGCGCTGGCCCATGGCGCGCGCGATGCTGACCAAGTCTGGGCCGCCGCCCATGTCGATGAGGACTGGAACATCGACCAATGGGGCGTGGACGAGGAAGCGGCCGCTCGCCGGGCCACGCGCCTGCGGGATTTCGAGGCCGCCGTGGCGGTCTTGGCCGCGGTGAAGCCGCAAGCGGCCGAAGGTCCTTAACGAGAGGTTTACGACGGCGCCTTAGGGTGGGATGGCATTCCCTGGGCTGCCTCAAGATGCCGACGCCGATAAGCTCGATCGTTCCTGTCAGTGCCGCCGGCTCTGTGGCTGATGCGACGACGCCCGATCTCGTGCTTCAGGCCGGCAGCGTCGTCGACGCCAAAGTGGTCAGCCTGCTCGCGGACAATCTGGTGCGGATCGCGATCGCGAACCTCTCGATGGACGTGATGTCGGAAGTGGTGCTGACACCGGGGCAGAATCTCCAGCTCGCGGTGTCGCAAAACGACGGCACCATCCGGCTCGCGGTCGTCGGCGGGACAGGCGGGGCGGCGTCCGATCAGATTACGCTGACGCCGGCTGCGGCCTCGCTGGTGGAGAGCCCGCCGCTCGCGCCGTCCGCGAGCGCGGCGCGCAATACGTTGACTCTGCTGGAGCAAGTCGCCGTCACCGTGGCGTCCGCCGAGGCCGTGACCAGGCAAGGCAGCCAGGCGCCGCTGTTTGCCAATCTCGCAGCGGTCGTCACCAGCAGCGATTTGCCGGCGGGGCTGAAGCAGGCCGTGCTGGACGTGCTGGCGCAGCAGACGCCGCTCAACGCCGGGCTCGATGGCGGCGATATTGAATCCGCCTTCCAGAAATCGGGGCTGTTCCTCGAGGCTTCGCTGGCCGCCGGCGCGCCCCCGTCATCCGGTGCAGTGCCGGATTTGAAAGCGGCGCTGCTGGTGTTGCGACAGACGCTGACCACGATTGAGACGGCCGCGCCGCCGACCCAGGGCGCCATGATTCCGACTGGCGCCACGGCGACACCGCAGGTCGTTGCCGCCCCGGCCCAGGCAGCAGGCGAGGCCACGCAGGCCGCATTGCCGTCAACCGAACCCGAAATCGCCCAACCGCTGCAACCGCCACGCAGCGCCAATCCCACGGCTGCGGGGCTCGCCGACATCGCTGGCGGCGCTGCACAGGCGGCGATGCCCAGGACCATGTCCCCAGGCCTTGCCGCCAGCCTCTTGCAGGAGATGACGCAAAACCTGCCGCGAATGATCGGCAACATGCCCGGCTCCAACAAGGCCGTGCCGGATGGCCACATCTTCGAGGCGGCCACCCACGCGACCACGCCACCGCCGTTCCGTGGCGCGCTGCCGGCGCCGCAGTCCATCGCCGCGCCATCGCTCGCGCCGGATACGCCGCTCGCTGCCACCATGCATCGTCTGCTCGACGATACTGATGCCGCGATCGCGCGGCAGACGCTGTTGCAAGTTGCCTCGCTCCCCGATCGCACCGACGCCAGCGGGCACCGCATCGATCCGGTCGTACCGCAGTGGAATTTCGAGATTCCGTTCGCGACGACGCAGGGCACCGCGATGGCGCAATTCGAGATCTCGCGCGATGGCGGTAATGAGTCCGCCGATCCCGCCAGGCGCGCCTGGCGCGCGCGCTTCTCGCTTAATGTCGAGCCGGCCGGCCCGGTGCATGCGCTGATCACACTGAACGGCGACAAGACCTTCGTGCGGATGTGGGCGGAGCGGCCGGCGACGGCACAGCAGCTCCGCGCCGGCGTCGGTGAGCTCAGCCAGGCATTGTCCAGAGCCGAGCTCAAGCCTGGTGATATCATCGTGCGCGACGGCACCCCGCCGCAGGCCACACAGGCTCGCGCCGGCCATTTCCTGGATCGCGCCACATGAGCGACCCATCCAAGCTCGCGATTGCCCTGCATTATGAGAAGGGCACCAACGCCCCGGTTGTCGTCGCCAAGGGCAAGGGCACGATCGGCGAAAAGATCGTCGAGATCGCCAAGGCCCATGACATTCCGATCGAGGAGAACGAGGTTTTGGCCGGCGCACTCTCCAAGGTCGAGCTCGGCGAGGAGATCCCGCCGGACCTCTACAAGGCCGTCGCCGAAGTGCTGGTGTTCGTGCTGCGGCTGTCGCGGGGGCGCTGAACGCTGTCATCGTTTCACCACGTGGGGGCTGCATGGTTGCGGCCACTTTCATCGATTAGCGGATACCACCCTTGATCACCCGTCGTTCCACCCTCGGCCTGCTCGCCGCAGCCGCCACCCTGCCGTCACGCGCGCTCGCTCATGTCGCCCCGCCGCGCAACGAAATCCGCGACAGCTTGGCCAAACGCTTCACCGATCTCGGCACATCAGGCACCTTCGTCGGCTACAAGGTAGAGGACTATCTGATCGTCGCCAGCGACAAGGAGCGCTCGGGCGAGGGGAAGCTGCCGGCCTCGACCTTCAAAATTCCGAACTCGTTGATTGCGCTCGAGACCGGCGTTGTCGCTGACCCCGACAAGGACGTGTTTCCCTGGGACGGCGTGAAGCGGCCGATCGAGGCTTGGAACAAGGATCACACACTACGCAGTGCGATCGCAGTCAGCGCGGTGCCGGTCTATCAGGAGATCGCGCGCCGCATCGGCCAGGAGCGCATGCAGAAATATGTCGACGAATTCGACTACGGCAATCGCGATATCGGCGGCGGCATCGACCAATTCTGGCTCACCGGCGCCCTGCGCATCGATCCGGTCGAGCAGGTCGACTTCGTCGACCGGCTGCGGCGCCGTGCGTTGCCGATCAGCAAGCGCAGCCAGGATCTCGTCTGCGACATCCTGCCGGTGACCAAGGTCGGCGATAGCATCATCCGCGCCAAGTCGGGCCTCTTGGGCGCCGAGCGCGGCGAGCCGTCGCTGGGCTGGATGGTCGGTTGGGCCGAGAAAGGCGAGGCGCACACCGTGTTCGCGCTCAACATTGATTGCCGCGAGCCGCGTCTCATCAGTGAGCGCATGCCGCTGACGCAAGCCTGCCTTGCCGAGATTGGCGCGATCTAGCGCTACCGCGCTGGCGCCGCTCAACTAGCATCCTCCCGCCAAGGAAAAACCGGGAGGATAACAATGAACTCAACGCCGCTCTGGTTGTCGTCGCTCACGCTTGCGGCAGCTGCCGGCTGGCTCGGCGCCACGATGTATGCCGGCCCCGCCACCAGCAAGGAGCCACGCTTTCCGCAGCTCACCATGGATCAGCTGGACGCCAGGCAGAAGCCGCTCGGCGAACAGATCATGAAGGTGTCGAGCGTCGGCATCGGCGGGCCCTACAACCCGATGATTCGCAGTCCCGTGCTCGGCCAGCGCCTGTTCGACCTGTTCCACTACCTGCGCTGGGAGACCTCGGTCCTGGTCAAGCTCAACGAGTTCGCGATCCTGATCATCGGGCGGCAGTGGCGCTCGCAGGTGGAATGGTACGCACACGCGCCGCTGGCGGCGAAGGCGGGCCTGTCGGCCGACATCATCGCAGAGCTGAAGGCCAACAAGCGGCCCTCGAAGATGGCCGATGACGAGGCGGTGGTCTACGATTTCGTCACCGAGCTCACCACCACCAAGAAGGTCACCGACGAGACTTACGCACGCGCGAAGAAGGTGTTCAACGACCAGCAGATCGTCGACCTCACCGCAGTTGCCGGCAATTACGTGATGGTTGCGATGCTGCTTGCCATGGCGGAGGAGACCGTGCCGCCGGACAAGCAGGAACCGTTTAGGCCGGGTGAGCCGTAGGGCTCGCTATTGCGAGCGCAGCTCTCTCCACGCGTCATTGCGAGCGTAGCGAAGCAATCCAGAGCCCCTCAGCGGGAAGATTCTGGATTGCTTCGCTGCGCTCGCAATGACGGGGGCGTAGGGGGGGCAGCGCCGTGCCCACCTTCTCTCCGTGTCATGATCTGTGATTGGTGGGCACGCTCCGCTTTGCCCACCCTACGAGAGCTGGGGCGGAGCAAACAGTCTCAACCCAACTTCAACAGCACCTGCAAAAACTCCTCCACCGCCTTGCGCGCTTCAGCGGCTGTCTTCGGATTGCCGCCGACATGCGGGTTGAGCTCGACACAGGCGTCCTTGTAGGAGAAGGGCGCATTGGTATCGCCGTTCATCAGCACGCCGCCGTCACCTTCCTTGATGCGGCAGTTGCGCACGGTTTGCGCGTTCGTGGACACGGCGACGGTGTTGAGGCCGAGCAGGCCGCTATCGAATCCGTGCGCGCTATCGGGATATTCGGTCAGCACCACGTCGCGCCCGGCCGCTTTGAGCCGTTCGACAAAGGCCTTGCAGCTCTTCACCGGATTGTAGTCGTCGGGTGCGCCGTGGAAGATGCGGATCGGGCGCGCGGCGACCTCGGCATCGCTCTGATACGTCGTCGAACAGTCCGGATAGAACGGGATGTAAGCCGCGAACTGGATACCGGACTTGTTCCAGAGCTTGTGGAAGCGCTCGAGGCTCGCATAGAGCGTCGCCTGTCCGCCGCGCGAAAAGCCCATCAGCACGATGCGATCAGGATCGACGCGGGGATGCTTGGCCAGGATCTCCAGCGAGCGGTAGATATCGACGATCAGATTGAGCCGGCCGAGCAAGGCCTGGTTCGGCCCGACCACCGTGAGGCCGCGCCCCGTAAAACCATCGATCACGAAGGTGGAGATGCCCATGGCGTTGAGCGCGTGCACCCAGGCTTCCGTGGTGGCGCCGACGCCGCTCGAGCCGTGCATCAGCACCACCACGGGAAGCTTGCCGGTGCCCTGGGCCACGCGGAATTCGCCCGCGACCGTCACCGGCTTGCCGGCCGCCGCATCGCCGCTGAGGAACTGCTGATCGGAAATGGTGAGCGAGGGGATCGGATAGATCTCGGCCCGCGTGGCGACCTCCTTAGGGAGCGATTGTGCGTTGGCGCCAAGACCGACGAACAGAGTTGAAATGCAAAGCGCCATTGCGACGCGGAATGCCGTCGGCATCGGGTCCCCCCCCCTTGCGATTTTGATGGAGTAGAACAACAGGCCCGCGCGCTGTCAATTTGGTGTGCGGCAGCTCTCAGGCGGGATCGGCCGTTTTCTTCGCCGTCAGCGCCTGGTCGATCGCAAAGCCGCCGATCTCGCTCATCGCCTGCGAGATCACGTCGCCGCGTCTAGCAAAGCCGTTCGAGAGATACTCGAACTGCGTCCGCGCCAGCCGCAGCACCTCGATCGGCACGGAGACCACGGTCTCGTTGAAACTGTCGACAGAGGCGCGCAGCGTCTCGAGCTCGCTCGTGAACTTGCCGATATGGCTCTCCGCATGCTGCATCAGGCCGAGCAGCTTGCCGCGTTCGGCATCGAATGCGGCTCGCTCGGCCGCGCTCGCTGCGGTGACCTCGGCAAGCTGCGTCCGCAGCGCTGCGATCTGGCTCAACATGGCATCGCGAGCAAGCTCCGCGGCCTCGCGCAGCTCGGTGTTGCGCGTGCTCTCGACCTGCTGTTCGTGATAGAGCCGCTCGGCCGACATCGCCCGCTGCGCCAGCGATACGATCAGGCTTGCTGCGCGCAGCAGCATCTCGCCGTTCCGTCCCGACACCATGCTGGCCATCCGCCGCAGGAAGTCGATGGTTTCCGACGATGAGTTCGGCGGCAGGGGGACGACCGTCGCGGACATCTCAGTGATGCTTGCGTGATGCTCGAGCCGAGGCGTAATGACCGCCGCCGTACCGACTGGGCTCACGCAACATTCGGCGCCTGATCGTGAGCTTGAAGCAAGCCTGAATCGGCTGGCCTGGTCAACTGGGCCGGACCACCAAATTTGCAGGCCGCGCGCGGGTCAGGCGTCCTTCTGCCGGCCGATCCGCCCCAGATGGGTGAAGCCGAACCCCGCGGAATATTTCAGGCCATAGCCGAGCGCCCGGTCGATGCCGATATGGGCGAGCCAGATCAAGGCGATGGACAGGGTCAAAGGCGAGGCGAGGCCGAAGCCAAGTGTCAGCAGCGACACCGGCGCCATGTAGCTGTGGGCGGCATTGCAGACCAGTGCGCCGAGTTTGGCGTCGGAGAGGTATGCCAGGAAGCTCAGGTCGGGGACGAGGAAGAGCAGGGCAAACACTAGCCAGGAGCCGTCCCACGCCCAGTAGAGCATCACCATGCCAGCGAACAGGGTGAGGCCCTCCAGCCGCAGCAGGATGTTGACACCGCCCGTCGCCGCACCAGTCTCGGCCGTTCCTTCGTCCATGCTCGCCTCCCAGGCAAAACTTTGTAATCCCTCACGCTTTCAGCCCGGACAGGGCAGCCCTGCGAGGTCGAAAGGCGCTTTCCGGCCCGCAAAATGCCGTGTTAGAACCCCGCATCACTTAAGAACTGGCGGGAGCAAATGAAACACATCCTGGACGCCCTTGAAGATCGTCGTGCCGGTGCCAAGCTCGGCGGCGGGGAGAAGCGCATCGAGGCGCAGCACGCCCGCGGCAAGCTGACGGCGCGCGAGCGCATCGAGCTCTTGCTCGACAAGGGATCGTTCGAGGAATTCGACATGTTCGTCGAGCATCGCTCCACCGAGTTCGGCATGGAGAAGACCAAGGTACCGGGCGATGGCGTCGTCACCGGCTGGGGCACCGTCAACGGCCGCAAGACCTTCGTCTTCGCCAAGGATTTCACCGTGTTCGGCGGTTCTCTCTCGGAAACGCACGCGCTGAAAATCACAAAGCTCCAGGACATGGCGATGAAGGCGCGGGCGCCCATCATCGGTCTCTACGATGCCGGCGGCGCCCGCATCCAGGAGGGCGTCGCCGCGCTCGCCGGCTATTCCTACGTGTTCCGCCGCAACGTGCTCGCCTCGGGCGTGATCCCGCAGATATCAGTCATCATGGGCCCCTGCGCCGGCGGCGACGTCTATTCGCCGGCGATGACCGACTTCATCTTCATGGTGAAGAACACCAGCTACATGTTCGTCACCGGCCCCGACGTGGTGAAGACCGTCACCAACGAGGTCGTCACCGCCGAAGAGCTCGGCGGCGCCTCGGTGCACGCCACGCGCTCCTCGATCGCCGACGGTGCGTTCGAGAACGACGTCGAGACGCTGCTGCAGATGCGCCGTCTGATCGACTTCCTGCCGTCCAACAACACCGACGGCGTGCCGGAATGGCCGAGCTTCGACGACATCGGCCGGGTCGACATGTCGTTGGACACGCTGGTCCCCGACAATCCGAACAAGCCCTACGACATGAAGGAATTGATCCTGAAGGTCGTGGACGAGGGCGATTTCTTCGAGATCGCGGAAGCCTTTGCCAAGAACATCGTCACCGGCTTTGGCCGCATCGCGGGGCGCACCGTCGGCTTCGTCGCCAATCAGCCGATGGTGCTCGCCGGCGTGCTCGACTCTGATGCTTCGCGGAAAGCGGCGCGCTTCGTTCGTTTTTGTGATGCCTTCAACATCCCGATCGTCACCTTCGTCGACGTGCCGGGCTTCCTGCCGGGAACCGCGCAGGAATACGGCGGCCTGATCAAGCATGGCGCGAAGCTCTTGTTCGCGTACTCGCAATGCACGGTGCCGCTGGTGACCATCATCACCCGCAAGGCCTATGGCGGCGCCTTCGACGTCATGGCCTCCAAGGAGATCGGCGCCGACATGAACTACGCCTGGCCGACCGCCCAGATCGCAGTGATGGGCGCCAAGGGCGCGGTCGAGATCATCTTCCGCTCCGACATCGGCGACCCCGACAAGATCGCGGCGCGAACCAAGGAATACGAAGACCGTTTCCTGTCCCCCTTCATCGCCGCCGAGCGCGGCTACATCGACGACGTCATCATGCCGCACTCGACAAGGAAGCGCATCGCCCGCGCCCTGGCGATGCTGAAGGACAAGAAGACGGAAATGCCAGCGAAGAAGCACGACAATTTGCCGTTGTGAGAAAGATGTCGCCCGGATGAGCGTAGCGACATCCGGGCTTTGCTTAAGCCCCGCATGTCGCTTCGCTCATGTGGGCAACTGGTTTCTTCTGATTTGGTATCCTTGATCCAATGATCGAAGACGATCCGAGCGACGAAATCTCAGATATCGAGGATCGGATCGAAGCGCTCGCCGAGATCGCCGAGCGGTGCCGGAAGTACATCCTGGCATCCAAGATCGCGATCGGCGGCGGTGCGACGCTGCTCTTGATCACGATCCTCGGCCTGTTCGGGACCGGCCAGACCGCCGCGCTTGGGTCGATCGCGCTGGTGCTGGGCGGGATCGTGTCGCTCGGCTCGAATGTCAGCACGTTGCGGCAGACGGACGAGGCCATCAGTGCCGCGGAGGCGCGTCGTTCGGCGCTGATTGGCAGCATCGACCTGCGCGTCGTCGCGGATGCGCCGATGAAGCTGGTGTGACGCGCCGCACCCACGGTGCGTAGGGTGGGTTAGCCCAGCGGACTGCGCTTCGCGCAGCCGCAAGGCTAACCCACCCTACGAGATCCCGCGCGCCTTATCCGCCGCAGCAAAATGCGCCATCTGGTCCGCACGGGCCTTCGCAAAGGCTGGGCGGGCCGTGGCCCGGGCGAGGTAAGCACGGCAGGCCGGGTGGTTCGCCAGTCCCTCGAAGCGGTCGACGGGGCGCAGCACGTCCGACATCAGGATGTCGGCGACGGAGAAGGACCCCGCCAGCCATTCGCGGCGGGCCAGCACCAGTTCGAGATGCTTGAGACGAACCTCAAGGAACCCGTCCAGGAATTTCCATGCCCGCGTGTCGTCCGCATTGCCCATGAACTTCAGCATCGCCCAGGGCAGACTCGCCATCTCCACCGAATTGAGCGCGGCGAACACCCATTTCGTCGCCTCGACGCGGCCGCGCGGATCTGACGGCATCAGCTTGTCGCTGCGCTCGCCGAGATGCAGCAGGATCGCGCCGCTCTCGAAGATCGAGAGGTCGCCGTCGGTCAGCCACGGCACCTGGCCGAAGGGCTGGTGCGCGAGATGCGCGGGGCCGCGGTCGTCGAATGGCACGCTCGCGACGCGATAGGGCAAGGCGGCTTCTTCGAGCACCCAGCGCACACGGAGGTCGCGCACGAAACCTCTGGGCATCTCGGGAACCCAATCGAAGGTGGTCAGGGTGAGGTCGGCCATTTGGTGTCTCCGTGTCCTGGTTCAGATCAAGGACGCGCGAAGGGCGCACGTTCCGACACCGGTGCCAACTGTTTTTGTCGCCGGCCGATGAAGCGGCTAGTCTTGCCCCAAACAATGGGAGGAAACCCGATGCCATCAGCCTTCTTCGTCGTCCGCGCCATCGTCGCCGACGCGAGCAAGCGCGCCGCCTTCGACAGATGGTACGAGACGGAACATCTGCCCGACGCGGTGAAGGCGTTTGGCGTAGCCAAGGCCTGGCGGTACTGGAGCCTGGACGATCCCTCGCTGCACCAGGCCATGTATCAGTTCGATGACGAGACGAAGCTCGCCGCGATGCTGAAGGGTGATGCGCTCAAGCGCCTGACCGCCGACTTCAACCGCGACTGGCCCGATGTGACGCGCACGCGCGAGACGTTGGTGCTGGCGCAGGAGTTCGCGATGTAGGGCGGAGGGCTACGAATTCTCCAATTAATCTGATCACCTGATTCAGCTTTGGTTCATGTCGTGACCACGACACTTCTTCTGCATCACTGGCACGATGATCAAGAGGAAGAAGCCATGGAGCGCCGGAACTTTTTGAAACTTGCATTGGGGGTGACGGCGGGAGCCGCCGCCTTCGCTGCGACCGCGCAGGCCGCGCCGCTGTCACCGCAACCGGTCGCTGATCCCACCCGCATGCCGCAGGGCAGTTCCGATGCTCATCCCGCAGTCACCACCAGCGAGGAAGCCGCGCAGGCGAAGCCTGAGCAGGTGCACTGGCGTGGGCGCGGCCGGCATTGGGGCTGGCGCCGCCGACACTGGGGTTGGCGTCGCCGGCGCTGGCATCGCCGTCATTACTGGTAAGCTCGCGACAATTCGCGAATTGGACGGGGATAGCCGCTGGCGGCCCCCGTTTCGATTCTGGAGCCGCTCCGATTCCACGGCGGACGAAAGTCGGCAGCGGCGCCCAAACGAAAATGGCCGCGCAGGTTGTCCCGCGCGGCCATTTTGCAAGGCGAAAGGATCAGAACGGACGGCAGCGGCCGGCGTACCAGCGGAAGCCGTAGGGGCACACGCGCGCGCGGGGCACCACGACGACCGGCGCCGGGGCGACCACCACGGGGCCCGGGCGCACCACGACCGGGCCGCGCATCGGACGGCAGCCGCCATAGGGGCCGCGATACCAGCCGGGGCCGCAGCCGCCGGCGGCGCTGGCCGCCTCGCTGAAACCGATGACTGCGCTGGCCAGCATGACGGCGGCAAACAGATATTTCATTTGATCTTCCTTCTGGTCCTTGGGGCAGACTTAGGGGGATGGCGCTTGCGGCGCAGAATGAATCAAAAGACACGATTCGGCACGCTAAACCTATGCGTGTCGACACGTCGCGATCCAAACCTGCCAATCATGACCTGAATGCGGCATGAACGTTCCTCCGCATACGGCTTCAGGCGACAGCGATGGCGCTAGACTCTTTGCTTGACGCGTTTTCTTTACGCGAACCGGTGTCCACTTCGCTCGAAAACGCTTTACTGGCCGAGAAAGCCCAGCACCAACTCCCGATACTTCTCCGGCGCCTCCAGGAAGACGAGATGGCCGGTGTCCGGGATCACCTCGGCCCGCGCATTCGGCATCTTCGCGGCAAGCGCTTTGGCGAGTTCGGCGTTCTGTCCCATCTTGGCGCGCAGCGCCTCCGGCGCGTTCGGCCGTCCCGGAGCGTTGTGATCGTCGGCACCCATCACGAACAGCGTGGGCAGCGTGATAAGCGGGATCTCGTGCGCCACCGGCTCGCGATAGATCATCTGGCCGGAGCTGACGAAGGCGCGCAGCCACCGCGGATAGTCGGGGGCGCCCTTGATGTTGAAACGGGCATCGATGAACGGCGTGATCGCCTCCGGCGGCAGCTTGATCGCATAATTGGTCTGCAGCTGCTTGCGGTAGCCCTCCGCGGTGAGCTTGTCCTCGGTCTCGATCATTTTCTCGGTCGGCGTCGGCGGCACGTAGAGGCGGTAGTCCTCCAGTCCGATCGGCGCGGTCAGCACCAGATGGGCGATGCGATCCGGATAGGCGCGGGCGATGCGCACGCCCAGCATGCCGCCGAGCGAGTGGGCGACGATGTCGGTCTTGTCGATCTTGAGATGATCGAGCAGCGCAATCGTGTTGCGCGCCAGTGTGTCGAAGTGAAGCTCGCCGGCCGGCTTGGATGATTTGCCGAAGCCGATCTGGTCCGGCACGACGACGCGAAAGCCGGTCTCGCTCAGCATCTTGATTACGGGGCCCCAGTAGCTCGACGGGAAATTGCGCCCGTGCAGCAGCACGACGGTGCGGCCGTTCGGCCGTGCGGGGGACACGTCCATATAGGCCATGCTGAGCTGCTCGCCGTCATTGACGAGCGGCAAGAGGTGCACGGGATAGGGATAGGCAAAGCCTTCGAGTGCGACGCCATAGGGCTCGCGCGGCGCGGTGTCGGCGGCGCGGGATGCAAGCGGGATGCTGAAGAGGGCGGCAGCGAGTGCGGCCGAGAAGATGCGGTTCATTGAGGTCTCCGGTGTGCCCGGGCAAAAGCGCGAAGCGCGTCTTCGCGAACTTGT
Source organism: Bradyrhizobium zhanjiangense (assembly GCF_004114935.1). Classification (NCBI taxonomy): domain Bacteria; kingdom Pseudomonadati; phylum Pseudomonadota; class Alphaproteobacteria; order Hyphomicrobiales; family Nitrobacteraceae; genus Bradyrhizobium; species Bradyrhizobium zhanjiangense. Next base: position 4,230,972 of record NZ_CP022221.1, read on the forward strand.
CCGGGGCATCCACGTGCCAGCCGCAATAAAGACGTGGCTTGCCGGGTCAAGCCCGGCCATGACGAGAGGCCGAGTTCACACGGGATTGTGTGCCGTCACGCAGCTTGCGTGATCAGTCCTTCCCATTCCCGAACAGCGCGGCGAACTGCTTCTCGCCGGTGCGGGTGAAATTCACGACGCGGCTGCCGGGCGTGGCGTCGCGCGCGGCCCATTTGAGTTCGGCGAAGCGCTGCATCATGGCGGCCCCCAGCGTGCCGGCGAGATGATGCCGCCGCTCGCTCCAGTCGAGACAGGCCTTGCACACCGGGCGGCGCGGATGGGTGAGCATGTCGGGCGAGATCTGCAAATGCTTGGCGAGGAAGCGCTCGCCCTCGGCCGTCAGCTCGATCTCCTGCTTCCTCTGCCTGATCAGCTGTCGCGCGCGCATGGTGTCGAGCATCTGCACGCCGAGATCGCCGGCGAGATGATCATAGCAGATCCGCGCGCGCCGCAGCGCCGGATCCTTCGGCCCGGTGCGCACGCGCATGTGGCCGGTCCGCGCGGCAAGCCCCGCGAGGCCTTCGAGCACGCCGGCGACGTCGTCGTCGGTGAGGCGGTAGTAGCGGTGCCGGCCCTGCTTCTCCGGCTCGACCAGGCCGCCGGCCTCGAGCTTCGACAGGTGCGAGCTCGCAGTCTGCGGCGTGATGCCGGCCTCCTGCGCCAATTCGCTGGCAGTGAGCGCGCGGCCGTTCATCAGCGCGGTCAGCATGTTGGCGCGGGCGGGATCGCCGACCAGCGAAGCGACCATGGCGATGTCAGGCCCTGATTTCATGCTTCGATGCTAGCCGAAGCATTGCGGTAGGGCAAGGGCGTAGTCTCTCACGGCGTCGTCATTGCGAGCGCAGCGAAGCAATCCAGAGATGTTTCCGCGGAGGGATTCCTGGATTGCTTCGCTGCGCTCGCAATGACGGAGAAACGACAGGAGAGCCCATCATGTCCGTCACCGTCTTCATCCGCTACCAGCTCGATCCCTTCAAGCGCGCGCAGTTCGAGGAATACTCGAAACGTTGGCTCACCATCATCCCGAAATGCGGCGGCGAGCTGATCGGCTATTTCATGCCGCATGAGGGCACCAACAACATCGCCTTCGCGTTGATAACCTTCGAGAGCCTGGCTGCCTATGAGGCCTATCGTGCGCGGCTGCGGCAGGACGCCGAAGGCATAGCGAACTTCCATTTCGCAGAGGAGAACAAGTTCATCCTCGCGGAGGAGCGCACGTTCCTGCGCAAAGTGGTATTGTAGGCCACGACATCGTTAGCAGGAGACGCCCATGATCGCCGTGATCTTCGAAGTCTGGCCGAAGCCGGAACACCGTCAGGACTATTTCGACCTCGCGGCCGACCTGAAGCCGATCCTGCAAACCATCGACGGTTTCATCTCGGTCGAGCGTTTCGAGAGCCTCACCGAGAAGGGCAAGATCCTGTCGGTGTCGTTCTGGCGGGATGAGGCGGCCGTCGAGGCCTGGCGCAACACGATGGAGCATCGCCGCACCCAGGCCAAGGGCAGGGCGAAGATATTCGCCGACTATCATTTGCGCATTGCCAGCGTCATCCGTGACTACGGCATGAACGATCGGGAGCAGGCGCCGAAGGACAGCCGCGCGGTGCACGATGCGCACTAGCGCTGCCCGGGCGCGCTACTAGCGCTGCCCTGAATGCGCGCCTATGTCTTCGCGGCCAATAAGGGAGAGAAACATGCATGTGACAACCGCTGACAAGCGCGCAACCTTCAAGAAGATGCACGAGAGCGGCTGCTTCATCCTGCCCAATCCGGTCGATGTCGGCAGCGCCAAAGCATTGCAGCATCTCGGCTTCAAGGCGATTGCGTCATCGAGCGCGGGCTTTGCCTGGACCATCGGCAAGGCCGATAATCACGTCAGCGTCGAGGACGTCTGTCAGCATCTGGCAGCATTGAGCTCCGCCGTCGACATCCCCGTCAACGCGGATTTCGAGGGCGGCTTTGCCGTCGAGCCGGACAAGGTCGCCGACAATGTCGAGCGCTGCGTGCGCACCGGCGTTGCCGGCCTGTCGATCGAGGATTCCACCGGCGACAAGGCCAAGCCGCTCTACGACCGCGCGCTCGCGGTCGAGCGGATCAAGGCCTCGCGCAAGGCGATCGGCGACAGCGGCACGCTGCTGGTCGGCCGCTGCGAGGCGTATTTGTGGGGTGTGACCGACCTCAAACTGGTCATCGACCGGCTCACCGCTTATGCGGACGCCGGCGCCGATTGCCTCTATGCGCCGGGCCTGAAGAGCCGCGAGGACATTGCGGCGGTGGTGAAGGCGGTGCATCCAAAACCGTTCAATCTCCTGATCGGCGGCGCCGGCCTGTCGTTGCAGGAGGCCGCCGATCTCGGCGTGCGCCGCATCAGCGTCGGCGGCTCGCTCGCCCGCGCCGCCTGGGGCGGTTTCATGCGGGCGGCGAAGGAAATGGCGGAGCAGGGAACCTTCACCGAGCTCGGCAACGGCTATTCTGGCGGCGAGCTCAACAAGATGTTCAGCTGACCCAAACGAAAAGCGGCGGGATCTGGGGTCCCGCCGCTCTCGCATCCTCTCGCTGTCATGCCCCCGTGCGCAATTGCGCACCGGGGGCGGGGTATCCAGTACGCCGCGGCTTCTCGATTTAGCCACGACTATCGCGGAGTACTGGGTCGCCCGGTCAAGCCGGGCGACGACAGCTATCGTGTTATTTTTACTTCGCGCCGTCAGACGGCGTCTGCGTATCCGGGGCCGGCTTGCTCGGTGCCGCACCCGTGGTCACGCCCGGCCCGGCGTTGTTGCGCGGCGTTACGTCGCGCATACCGGGAGGCGAGGCCGGATTGGTCGGCTGCGTCTGCGCGGTTTGCGAGGCCGGTGTGTTGCTGGCCTGGTTGGTCGTGCTGGTATTGTTCAGGCCGTAGAACACGGCACCCAGCACTAGCGCAATCGCAACGGCAAACAGCGCAACCTTGCCGCTGGAGGCGGGGCCTTCGCCAAGTTCGGGATCGGCCTGAAGGTCGGCGTCCCGGCGCGCCGCGCGAAGATACTCATCGTCGGCGAGGTTCGGGCGGTACGGATCGTTGGGAAAACGGTCGTCAGCCATCGATAGGTCTCCTCGGGTTATTGCCGCGGGACAACCCGTAGATGCGAGATTCTGTTCCCGGCGCTTTATGCTTTCGTCGCATGTTGCTCCCGCCTCGGGAATCAGGAACCTGTCCAGGGAACCGTGGACTAAGTTCCATGGCGGACCGGGGAACAAATCCATGTGGAGCCTGCCGCCGACCGATAGCGTGCTGCATCTTCTGGCGTTCGTCGCCTTGACGGCGGAGGGTATGACGGCGGCACTGGCCGCCGGTCGGCGCAGCATGGACTATGTCGGCGTTTGTCTTCTCGCCTGCGTGACCGCGCTTGGCGGCGGCACGCTGCGCGACCTGTTTCTCGGGCACTATCCGCTGGTGTGGGTCGCCAACCCGATCTACCTCGCGCTGCCGGGCGGGGCAGCGCTGCTGACGATCCTGATCGCGCGGCTGGTGCATCGACTGCACCTCGCCTTCATCGTTCTCGATGCCATCGGCCTCGTCGTCTTCACCATGATCGGCTGCAACGTCGGCTGGCAGATGGATGCCTCACTGCCGATCGTGATCGTCTCGGGCATGGTGACAGGCTGCGCCGGCGGCGTGTTGCGCGACGTGCTCTGCAACGACGTGCCGCTCTTGTTCCGATCCGAACTCTACGCCAGCGTCTCGGTCGTGACCGGGCTGTTCTACGCCACCGCCTTCGATCTCAATCTCAATGCCGAGCTCTGGACGATCTTGACCTTCGTGCTCGGCCTCAGCTTCCGTCTGCTCGCGGTGCGCTACCGATGGGAGATGCCGAAATTCGTGTTCACGGGAGATGAAAAGAGATAGCGCGCTCTCTTCGCCTTGCCCCGCTTGCGGGGAGAGGCCGACGCGCGAAGCGCGGCGGGTGAGGGGGAGTTTTCGCGAGTCAAGCTGGTCGGCGTACGCACAGGTCCATCCACGTCGTCATTGCGAGCCAACGGGTCCGCGCGAAGCGCGGCCCGATGACAGGCTCCGCGAAGCAATCCAGAATACGTCCGCGGAAAGACTCTGGATTGCTTCGCTGCGCTCGCAATGACGGAGGGGAGGCGGCAGCGCGAATCTACGGCTCCGCCTTCCTCGCCTTCGCCACCTGCGACGGCGTCACCAGCGGGCCCGCATTGCCCCAGGAATTGCGCATGTAGTTCGTCACCGCGGCGATCTCGTCGTCGGACAATTGCTTGGCATAGGCCGGCATCTCGCCGGTGTTGGGTGCGCGCGGCGTCGTCACGGTGTGGGCGCCGTCGAGGATGATGCGCAAGGTGGAGGACGGATTGATCGATTGCAGCAGCGCGTTGCCGGGCAGCGGCGGATAGATCCGCGGGCTGCCTGTACCGTCGGCCTCATGGCAGGCGACGCAGAGCTTTGCGTAGACCGCCTGACCGGCCTTCATCTCGGCATCATCGGGCGGCGTCACGATGGTCTCGCGCCGCGCCGGCGGCAGGCTCTTCAGATAGACCGCGATCGCTTGCACATCGGCATCGCTCATCTTCGAGGTCGAGTTGACGACCACCTCCGCCATCGGTCCGCCGGCATGGCTTTTGGCGTTGCGGCCGCTTTGCAGATATTCGGTGATATCGTCGGCGCTCCACGACTTCAGCCCGGTGCGCGCGGCGCCGTCGAGCCTTGGTGCATACCAGCCGCCGATCTCGCTGCCGGATAGCGCCTGCGCCTGCTTGTCCACGCCAAAATAGTTCTTCGGCGTATGGCAGGCGCCGCAATGACCAAGACCGGTAACGAGATAGCCGCCTCTGTTCCACGCGGCGCTCTGGCTCTGGTCCGGCTCGAACAGGCCGGGCTTGAAGTACAGATAGTTCCAGACCCGCATCAGGCCGCGATAGCCGAACGGCCAGCGCAGCTCCGGCGGCTTGTTGCGGTTAGCTAGGGGCGCCAGCGTTCCCAGATAAGCCCGGATCGCCAGCGTGTCGTCCTTCGTCATCCGTGTGAAATAGGGATAGGGAAACGCCGGATAGTAGTTCGAACCATCAGGCGCGACGCCATAGCGCAAGGCGCGCGTGAAGTCGGCATCGGTCCAGGCGCCGATCCCGGTGTCGCGGTCAGGTGTGAGGTTCGGCGCATAGATCGCACCGAAGGGCGTGTCGATGCGCTTTCCGCCCGCGAACGGTCTCGCCGGATCGGCGGTGTGGCAGCCCGCGCAGCCACCGGCCTCGACCAGCGTCTTGCCGTAAGCGATCAGCTCCGGCGAGGGCTCGGCGGCGCGGGCCGCGCTTGCAACTGCACTGCACAACGCCAAACCCACGAGAGCCGACCCAACCAGAATCGTCCGCATCGAAAGCCTCTCCTGCGACCAATCGCCCGCATCCGGCATGACGGGGCATCAATTCATTTCGCGACGGCGGGGGTATGGTGACACAAATTGAAAATGCCCAGCGTGTTTCAGGCCACGAAATTGCGATTTTTACCCGGCGCTGCCTTTGGCCGAGATTTGTGATGCGGAGCGTGAAATTTCCGACATAAAGTGGCGGAGGTGGTCGGCGCGCCCTAGCTAAAAACGACGGGCAGGCAACGGCTTAAGTGGCCAAACGCCAAGAAGGGTGGAAGAGGACAGCATGGGCATCAACCAGGGTCCGATCAGTCTCGATCAGAAATATACCCAGCAAACTGGACACGTCTTCACCACCGGCATTCAGGCGCTGGTGCGCCTGCCCATGGCCCAGATTCGGCGCGATCGCGCCAATGGCCTCAACACCGCGGGCTTCATCTCGGGCTATCGCGGCTCGCCGCTCGGCGGTTATGACCAGCAGCTCTTCGCGGCGCGAAAGCATCTCGAACAGTACAACGTCAAGTTCCAGCCCGGCGTGAACGAGGACCTCGCGGCGACCGCCGTGTGGGGCTCGCAGCAACTCAACCTCTCGCCCGGCGCCAAATATGATGGCGTCGTCGGCATCTGGTACGGCAAGGGCCCCGGCGTCGACCGCTGCGGTGACGTGTTCCGCCACGGCAATGCTGCCGGCTCGGCCAAGAACGGCGGCGTCTTGTGTCTTGCCGGCGACGACCACGGCGCAAAATCCTCCACCGTCCCGCATCAGTCCGACCACGCCTTCATCTCGGCGCTGATGCCGTATCTCTATCCCTCGAGCATTCACGAGATGATCGAGATGGGTCTGCTCGGCATCGCGATGTCGCGCTACTCGGGTTGCTGGGTCGGCATGAAGGTGATCACGGAGACGGTGGAAACCACCGCCGAGATCGACCTCACCGACGAGATGAAGCCTTTCATCATCCCCTCCGATTTCGAGCTGCCGCCCGGCGGCCTCAATCTGCGCTGGCCCGACGACCGTTTCGAGCAGGATCGCCGCCTGCAGGACTACAAGGGCTTTGCCGCGATTGCCTTTGCGCGCGCCAACAGGGTCAACCGCGTCACCATGGATTCGCCGAACGCCCGCTTCGGCATCATGGCATCGGGCAAGAGCTATGAGGACGTACGGCAGGCGCTGCGCGAGCTCGGCATTACCGAGGAGGTCGCCGCCAAGATCGGCCTGCGCCTCTACAAGATCGGCATGCCCTGGCCGCTGGAGCCGGAAGGCGTACGGCAGTTCGCCATCGGGCTCGAAGAGATCTTCATCGTCGAGGAACGCCGCGAGATCGTCGAGAACCAGGTCAAGCAGGAGCTGTTCAACTGGCGCGACGACGTCCGTCCGCGCATCGTCGGCAAGATGGACGAGCACGACAAGCGCTTTTTGACCTTCGCCGCCGAGCTCAGCGTCGCCTCGCTTGCGACCTCGCTGACCGAGCGGCTGCTTCGACTTAATCTCAACCCTGAAATTGCGGAGATGCTCCGCGTCAAGGCCGACTGGTTCAACGGCCGCCAAGCCACGCAGATGCAGGCGGTCGCGCCTGTCTCCCGCACCCCCTATTTCTGCTCCGGCTGTCCCCACAACACCTCGACGAAAGTCCCCGAAGGCAGCCGCGCGCTTGCCGGCATTGGCTGCCACTTCATGGCGCTGTGGATGGACCGCTCGACCGAGACCTTCACGCATATGGGCGGCGAGGGCGTGCCGTGGGTCGGCATCGCGCCGTTCACCAACGAGAACCACATCTTCGCGAATCTCGGTGACGGCACCTATTTCCATTCGGGCATTCTCGCCATCCGCCAGGCGATCGCCTCCAAGGCCAACATCACCTACAAGATCCTCTACAACGACGCCGTTGCCATGACCGGCGGTCAGCGCCATGATGGCGATCTCTCGCCGCAGCAGATCACCCAGCAGCTCTACGCCGAAGGCATCCGCGAGCTCTATCTGGTCTCGGAAAACCCCGACGCTTACCCGGCCGACACCATCGCGCCCGGCGTGAAGAAGTATCACCGCGACGAGCTCGACAACGTCATGAAGATGTGCCGCGAATACAAGGGCACGTCTGCGATCGTGTTTGTGCAGACCTGCGCGGCCGAGAAGCGTCGCCGCCGCAAGCGCGGCCTGATGGAAGATCCGGCGCGCCGGGTCATGATCAACCCGGCGGTCTGCGAAGGCTGCGGCGACTGCTCTGTGCAGTCGAACTGCATCTCGGTCGAGCCGCTGGAGACCGAGTTCGGACGCAAGCGCGCCATCAACCAGTCGTCCTGCAACAAGGACTATTCCTGCCTGAAGGGCTTCTGCCCGTCCTTCGTCACGATAGACGGCGGTGCGCCGCGCCACCGCGCGCCGGCGGAGCTCAGCGAGATCGGCGAGCTGCCGGAACCGGCCTCGCGACCGACGCTGGAAAAGCCCTACAACATCGCGGTCGGCGGTGTCGGCGGCACCGGTGTACTCACCATCGGCGCGCTGCTCGGCATGGCCGCTCATATCGAGGGCAAGGCCTCGATGATCCTCGACATGTCGGGCCTGGCGCAGAAGGGCGGGGCGGTGCTCAGCCATGTGCGGCTATCAGATCATCCGGCCGAGGTGACCTGCTCGCGCATCGTCACCGGCACGGCCGATCTCGTACTCGCAGCCGACGAGGTGGTCGCGGTTGCCAAGGATACGATCTCACTCTGTGACTCCAGCCGCACGCACGGCATCATCAACAGCCACGTCATCCCCACCGCCGACTTCATCCTCAACCGCGATTTCAACTTCCAGACCCGCAAGTTGAACGCGGTGCTGGAGACGGCGCTGCACAAGGACTCCGTATTCTTCGATTTCACCAGACCGGCCGAGCAGCTGCTCGGCGATGCCATCGCCACCAACATGATGATGATGGGCTACGCCTATCAGAAGGGGCTGTTCCCGCTGTCGGCGGAGTCGATCGAGCAAGCCATCGAAGTCAACGGCGTCTCGATCAAGATGAACAAGGAGGCCTTCCGCCTCGGACGCCTTGCGGTCGCCGACCCCAAGCGCCTTGCCGACATGCTGAAGGGGACGAACGAGGTCGTCGCGCCCAAGACCCTGGAGGCGATGACGCTGGACGAGGTCATCGAGCACCGCGCCAAACATCTCACCGCCTACCAGAACAATCGTCTCGCCAAGCGTTATCGCAAGCTGGTCGACCAGGTTCGCGATGCCGCCAAGCAGGGCGGCTATGGCGATGCACTGCCGCGCGCGGTCGCGGTGAACTACGCCAAGCTCCTGGCCTACAAGGACGAATACGAAGTCGCACGCCTCTACAGCAATGGCGCCTTCGAGCAGCAGCTCCGCGACCAGTTCGAGGGCGACTTCAAGTTCACCTTCAATCTGGCACCGCCGATCCTCAGCAGCGGCGTCGACGCGCTGGGCCGTCCGAAGAAGCGCGCCTTCGGCCCGTGGATGCTGAACGTCTTCCGCGTGCTGGCAAAATTCAAATTCCTGCGCGGCACCCCGTTCGACATCTTCGGCCGCAGCGCCGACCGCAAGCTCGAGCGCGATTTGATCGCCGGCTATGAAAAGGACGTCGCCACCGTGCTCGGCCTGTTGTCGCCGGTCACGATCGACACCGCCGTCGAACTGCTCTCACTGCCCGACCGTATCCGCGGCTATGGCCCGGTGAAGGAGAAGGCGGTGAACGACGCCAAGGCCCGCTATGCCCAGCTCGCCGCGGACCTCGCCAACCCACCGCCGGCGCCACGGCAGATCGCAGCCGAGTAGGCAGTCCTGTAGGGTGGGCAAAGCGAAGCGTGCCCACGTCTTCAGGATTGATTTCGGCGAGATGGTGGGCACGGCGCGTTGCGCCTTTGCCCACCCTACGGCACCACCCCTTGCGTTGCCCGTCGCGCAAAACACTCATGCCATGGGTCAATCCGCTAGCGGAAAAATATTCCACTTTACCGAAATTCGGAATTATCGTAGCTATCGCTCACCTCATCCCAGTCAGAGGGGCGTATCGCGATCGTCACGAAACGCGGGGTGAGCGGCGGTGGACGCGGGCTGCGTCGCACGGGGGATTGTCTCGCGTGCACGACGGGCGCGGTCTCGCGTACGGCAAAATCGTGTGGTCCTGGCGCCCGGGGTCTGTGCGTCAAGTCTTGCGATCACTCGCAAGGCGACGGGGGCAATAGTGCATCGCTCCCCGGGGAGAGCGCGACATAAGCCGTAAAGCCACTGCGCAGGGAAGGCCGGATGTTTGGCTTCACCTGTATGCCGCTGTGCATCTGTTCTTCGCGCATTTCGCGCACAGCGGACCGTGGGTGCCCAGCCGGCACCCGGTCTTCCCTGCGCCCTCTGTTTGGAGGGGGAGCAAGACGGGAGCAAAACTCGGGCGAACCCGCCGCGAGGATGCGGGCGTGTGTCTGCGATTTAGTTGTGAATGGAAAGAGCGACGTCGCTATCCGCGAACTCCGTCATTGCGAGCGCAGCGAAGCAATCCAGAATCCTCCACGGAGGGACTCTGGATTGCTTCGTCGCAAGGGCTCCTCGCAATGACGACGCGGCAGGCAGGTTAGCTTCCTATCCGCGGCCGGGATTTCGGCTGGACTCCAGTTGCGCCCACCCGCTGCCCTCTCGCCCGACGGAATATTTCCGCGCTTGCCAATCAGGCCGGTGCGGTTCAGAAAAAAGAGCCAAGAAGAAACGCGATCGGAGACCTGAAGTTTGACCATCAAGGGCAAGGCCTACATTGCCGGGATTTTTGAACACCCGACCCGGCATGCGCCGGACAAATCCACCGCCCAGCTCCATGCCGAGGTCGCCAAGGGCGCGATCGAGGATGCCGGGATCAGCAAGGACGATGTCGACGGTTATTTCTGCGCGGGCGATGCGCCCGGCGGCGCCTGGCCGATGGTCGATTATCTCGGCCTGAACACCAAAAAACTCCGCCACGTCGATTCCACCGAGACCGGCGGCTGCTCGTACATCATCCATCTCGGCCATGCCGCCGAGGCGATCGCCGCGGGCAAGTGCTCGATCGCGCTCGTTACGCTCGCCGGCAAGCCGCGCACCGGCGTGATGCCGCCGCGCGCGGCCGGTGCCGAGGTCGATTTCGAGTCCGCGTACGGCGCGACCACGCACAATGCCTATGGCATGTGTGCCATGCGCCATATGCACGACTATGGCACGACCAGCGAGCAGCTCGCCTGGATCAAGGTCGCGGCCTCCCATCACGCGCAGTACAATCCGCATGCGATGCTCAAGGACGTCGTCACCGTCGAGGACGTGCTGAACTCGCCGATGATCTCCGATCCCCTGCATCGCATGGATTGCTGCGTCGTCTCCGACGGCGGCGGCGCGCTGATCGTGACCACGTCGGAGATCGCGAAGAGCCTGAAGAAGCCGCTGGTCAGGTTGATCGGTCATGGCGAAGCCATGAAGGGCCCGCGCGGCGGCAAGGATCTCGATCTCACTTATTCCGCGGGCGTCTGGTCCGGCCCGCGTGCGTTCGAGGAAGCCGGGATCACGCCGAAGGACATCAAATACGCCTCGATCTATGACAGCTTCACCATCACGGTGCTGATGCAGCTCGAGGATCTCGGCTTCTGCAAGAAGGGCGAGGGCGGCAAGTTCGTTGCCGACGGCAATCTGATCTCGGGTGTTGGCAAGCTGCCGTTCAACACCGACGGCGGCGGCCTCTGCAGCAACCATCCGGTCAACCGCGGCGGCATGACCAAGATCATCGAGGCTGTCAGGCAGTTGCGCGGCGAGGCGCATCCGAAGGTGCAGGTCAAGAATTGCGATCTCGCCATCGCCCACGGCACCGGCGGGCTCTTGGGCGTCCGCCACGCCGCCTCGACCGCCATTCTGGAGCGCGTGTGATGAGCGAAGTGAAAAAGTATCCGGCCCCGGTGACGAACCCCGAGACCGCTGCGTTCTGGGATGCGGCGAAAGAGGGCAAGTTCATGATCAAGCGCTGCACCGCCTGCGGCGAAGCGCATTACTTCCCGCGCTCGATCTGCCCGTTCTGCTACTCCGACAAGACGGTGTGGGAGCAGGCGTCCGGTGAGGGCACGATCTACACCTACAGCCTGATGCGGAAGTCGCCGACCGGGCCTTATGCCATCGGCTACGTCACGCTGAAGGAGGGGCCATCGGTGCAGACCAATTTCGTCGACTGCGACCTCGAGAAGCTCAGAATCGGCCAGAAGGTTAAGGTGGTGTTCAAGCCGACCGACGGCGCACCGCTGCCGTTTTTTACGCCGGCTTGATTACTTTCTTCCTTCTCCCCTTGTGGGAGAAGGTGGCGCGAAGCGCCGGATGAGGGGTCTGTCTCCGCGGAGAGAGATTTCAACGCGGAAGCAACCCCTCACCCAAATGCGTATGTGGCCGGCACCTCGTGGCCCTCTCCCACAAGGGGAGAGGGCACATTGATAAGCGCCGGTGAAATTCCGGAGGAAGACAAACAACATGTCCGCCAGATACGAAGAGCTCAAGGCCCTCAAGAACATCGGCCAGAAATATGCCTACACCGACCGCGAGGTCATGCTCTATGCCTACGGCATCGGCCTCGGCGCCGATCCCATGGACGAGAAGGAGCTCGCCTTCGTCAACGAGGGCACGCTGACGCCGCGGCCGCTCAAGGTGGTGCCGACGTTTGCTTCCGTCGCCGCCTGGGGTTCGGGACCGGGCGAAATGAACCTCAACCGCGTCATGGTGGTAGACGGCGAGCGCGACATCACCTTCCACCAGCCGCTGCCGGTCGCCGCGCGCATCACCGCCGATTCCTCCGTGCTCGAGGTCTACGACAAGGGCAAGGACAAGGGCGTGGTGATCAGTCACCAGACCGTGCTGAAGAACGAGAATGGCGAGAAGCTGGCTACTCTGGTGGCCTCGCGCTTCGCCCGCGGCGATGGCGGCTTTGGCGGGCCAAACCTGACCCAGCCCGATCCGCACAAGATCCCGTCGCGTTCGCCGGACAAGACCATCGACATCGTCACGCGCCCTGACCAGGCGCTGGTCTATCGCCTCTGCGGCGACCGCAACCCGCTGCACTCCGATCCCGAGTTCGCCAAGAAGGCCGGCTTCCCGCGCCCGATCCTGCACGGCATGTGCACCTACGGCATCACCTGCCGCGGCGTGCTGCAGACCTATGCCGATTACGACGCTTCCGCCTTCCGCCAGCACGTCGCGCGGTTCTCTTCGCCAGTCTATCCCGGCGAGACCGTGACCATGGACCTCTGGAAGGACGGCAACACGATCTCGTTCGAAGCCAAGGTGAAGTCGCGCGGCGTCACCGTGATCAAGAACGGCAAGACGGTGCTGGGTTAGGCGGGCACCGGCGGTTCACTCCCTCGCCCCGCTCTAGCGGGGAGAGGGTGGGGTGAGGGGCTCTCACCACGAGCCGTGACGGTCTTGAGACCTGTACCCCCTCACCCGATCGCTACGCGATCGACCTCTCCCCGCAAGCGGGGCGAGGTGGAAGAAAAAGCAAACAGGGAGAAGCCACCATGGGACTACTCGACGGCAAGGTTGCGCTGATCACCGGCGCGGGCGGGGGGCTCGGTGAGGCCTATGCAAAGCTGTTCGCGCGGGAAGGGGCGTCCGTCGTCGTCAACGACCTCGGCGGCCCCCGCGACGGCTCCGGCGCTGACAAGTCCATGGCGCAGCTTGTGGTCGATGCGATCAAGGCGGAGGGCGGCAAGGCGGTCGCCAACGGCGCCGACATCTCCACCATGGAGGGCGGTCAGTCGGTGTTCGACGACGCCATCAAGCACTTTGGCCGCGCCGACATCCTCGTCAACAACGCCGGCATCCTGCGCGACCAGACCTTTCACAAGGCGTCTGAAGCCGACTGGGACAAGGTCATCAAGGTGCATCTGAAGGGCACTTTCTGTTGCACTATGCCGGTGTTTCGCTGGATGCGGGAAAACGGCGGCGGGGTCATCGTCAACACCTCCTCGACCTCGGGCCTGATCGGCAATTTCGGCCAGACCAATTACGGCGCGGCCAAGGGTGGCATCTGGGGCCTGTCCAACGTGCTGGCGATCGAAGGGCGGAAGTACAACATCCGGATCTGGACGCTGGCCCCGGGCGCGCTGACCCGCATGACCGCAGACCTGCCCCGCTATAAGGAGAACCCCTCGGCGGCGCTGGGGCCGGACGGCATCGCACCGGCCGTGCTATACATGGTCAGCGATTTGTCGGGCGACCAGACCGGCAAGGTGCTGGGCGTGTCCGGGCCCCGCGGCGTGCGCGAAATGCGGATGATGGAAATGGAAGGCTGGAAACCGCCGCACACGGGCTGGAAGGCCCAGGACATCGTCGATCACGCCAAGGAGATCTTCTTCTCCGAGGAGCAGATCAAGATGGGGGCGCGGCGGTTTTAGCCATCGACAGAGAGAAACAAGGAAGACGATGAAACTCACCGCCGACGCCAAGGGCACCTTCGCAATCGCGCCGACGCCGTTCCACGACGACGGCCGGATCGACGAGCGCTCGATCGACCGCCTGAGCGATTTTTACGAGGAGGTCGGCTGCGACGGCGTCACGGTGCTGGGAATCCTCGGCGAGGCGCCGAAGCTCGATGCCGCCGAGGCCGAGCAGGTGGCGGTGCGCTTCGTCAAGCGCGCCAAGAAGATGCAGGTAATCGTCGGCGTCTCCGCGCCGGGTTTTGCCACCATGCGCTCGCTGGCGAAGGCCTCGATGGATGCGGGCGCGGCCGGCGTCATGATCGCGCCGCCGCCCTCGCTCCGCACCGACGACCAGATCGTCGGCTATTTCAAGCAGGCCGCCGAGGCGATCGGCCCGGATGTGCCCTGGGTGCTCCAGGACTATCCGCTGACCCTCTCGGTGGTGTTCACCCCCGCCGTGATCCGCAAGATCGTCACGGACAATGCGAATTGCGTGATGCTCAAGCACGAGGACTGGCCGGGGTTGGAAAAGATCTCGACCCTGCGCAATTTCCAGAAGGACGGCTCGCTCCGTCCGCTCTCGATCCTCTGCGGCAATGGCGGGCTCTTTTTGGATTTCGAGATGGAGCGCGGCGCCGACGGTGCCATGACCGGCTATGCCTTCCCGGAACTCTTGATCGACGTCGTGCGCCTCTCCAAGGAGGGCAAGCGCGACGCCGCGCATGATCTGTTCGACGCGCATCTGCCGCTGATCCGCTACGAGCAGCAGCCGGGCGCCGGCCTTGCCGTGCGCAAATATGTGCTGCAGAAGCGTGGCATCATCGCCTCCAGCGCGCAGCGCAAGCCCGGCGCGACCATCACCCCGACGGCGAAGGCGGAGGTCGATTATCTCCTCTCGCGCGTCGCCCGCGTCGACAAGCGCGCCAATCTCGGCCCGCAATCCAGCGCCGCAGGTTAGTCGCATGGCTGAAGCTGTCGCATCACGCCCTGCCTCGACCATTCTCCTGCTGCGCGACGGTGCGGGTGTCGACGGCAAGAGCCGCGACGAGATCGAGGTCTTCATGATGGTTCGCCATCATCAGATCGAGTTCAACTCGGGCGCGCTGGTGTTTCCCGGCGGCAGCGTCGATGCCGGCGACAAGGAGATCGTCGCTCGCGCCGATCTTTATTCGGGCGGCGAGGGCCTCAGCGAAGCGGACCGCGGCTTTCGGATTGCCGCGATCCGCGAGACCTTTGAAGAAAGCGGCATCCTGCTGGCGCGATCGAAGGATTCGGGCGCGCCGGTCGACGCCAAGCGTGCCGGCGAGATCGCGGATGCGCATCGCGTCGCGCTCAACGAGCATAATATTAGCTTCCTAAAAATCCTCGAAGATAACGGCCTCCAGCTCGCGCTCGACACGCTCGTGCCGTATGCGCACTGGATCACGCCGGAGGGCATGCCGAAGCGCTTCGACACCTGGTTCTTTCTTGCGGCAGCGCCGCCCGATCAGCTCGGCGCCCATGATGGTCGCGAGTCCACGGATTCGATCTGGGTCTCGCCGCGCGAGGCGGTGGAGGGCGGGGAGAGCGGCCGCTTCAAGCTGCCGTTCCCGACCACGCGCAATCTGATCCGGCTCGCCAAGCAGCCAAACGTGAGTGCCGCACTGGAGCACGCCCTTGGGATGTCGATCGTCACGGTCATGCCTGTGATGACCAAGACTGAAACCGGCCGTCAGCTCCGCATTCCCCGCGAGGCCGGCTACGACGGCGAGGTGTTCGAGGTCGGGGCGCTCGGCTAGGATAGTTCGACACCAAACGAAGTATCGGCGGCTGCGGACGCGCTAGGTTCCGTTCATCGCGAATGGACGGGACGCAACGCATGAACAACCGGCAGGGTACCAACATCGCCGTCGAACTGGCGTTGCTGGTCGCGCTCGCAACGCTCTGGGGCGGCTCCTACACCTTCATCAAGCTCGGCGTCGCCACCATCCCGCCGATCACGCTGATTGCGGCGCGCACCGCCATCGCGGGCCTGTTGCTGCTGGCCGTCATGTGGTTGCGGGGCATCAGGATGCCGACGGATGCGGCGACCTGGCAGCGCTTCGCGTTTCAGGCGGTGCTCAACAGCGTGATCCCCTGGACGCTGATCGCCTGGGGCGAGCGCCATGTCGATGCCGCGCTCGCCACCATCCTCAACTCGGCCGGGCCGATCTTCACGTTCCTGCTCACGGCGCTGATCACCCACCACGAGGCGACGACGCCGCGAAAGCTGTTCGGCGTGATCGCCGGCATGGCCGGCATCCTGCTGATCGTCGGCGTCGATGCCTTCCATGACATCGGCAGCGGCCTGCTGGCGGAGGCGGCGATCGTGGCCGCGACGATCTGCTATGCCTGCGCCGCGATCTTCGGCCGCAGTTTCAAGGGGCTCGATCCCATGGCTCCCGCCGCCGGCTCGCTGCTGACGCGGCGGTGCTGATCCCGGCCTCGCTCGTCGTCGAGCAACCCTGGACGCTGTCGCCCTCGCTGGCGTCCGTGTTGGCTCTGCTGGCGCTCGCGGTGTTCTCGACCGCAGCAGCGTTTGCGATCTACTTCCGCTTGATCCAGACCCTAGGCTCGGTCGGGACCACCGCGCAGGCCTATCTGCGCGTCCCCATCGGGGTTGCCATCAGCGTCGCCTTCCTCGGTGAGACCTTGAGCCGGACCGCCTGGATCGGGCTGGCCTGCGTCGTCCTCGGCGTTGCCGCCATGACGATCCCGGCCCGGCGGCGGACAAGCCTCAAAGGCTCATAGTCCGAAACGGAGGAGGGGCGGCAGGCCCGATATTAAGGATATTCGGCGGCCAGAGGCATGTTCCCCCGGGGGCGCAATACGTCGTATATTGGACCTCCAATAGCCCGGTCCCCCAAACACCAATGTCCGCCGAATTGACGCCGACCCCTGAGAAAAAGCGAACTTTTTCGCTCTCCATCGGCCAGCTCACCTTCGGCAGCTTCCTGTTGGTGCTGGCGGTGATCATCGTCACCTCGACCGCGAGCGTGATCGCGATCCGGCATATCGACACCACCTTCGCCGAGCTGCAACGGCTCCAGAGCGTCGGGGACCTCGCCGAGGACATCGACCGCCGCATGAACGAATTGCGCCTTGCCGCGCGCGACTTCGTCACCGATCCCGGCGCCGGCATCCAGTTCCAGCAGGTGGGCGAGGCGGCTTCCGCCTTAAGTGACATCCTGAAGAAGACCCGCATCGAGCTCGCGCCCGAGCAGCAGGACATGATCGACGGGGTCACCGAGCGGCTGGCGACCTACCGGACCGGCCTGGAACGGATCTCGACCCTGATCGACCGGCGCGCCCAGCTGCTCGCCGGCCTGCCGCCGCTGCGCGACCGGTTCGACGCGGCCGTCGCCGGCACTGCGGACCGCGAGCTGGCCTCCCGCCTGTCTGAGGCGCAGAGCCGCATCGCGCTCGGACTGCTGGCGCGCAACCCGTCCGCGGCCGAGCAGGCCGCGGAGGGAATGCGGGCGATGGACATCGCCGATGGCAAGCTGAGGTCGGCCGTCAACGATTACGCCGAGGCGATCATGGCGGTCGCCGTCCGCGAGCGGCAGATCGCCGACATCGACCGCGAGGTGCTGGGCACCGAGGGCCGGCTGATTGGCCGCGTCACCGAATTGCTGCGCGAGGTCAGCGCGCGGCGCGGCCACGTGCTGTCGCGCGATTTTGCCCGCACGCTGACCGAGGCGCGGTGGCAGAGCATCGTGCTCGGTACGGTCGGCGTGCTGATCGGCATCGGCGCCGCGCTGTTCGTGGTGCGCAGGACCGTCCGTCCGCTCGCCCAGATCGCGCGCTCCATTCGCGCGCTTGCGGCGGGCCAGAAAGACACGTCGATCCCGTCCGCCGACGTCGACAACGAGATCGGTGACATCGCACGGGCGGCCGAGGTGTTCCGCCGCGCGCTCGAGGAGGCCGACACCGCGCGCGAAGCGGCGGTGCGCGCGCTTACCGAGCAGCGCCTCGCCGAGGAGAGCTATCGCAAATTGTTCGAGGGATCGGTCGATGGCATCTACGTGACGACACCGGCCGGCGACCTCCTCAACGCCAATCCGGCGCTGGCGCGGATGATGGGCTATGACAGCCCGCAGCACCTCATCGACAGCATCAACGACATCGCCCATACGATCTACGTCCACCCCGAGGCGCGTGCCGAATATCAGCGGCTGATGGCGCGCGACGGCATGGTGCGCGAGTTCGAATATCAGGTACGCCAGCGCAGCGGCAACATCCTGTGGCTCTCCGACAGCGCCACCGGCGTGCGGGACGAGCAGGGCAACATCGTCCGCTATGAGGGCACGCTGCGCGATATCACCGACCAGAAGCGGGCGGAAGACGCCATCGCCGAAGGCCGGCGCCTGCTCCAGCAGGTCATCGACACCGTGCCTGCGGTGATCAATGTCAAGGACCGCGACCTGCGCTACGTGCTGATGAACCGCTACATGGCCGGCATCTTCGGCATCGAGCCGGGCGACGCACTCGGTCGCACCACGGCCGACCTGATGTCGCGCTACGGCGCGGCCAAGTCCGACGAGAGCGACAAGCGCGTGCTCAAGTTCCGCAAGGGACTCGGCTTCTATGAGGAGGAGTACAAGGACGCCTCCGGCAACATGCGGCAATGGCTGGTCAACAAGCTGCCGCTGCTCGACGCCGAAGGCGAGATCGAGCGCATCGTCACCGTCGCGCTCGACATCGGCGAGCGCAAGCGCGGCGAGCAGGAGATGCGCAAAGCCAAGGAAGCCGCCGAGACCGCGCTGCGCAATCTGCGCGAGACTCAGGCCTCGCTGATCGAGGCGGAGAAGCTCGCCGCGCTCGGGCGTCTGGTCGCCGGCGTCGCGCACGAGGTCAACAATCCGGTCGGCATCAGCCTCACTGTCGCCTCCGCGCTGGAGCGCAAGACCGCGATGTTCACGGCTGAGGTCGAGCGCGGCGAACTCCGCCGCTCCACGCTCAACGACTTCCTCAACACCAGCCGCGATGCTTCCTCGCAGCTGGTCTCCAACCTCAACCGCGCCGCCGAGCTGATCCAGTCGTTCAAGCAGGTCGCGGCCGACCGCAACTATTCGGACCAGCGCAGCTTCGACCTCGGCGACCTCACCGAGCAGGTGGTGATGAGCCTGCGACCCGGCCTGCGCAAGCACAATCTGACGCTCAACGTCGAGTGTCAGCCGGACCTCACCATGAACAGCTATCCCGGCCCTTACGGCCAGGTGCTGACCAACCTGTTTCTCAATTCGGTGGCGCACGCTTTCCCGGACGGCCGGCCGGGGACCATCGACATCCAGGTGCGCGAGTCCGGCAAGGACAATGTCGAGATCATCTTCTCCGACAATGGCTGCGGCATGTCGCTCGACGTCCGCCGCCGCGCCTTCGATCCGTTCTTCACGACGCGACGCGACCAGGGCGGCACCGGCCTCGGCCTGCACATCGTCTACAGCATCGTCACCAACCGGCTCGGCGGCCGGCTCGATCTCGATTCCGAGCCGGGCGGCGGCACGCGCATCCAGATGATCCTGCCGCGCATAGCGCCGCTCGAACAGGCGGCGGAATGACCAGGTGGCGGACTCATTAGCGCGGCGCTTCGGCGATCGTTACCCGCGAACGAGAGCCGCGCCCAGGATGAGACACCCTGCGCCCAAAATGCGTGTCAACGTGATCGGATGGTGCGGCAGGCTGAACATCCCGATGTGGTCGAACGCCAACGAACCGAGCAACTGACCCACGACGATCAATGTCAATACCGTCGCCACGCCGAGGCGCGGCACCATGAGGATGCCGGTCGCGATGAAGATCGCGCCGAAGATTCCCCCGGTCCATGCGATCAAAGGAGCTCGTCCGGCCAGGGCGGCAGCGGGTATCGGCTCGCGCACGGCGACCAGAACCAGCAGCAACGCGATTGTTCCGCCAAGATAACTCACGAACGCCGCCCACCGCGCGGATTGGATGGCGTTGCCAAGACTGGCGTTCAGCACCTGCTGAAAGGCGAGGCTCAGGCCTGCGGACAGGACCACGAAAGGTGCCAAGAGGTTCATGCGCGGCTCGCAGTGGCATGGAGAGGTGGAGCCAGCTTAGCGCCCGAGGCCAATTCACGTCTGGAACGAAATCGACCGTCTCAATCCGCGAACGCTGAACGGTAGGCGGCAGGCGTTGCGCCGTAAGCGCGTCGAAACAGGCGACCCAGGTGGCTCTGGTCGGAGAACGAGCCGGCATAAGCCACGTCGGCGACGGTGTCGCCGCGCTTCAAACGCGAGCGTGCCCACGCCAGTCGCAGCGCAAGACGATAGGCGGCGGGGGTCATTCCAACCTCTCGCTTGAACAGCCGAATGAAGCCATCTGTCGATCGACCCTGCCGTGCCGCGATCGTGCGGATGGCGAGATCGTCGCACGAAACCAGCTCCGTCAGCGCGGCACATCGGGCCGGCCGCGTGAGACGTCTCGGGCACGAGCCGATCGCGTCGAGCATCTCGTCCGGCAAGGTTGCCCGCGAGTTGCGGATACAGAGCGGCCCAGAGATCCCTTTCACCGCCGCATGATCGCTCGATAGATAGAGATGGCTGACGATCGAGCCGGCGCCGCCGTGCGAGGCGTGCGGTACGTCCGCCGGGATGACGACGATATCGCCCGCGATGGCGCGGAACTCTCCGACCGTGGTCACGTACATGCGCCATCCTTCGCTGACGGCGGCAACCTGGACATCCGGATGTACGTGACAGGCGAGCGCGACTGACTGAGCCGCCGCGAGGTGGCCGAGCTCGATCGCCGCGTCACGTGCCCATGGGCGATATGTCCACGATCCAGGCATCCCTACTGCATACGATCTATTGCTTAGGATGTCAGGGGCTTGCTGCGGACTAGTTTGGGCCGTGCGTCGTGACTTATGGCGGCACGCCCTAATCGACGTCGGCGAGCCTGTGCAGCGTCGCGCCGAAGATCTGGCTGGCCTTGCCGACCAGCGCCGTACCAGTCATCTCCCCGCGCGTCTCCGTGAAGGTGCCGCTGACGCCGATGCCGACCGGGGCGGGGCCGCCGAACAGCGGATTGTCGTCGCCGCGCGGCGAGGTGTGGCGCTGCACCAGGACCTCGCCTTTGAAGGTGTTGTTGCCCTTCACCGTGTAGCTGCCGGTGTAATAAAGGTAGGCGTCGCCGCCAAGAATCTTGCCGTCGCGGAAGAGAATGACGCCACTGCCCTTGCCGACTCGACCGTCGAGCAGGGTTACGTGAATCGAATAGAGGCCGTTCTTCATAACGTCCCGCAGGTCGGCCGCCATCGCCCAATGGCGTAACCGGTAGAGCATTTATGCCAAAGCGCGTCCGCCGGCGCAACGCGTCACTTTTGCCGGTTGGCGGGAGCTGCCGTCGCGAGCCGTAGTTGTCCCGGCTTGTGCGTGACGCCGTCATGACGGTCTGATGATGAGGCGAGGCCAAACGTTGCGAATCGGAGTTGGCCCGCGAAATGCATAACCATTGTTGCACTGGCCGCGGAGTGCTGGAGCAAGACGAACGTGAGCAACTGGATCGATTCCGGCGGCGATGAGCCGCGTCTGTACGGTGCGCGTCCCACGAATTGCAAAAGCGAACGACGGCGGATCGGCAGCGCGACACGCTGGCTAAGCGTGACAAGGCTGGCGTGCGCCTTGGGCCTGATTGCGCTCGCGGCTCCCTTCGGGCACGCGCGTGACCGTGGCCAGTTCGTCAACACCAATGCGGATTTGAAGGCCTGGTTCGACGGTCTGCGTAGCGGCAAGGGGCCGTGCTGCTCCGACGCCGACGGCTCGGCGCTCTCGGACTCCGACTGGGACAGCAAGGACGGGCACTATCGTGTCCGCGTCCCGCGCTATGGCTCCGCCATCGACGGCCAGCCGCAGGAACTCGTCTGGGTGGACGTGCCGGAGGAAGCCGTGATCTCGGAGCCGAACCGGGTCGGACGGACCATGGTCTGGCCGATCTACGGCTACATGGGCGTCACCATCCGCTGCTTTATGCCCGGTAGCATGACGTAGGCCCACCGGGGCAGCGCTTCGCCCCGGAGGGCCGATGCCTGATGCCGTTCGGGCCGCGTCAGGTATACTTCTTGTCGCGCTCGAGCAGCTCGATGGAGATGCCTTCGGGGCCGCGGATGAAACAGATGCGTACGCCGGGCCTGATCGTCGTCGGCTCGCGCGTAAAGGTGACGCCCTTGGCCTTGATCTCGGCGGCGACGGCGTCGATGTCTTTTACCGTCAGACCAAAATGATCGAGGCCCTGATGCGGATGCGGGGGCGGTGGGCTTACGGCGGCGTCGCCCTCGAGCGGCGCGATGAAGACCCTGGCGCCGCCAAGGTTCACGTCGATCCGTCCCGGCGCGCGCACGATCTCGCCACCGAGGATGTCCCGCAGCCAGGCCGCCGTAGCCTCCGGATCAGGGCTGCGCAGATGGACGTGATCCCAAGTGACGACTGGCATTTCATTCTCTCCCAACGCGGTCTTTCGATGTTGCGCCGCATGTTTAACGGCCCCAGCCGGCGATCGCCACCGTCTTTGCTGATTCGCACCGGGCCGGGAACCTTAGTTCGTGTTCCCGATTAAGTGAAACGGTGGCTTAGTCCGTCGTAGGACGTGCTTCAGCCGCTGTCGGTGATGAAAACCATGAACGTTAGGCTTGACCGGTTCGGGTTGGGGCGTTGCGCCGGGACTGGCGAGCGATTGGCGCGGGCCGTGACGGTTGCGAGCGTCTCGTTTGGCCGAAGCCTGCTGTGGCTGCTGGCAGCGATCATTGTCGGCTGCGGAATCTGGATGCTACTGCCTCTCTCCAAAGGCAATAGCGCGGAACCGGTGACCACCGGCCTGGCAGCCGTCGAGACGGCTCCTTCAGGCGATGCAGCAGCTGCGGGCTCGCCGTCTTCCGCAGCTCAGGCGCCGGCAATGGCAGAACTTGGTCGTCTCAGGATTTCATCGCAGACCTGGCGCCGCGGCGGCCTCGGCTCGAAGGCGCTGGTGACGTTCACGCTGCGAAACGACAATGACTATGCCGTAAAGGACGTCGAGATCGTCTGCGTGTTCGCGCGGCGCGACGGCAGTCATCTCACTGATCGCAGTCGTGTGCTGGCGGACGCTGTCAGCATGAAGAGCCGCAAGACCTATGCGCATATTCCCGTCGGCTTCGTCAATGTGAATGCCGACCAGGCGAAGTGTTCGCTGGTTGCAGCACGCCGCGCCTAAAGGGCGGCATTTTTCCGGATAGCGCAAAAGTTACCATCCGCAGGTCTTGGCCAAAATACTTGGCGTTGCCATTTGAACCAAAGGGGCAGGGCCAGGAACCAACTAGAGAATCGCCTGTTAAGGCGAAGAGCCCACGCGGGGATGCGGGGGGCGGAGCGCGGCCAATGCCCATCTTTCGGTATTTCATCTTTGTCGGTGGAGCTTTGCTCACACTGTTGTTTGCGGCGGATTTCATGCTGCCGGCAGCACCCGTGGCGCAAGCTGTTGCGACCGCGAGCAACGACCAGCCGCTGATCCGAATCCGGTCCGATCGCCATTTGCCTGAACGTGTCGTGCTCGACACCAGCCAGCCGACCATCGCCGCGCCTGCGATGAAGACCGCCGTCGTTGCGCCTCAGCCGCCAGTGCAGGCTGGCATGTCGCCCGCATTGGCCGAGATGTCGGCCAAGGTGCGGGTCCGCGAGACGTTCGCCCAGTTCACGCCGGGCCCGAAGGCCGATACCGCCGCCGCAGCCCGGAAGACCGAGGCCCAGGTTCAGGCTGCCGCGGCTTCTCCGGCCCAGGCTCAGCCCAAGCGCAAAGTCGTCAGGACGCATCGGGCGCCGCAACAGGCACAGCCGATGATGATGGCCCAGCAGCCGCATTTCGGCCTCTTCAACACGACCTGGTGAGGGCGCCTTCGACTCGTCTCGAACGGAGGCGGGTGGGGCTTTTTATTGGTCGGCCTCTCTGCTAATGCGAACCCATCCGAACGCCGTCCGCTGCGCGGGCTCGCCAGCAGTGGACAAGCGCGTCTCGGTTGCGGCCCAATGCTGGGCCAGGGCGCTCGTAGCTCAGCTGGATAGAGCATCGGATTTCGATTCCGAGGGTCGGAGGTTCGAATCCTTCCGAGCGCGCCACGCCTGTCCTTCGTTCTAGATCTGTTCTGTATCAGCACTGATGCCGGTCACCATCGCGTGGGCCTGCGGCGTCAGCCTGCCGACACTCGGATTTGCCGGCCACGGGCCAGCGTGTCCGAGGGCGCCTCGTGGAAGGTCGCGCGGTATGCTGCGGCGAACTCACCGAGATGATGGAAACCCTGGGCGCGCGCGCATGTAGCGACGGTGGCGCCGCCGCCTTTGAGCAGGCGAGCGCGGGTCGCCCACAGTCTTTTGAGGCGAATGTACTGGTGCAGGCTCATGCCACGCACCTTGCTGACCGCGCCGCCGAGCGTCCGGATCGAGACGCCAAACTCGCTGGCGAGATCAGCCGTATAGATCGGAGCGGTCGGATAGGCTGCGACGTAATCGTCGATCTGCTGAACGAGTTTGATCGACCGCTCGCTGCGAACGGAGGTGCTCCGATCTGACAGGGGATCGATCCGAAACAGATCATCGAGCGCGAGCAGCAAGCCTTCCTGGAGATGGGCGGCGACCTCGGTGGTCTCGAACAGGCGCGGCTGCACCGATGCGGTTCGCAGAATGTCGAGCAGGAGCTGACGTGCGTGGAGCAGGGCCGGCCGGTTCGCGACATAGGCCCGCAAATCGTCGGCACGATCGAACCAGCCCCGGTCTCGCAAGATAGGCGAGAGGATGATCATCGCGTGATGATTGGTCTGGGGTTCGACGTAGTGGCATTCATCATTACCGCGCAGTGCAACGAAGAAGCGGGCGTCGAGATCCACACCCCTGAAATTGGCCTGAAGGTCGTCGGTCATCGCCAGGATCACCATCCCGCCCGGCATCCGATAGGCGGTGTCGAGGATGCGCGCGAACGACCTCATCACGACGATGCGGCATGCCGGCAGGGAGACAACGGCGCGGGCCGCCGCGAAGTTCGCAACGTCGAGCGGAATGCTCCTCGCGTCCTCCATCGACTCGATCGGCCGAAACGCATCGACGTCGGCAAAGCCGATCAGTTGGAGCGCGGAGGACGGGACGAGGGCGTCGAACAACATGCGTCTGGGCGGCTGCTGCAATGTGACACGCAAATGGATGTCGGTGCATCGCCATCAATGGCGAAACATCATGCTTCAGTAAATCGGATTTCGTGCCGTAGTATTGCGGACCTCATGCCATGAGGCACGGCAGATCAATGTCACCGTCAATCTTCTCTGCTGATCGGTTGGCCGGAGGCGAGGTCGATGAAATGCAGGCGCGTGCACGCGGGACAGGCAAAGGATGCAAAGCTCCGACCCTCCTGTCTTTGCCCCTTCTCCAAATGCGTCTGCACATTCATGCCCGTCTGGGGGCATCGGAAAACGATCAAATCGGCCATCTCCGTACAATGACGAAGTGACGGATTTCATCTTTGATCTAGATCAGTTTTGGAATTGCTCCAGGCTAGCCGCGCAGGTGGTCGGGGCAAGCGGTCTACGGTCTCGCAAAAGCGAAGGGGCCCCAAGGGCCCCTTCGATATCACCAGCGGCGATAGCCGTAGCCATAATAGCGTGGGCCGTAGTAGCGCGGCGCATAATACCGGGGGCCGTAGTACGGCCGCGGTCCGTAATACCCATAATAGTTCGGACGCCACCAGCAGCGTCCCCAGGCGTTGCAGACCATGCGGACCTGCTCGACGTCGGAGACTTCTGGCGTTGCAGGTGCGGGCGCGATGGGCATGGCGGACGCCGCCGGCGATGCCGCGAGGGCACCGAACAGGGATGCGGCGACGAGGCCAATCTTGAGCTTCATGATGTCTTCCTCCGCTGACGCGATGCAGGATATCGATGATGTTCTGATCAAATTGTGGCGGAACCGAAATGTAATACTGATGAACAAATCTTCAGCGAGCCCGCCGCAGGCGTGACCTTAATGCGCCAGACTATTCCAGGTTCGAGCGTCTGACCAATGTTGCGCTGGCGCCGGCAGGTGCCGCACGACATGCCGCCATCCTTGATCCTGCGCAATTCGTCGGCGCGGCTTCATCCCTAGTCTTGCCGCACGGCCAGCCCTTCGAGGAATTCGAAGGGCAGGCCCATGGGTTGCTTGGAGCTGTGCAATGGACAAGATGAGACTGGACAAGGGTGACTGGCTGGTCGTGTGCGACGGGCGCAAGGCGCTCATTCTGGAAAATCTCGGCGACGAGATGTTTCCGAACCTTCACACCAGGGAAGTGCATGAGCAGCCCAACCCATCGACCGGCGCGCTAGGGACCGATGCGCCGGCCCGATTGCATGGGGCGGCCGGCGGGGCGCGCAGCTCCGTCGAACAAACCAATTGGCACGATGAGGCTGAGCGCGCCTTCCTGCGGAGCTTGGCCGGCCGTCTCGATGCCGCCGTCAGTGCGGGAGAGACCTCGGCACTGACTATGGTGGCCTCACCGCGTGCGCTGGGCATGATCCGCGCCGACTATTCCGACGTGGTGCGCAAGGCGCTTCAGTGCGAGGTCGGTAAAGACCTCGTCAAGCTGCCGGTCTACGAGATCGAGAAGCAATTGCTCCGGTCGGGCGCCGCGAGATAGGGGCGCCCGCGGGGAAGGACGTGCGGCGCCTCAGTAGCAGGGGTGCCGGCGGCCGTCCTGGCCGATATAGGCGGCCGCGCCCCGGTAGCAGTGGTTGGTCGACGGGCCGTCGTAATAGGCGAAGGTCCCGGGGGTGATGCCGGGCCCGTAATTGTGCAGATAGCTGATCGGATAGGGCAGCGGGTTGGCGTAGGAGCGGTGATACCGGTGATGTCCCCGCGCCTCCGCGAGGCCAGGGGCTAGGATTGCAGCCGACAGGGCAGCAACTGCGGCTACAAGCTTCAACTTGCTCATCTCGATTCTCCGGAACCCGCGAATAGGTCGGCCATTTATAGCAATTTCGGGTGGCCAGGACATCGGCCCGGAGACGCGGAATCAGGCCCAAACCCGCAGATTTCCGGGTGGGTGTGACAGAATTGCCGGACATGCGGTCGAAAGCTGCCCATTTTTGGCCTTTTCGGGATGCTTAACGAATTCCCCACACAAGTATGACCAAAGAGTATTCGGCTAAGAATCCTGCTGCCGGCCCTTGGGGGGCTCCTTCGAGGTCGGTCCATTCCTGAAGGCTTTCGCCGTCACGTCGCCATGCGCATCCCGCTTTTGAGCCTGCTGTCGCTCTGCCTCGCCGCCGCTACGCCGGCGCGCGCCGAGTTGCACATCACCCGCGACCACGGCGGCTATGTCGAGGAGTACAAGGCCAAGTACAAGCGCGTGCGTGAGAAGGGCGAGCGCGTCATCATCGACGGCATCTGCAATTCGGCCTGCACGCTCGTGCTCGGCATCGTGCCGATGAACAAGATCTGTGTGACTCCGCGCGCCAGCCTCGGCTTCCACCAGGCTTACTACGACAAGGCCTTCACCTTCGGCATCAAGGTCACCAGCGCCGAGGGCACCTCCGATCTGATGTCCTACTATCCCGACAAGGTGAAAGACTGGATCCGCCGCAATGGCGGGCTCACCACCGACATGAAGAAGATCAAGAACGGGGTCGAGCTCTGGAAAATCATCGATCCCTGTCCGGAAGAATGGTGAGCGGTTAAACCGCGGCTTCCGCTGCCCGTCGCAGCGCAGCATCGCTCGTCCGGAAATTCGTATTGCCGCATAGGGCCCCATCGGGCAATGAGGCGGCAATGAACCACAATCCGGAAGCCCTGACCGCCCGCGCGGCGCCGATCCTGTTCGTCCTGCTCTGGAGCACCGGATTCATCGGCACGAAATACGTCGTCAACAATGCCGATCCCTTGACCTATCTCGCCATCCGCATGGCGATCGTGGTCGGCCTGATGGCGATCATCGCAGGCATCGCGCGGCCGAAATGGCCTGATGGCACCGGCATTGCGCACAGCGCGGTCGCCGGCATTCTGGTCCACGGTTTCTATCTCGGCGGCACCGCGATCGCGATCGCGCATTCGATTCCGGCCGGCCTGTCCGCGCTGATTCCGGGCCTGCAGCCGATCCTGACCTCGACCATCGCCAATCGCTGGCTCGGCGAAAAAGTGACGCCGCTGCAATGGGCCGGTCTCGTGCTCGGCCTCGGCGGGGTCGTGCTGATCCTGCACAACCGCCCGATGACCGGCGAAGCCGGGCTCGGCTGGCTCGCCTCGGTGGTCTCGCTGATCAGCATCACGCTCGGCACGCTCTATCAGCGCCGCTACTGCAATCACATCGACTGGCGCGCCGGCAATCTCGTGCAATACGTGTCCGTCACGATTTTCTTCGCGATCGGAGCTTTCCTGTTCGAAGACCGCGTGGTGCACTGGACGCGGGAATTCGTGCTTGCGCTCGCCTGGCTGGCCGTGGCGCTCTCGATCGGATCGATCGGGCTGTTGTACTGGCTGATCCGCCACGCCGCGACAACCTCGGTCGCGAGCCTGTTCTACCTGGTGCCGGCCGTGACGGCGCTGATGGCCTATCTGCTGTTCGGAGAAAAGCTGGACGCAATTGCCATTGCCGGCATGGCGCTCTGCGCCACAGCGGTCTTTGTGGTCAATCGACGCTCTTAGCGATATCCAGCGCGCACAGCCCTGACGTGTGTTGACTGTTTTCGTGCTAGGGTGGGGCATTCAACCTATTTCTTTTTCAGCGCGGTGATGTCCATGAAGAAGGCGAGGCGTGCATATGGGGTCGCTTGAGGCGCCGTTCTCGATGACCGAGGGCGGCTACGTGATCAAGAAGGTCAACGGCAGACGGGTGATCAAGCAGTTCGGCTCACCAGAAAAACGGCGGCGCTTCAACGCCGAGGACCGGCGCGGCCATCGCAGTGAATTCCGCGATCCCAAGGGCAAGCATCATCCTGGCCGGCGCGCAGCCAAACGGCGAGGGTAGGCTGGCGCTGGAGCTGTCTCCGGGCGCGCCCGCGCCCGGAGATCTGCTCTGAGTGCGATCAGCGCTTGGCCTTCTTGGCCTTCTTCGACTTGGCGGCTTTCTTGGAGGCCCTTTTCGCAGACGTCTTGGCGGCCTTTTTCGCGGCTTTCTTGGACGATTTCTTTGCGGCCTTCTTCGTGGTCTTCTTCGCAGCCTTCTTGGCAGTCTTCTTCGGCGCTACTTTCTTCGTAACCTTCTTGGCGGCTTTCTTCACCTGCTTGACGGCGGTGACCGCGGCGTCCTTGGTCGCTTCCACGGCGGTGGTGATCGTGCCCATCGCCTGCTCTGTGATCGGCTTATCGTCGTCCATGTCGTCCCCCATTGTTTGAACGAAGCGATGACGATAGCGGGTTTCAAAATTGTGTCAAAGCAACGCTCGACCTTTGCGGATCTTTGCGTAGGCGAGCGAGCGCTCGCATCCCTTGGCATGATCGACGATCAGCTGCGGGCATGATGCCCGCGCTCGCAAGCTCGATCGGCGTTGCCTGCCACGGCGGGTGGATCAGCTTCGCCGGCCGGTCCTTCAGCTCCGGCACCCAGCGCTAGGCTTTCGATGGCATCGCTTGCGATCTTCGGTGGAGGACGCAGCATCCTTCGATGCGGGCAGGGGGCGCCAGGCGCCAGCACGGGCGGCTGGTCAGCGGTGTCCTCGTTTACGATTTGGAAAGCATGCCGCGGGCCGCGGTGCGAACGGTCGTTAATGGGGCCGTAAGCCGATTGCACGAATATGCAGGAATTACGGGGGTCATTTCATCCATGTCCAACCTTCTCTCGGCGAAGTTCCTGCCGCAGTTCAAGCTCGGCACCAAGGCCGTCCTGTGCGCGGTACTGCTGATCGCCATGAATACAGCGCTCGTGGTCGGCGCCGGCTATTGGTCGCTGACATCCGCCTTCAATGATCGAGCGCTCCGCGACATCGAGGTCAATCTGCGCACGCTGGCTTTGGCCTTTGCCGAGACCGTTCCAGACGTCAAGATCACGATCCGGGATGGCGCCGTCCAGCGCGCCGAGATTCCCAAGATGCCCGACCTCAGGGATCACGCCATCGTCGATCGCGCGGTGTCCTATGTCGGCGGCAATGCGACCCTGTTCGTGTTCGACGAGGCGAGCGGGCAATTCGTGCGACGCTCGACCAATGTGAAGAAGGAAAATGGCGACCGCGCCGTCGGCACCCAGCTTGCCGCCGATCATCCGGGGCAGGCGCCGCTGCGTCGTGGCGAGGCCTATAAGGGGCCGGCCACGCTGTTCGGTAAGACGTTCATGACCGCCTATTTCCCGATTCTGGACGCGACCGGCAAGGTCGCCGGCATCCTCTATGTCGGCATCCCGATGGCCCAGTTCGAGAGCATGCTGTCCCAGGCGATCGAGAGCATGGCCGCCGCCGCTGGGCTCGCTGCGCTCCTAGTGCTGATCCTCACCTTGGTGATCGTCCGCCGGGTCACGAAACCGCTCACCTCGGTCACGCATTCGCTCACGGCGCTTGCCAATGGCCAGAGCGACGTCGCGATCGAGTGCGAGGACCGCGCCGACGAGATCGGCGAGATCGCCCGCACGGTCGCGGTGTTCAAGAGCAATTCGCAGGAGCGGGCGCGCCTGCGCAGCGAACAGGCGGCGGCAACGACTGCCGCGGCCGAGCAGCGCAAGGCGGAACTGCGCAACTTCGTCGAGGAGTTCCGCGGCAGTGTCGGCGGTATCCTCGACAAGGTGCTGACGTCATCGGGCGAGTTCGAGCGCGTGGCTCGGCAGCTCACCGATGTCGCGCGCTCCACCGCCGATCTGTCGGCGCGGTCCGCCGGAGCCTCCGAAAGCGCCTCCGAGCACGTGCGTTCGGCGGCCTCGGCCTCCGACGAACTGTCTCAATCGATCTCCGAGATTACCCGCCGGGTGCAGGAATCCAACGAGATCTCCGCCGAGGCGGTGCGGCAGGCCGAGGCGACCGATCAGCGCATCGCGCAGCTCTCGGAAGCCGGCGCGCGCATCGGCGACGTCGTCAAGCTGATCACCTCGATCGCCGAGCAGACCAACCTGTTGGCGCTGAATGCCACCATCGAGGCCGCGCGCGCGGGCGATGCCGGCCGCGGCTTCGCGGTGGTGGCCCAGGAGGTCAAGACGCTCGCCGGCCAGACCGCGAAAGCGACCGACGAGATCTCGAACCAGATCGAGAGCATGCAGCTCGCGACCGAGGAATCGGTCGCTGCCATCAAGGCGATCAGCCAGACCATCGAGCGCATCAGCGGCATCGCCGGCTCGATCTCGGCTGCGGTCGAGCAGCAGAAAAGCGCGACCCACAACATCGTGGCCAGCGTTCGCGCGGCGGTGTCGGGCACGGCCGATGTCGCCGTCAATGTCCGTCACGCCGCCAAGGGCGCGGGCGAGACGGGCGAGACCTCGAGCCGGATGTTTGCCTTCGCCCAGGCGTTGTCGGGCGAGAGCCTGCATCTCAAGGCCGAGGTCGAGAGCTTCCTCGACCGCGTCCACGCGGCGTAAAGTCAGAACTCACGGCGTCATTCCGGGGCGGTGCGTCAGCACCGAACCCGGAATCTCGAGATCCCGGGTCTGGTCCTTCGGACCATCCCGGGATGACTTGTTGCGGTTGCTATCCGCAACCGCAAAAAGTCACTTCGGCTGCGGCACGATCCGGATATAGGGCTTCGGCTCCTTCCAGCCCTGCGGCCAGATCGTCTTCGCCTCGTCATTGGAGACCGAGCCGGCGATGATGACGTCCTCGCCCTGCTTCCAGTCGGCCGGCGTCGCGACGCGATGCTTGGCGGTGAGCTGCAGCGAGTCGATCGCGCGCAGGATCTCCTGGAAGTTGCGGCCGGTGGTCATCGGATAGACCATCGCCAACTTGATCTTCTTGTCCGGCCCGATGACGAAGACGTTGCGGACGGTCTGGTTGTCGGCCGGCGTGCGGGTGAGGGGATCGCCCGAGGTCGAGGCCGGCAGCATCTCGTAGAGCTTGGAGACGTTGAAATCGGTGTCGCCGATCATCGGGTAGTTCGGTGCGGCGCCTTGCGTCTCCTTGATGTCCTCCGACCATTTGGAATGGCGGTCGACCGGGTCGACCGAGAGGCCCATCAGCTTGACGCCGCGCTTGTCGAACTCCGGTTTCAACTTGGCGAGAGCGCCGAGCTCGGTCGTACAAACCGGCGTGAAGTCCTTCGGGTGCGAGAATAGCAGGGCCCAGCTGTTGCCGATCCAGTCGTGGAACTTGATCTTCCCTTCGGTGGTCTCGGCTTCGAAGTCGGGTGCGGTGGCGCCGATCGGAAGTGTCATGGTTCTACCTCATCTCGTTGAATTTACTTTAGAATTCAGCTTTTGCCGTCGTCGTCAGTATAGGATGCCGGAGAGGCCAAGTGAACCGGCTCAAGTAAAATGTGAATTCCTTCTTTGAAGAGCCGATTTCCTAGCACCTTTCTGTTACAGCGGCGCCTGCGGCGAAGTATCTCCACCCGGGGTCACACGGTCGCGATTGCCCCGATAATGCCTTTTATGACTTTCATCACGCTCGCCCGGCGCTTCCTAGAACCAGAATGGTCCTAACAGCGACCAATTGGCAACCATCTAGAAAAGTCGCGATCCCCGTATCGAATCGTTAACCACCCCTTTACGTCGGCATGAAAATGCTGGCCGATCAGAAGAAATCTGGAAGTGAACTATGTCTGCCGCTGCGCCTAAGCCTACCGACTCGTCGTCCCTCGAACCGTCCTGCCGCGATACCGCGGCCCATGCGCTGAGCATCGTGCGCGACGGCGTGATCACGGGGGAAGGCCCGACCACCAAGGGAAGGGTGCATTTCTCCCGTTCGCTCGATGCCGATGACACCGCCTGGTGCATGCGCATCCTGACCGCCACCGCCGTCAACGACCAGCCGGTGAGCCGCACCGAGGCCGAAGTGCTGTTTGAGATCAACGAGGCCGCGACCGAGCGCGCCGATGGTGGCCGGTTCGATGACCTGCTCGCCAAGGCGGTCGCCCATTATGCCGCCAGCGCCTCGGGCCTGAAGGTGCCGCCGCGCAGCGTCGCGCTGTCGGCCGACACCGAGATCGAGAGCTGGGCGCCGTCCTATGCCTCCAAGGTCAACAGCGAGATGCTGGAGTGGATCGCCGGCCAGATGCGCGGCAAGCGCCACAACAACCGTCGCCTGATGGCGATGGTGGCGACCTTCCTGGGCGCCACCGCGCTGCCTCTGGCAGGCCAATTGCCGAACGTGTTCGACATCGGCATGTAAGATTTGGGCTTGTAAATTTACGCGTCTCAATCGAGGACGCGATGAAGCGGCGGGGTTATTTCCCCGCCGTTTTTTGTTTGCCGCCCTCAACCTCGAGCCCGAGCGTGCGGCCGGGGAAGCCGGCGGCATCGAAATAGCGCTGGGTGCCGACGCGCTGGAAGTTCAGCACGGTCATCAGGCCACCTTCGGCCGGTTTGGACTTCAGCGTGCCGGCATAGGCCTTCGGCACCGTGCCGTTGGGCATGGCCTCCGACATCACGCGGCCGACGAGATCGCCATTCCGCGCGCCGCGCAGGTCCATGAGCCGGGCAGCGGTCATGCCGACGTCGGCATTGCTGACCGGGATCTCGTCGACATAGCCGGCTTTGAAGTCCGGACCGATGGCGGCCATGAAGTTCATGGTGTCGCCGCGGCTGAAGCTGCCATGCATGCCCTGGCCCTGGCGCAGCACGGTGTCTGCGACCTGCACCGAGCAGTTGGTCGGCGCCTCGCCGCAATCGCTGGCATAGGAGCGGAAGTTGACGACGATCGACGGCGTCGGCGTCGCCGACTTGCCGCGCAGATTGATGCTCGACAGCGGCAGGGTGCCGGGGAAGCGGCCGAGCGCGTCCTCGACGAACAGGCCCGAGACGTAGTCCTGCTCGAGCAGCGCCTTGATCGTCTTCGCCGCCAGCTTCTTGTCCTTGCTCGGCAGATAGATCAGGTCGGAGCCGCCATTGGTGGCGACGACGAGATCGGGCTTGGTCGGATCTTTGCCGAGCACGCCGTTGCCGGCCTTGGGATGCTTGTTGCCCTCGATCTTCGCATTCTTGTCGTTGGGGTCGAACAGCGGCAGGTCGAGCGCTTTCGCAAGGTCGAGCGCCAGGAAGCCCATCGGCAAAAAGTCCTTCGGCGTGTCGTCATAGCTGATCTTGGCCGAGGGGCTGGTCTTGCTCTCCTTGGAGATGGTCGAGAAGCCGTGGTCGGCCGAAACGATGATGTTGGTCGAGGCGGCTAGCCCGAGCTCGTCGAGCGCCTTGCGGAGCTGGGCGAGGTTGGTGTCGGCATTCTTGATGCCGGCCATCGAGGTGGGGCCGTTGATGCCGGGCTTGATCTGATTGAGGCTGTCGCCGGTATTGTGCTGGCTGCCGTCGGGGTCGCGCGACCAGAACACCAGCACGAATGGCTTGTTGCGTGCCTTGAACATGGGTAGCACCACCTTGGTGGCGACATCGGCGAAATAGGCCTGCTGCGCGACGTTGGCGACCGTGGTGCCAGGGGTTTTGGCATCGCCCGCCTTGGAATTGTCACCGCGCGGCGGCGTGGCGGTGGGCAGGCCGGCCTTGGTCAGCGCGTCCTTCACCTGGTCCGAGAGCGCCACGCCGATCTTGCCGCCGGTGGCGTCGTCGAACACGATCGAATGCAGACCGGCCTTCTCGGGCTTGTCGGTGTGATCGAACTGGTAGGTGGGACCATGTTTGCCCAGCGCGGCAGTGCTGAACCCCTTGTCCCGGGCCATCTTCAGGATGGTCTCTTCGTTCAGATAGTTGCCCTTGAAATGCTCGTCGATATCGCCGAGCACGGCGTCGTTCTCGATGAAGGGGACCACCGTGTCGCCGGCGGGGACGGAGGTGTAGTTGGTCCAGATCGTGTTGGAGAAGACGCCGGTATCGCCGAGATAGTGTCCGGTCGACATCGCCGAGCCGTTGGCCATAGTGAAGGTCGGGAAGAGCGAATGCGGGTTCTTGAAGTTGACGCCCTTGTCGCGGACCTCGGCCATCGCAGGCGCCGTCTCCGGTGTGACCTTCAGCGCGCGAAGACCGTCCGGAATGAACAGGATCAGGTTGCGTGGCGTGTTGTTCTGGGCGGAGGCAAGTCCGGTGGACAGGATGGTCAGTCCGGCGGACAGCAACACCAGTGGACGGCGCATCAAATCTCTCCCTGCGGTGAGGCGGCTCGGCCGCTGGCGGCGGCCCCGGCTTCGTTTAGTTTCGCTGGATGACCGTTTTGTTACAAGAGCGGAGAAGCGTGCAAAGAAGGGCAGAGCACTCGCGCATCCCGGACGCGCTGCCAGGAGGGCGGCGCGTTTCGCTGTTGCATGGGCCCCGGCTCTGCAGCGCACCGCTGAAGAAGCGCTGCGCTGCGTCCGGGGCACGAGAAGCGAGGCTTGGCGCGCACAGCTGCATCAACGTCGTCATTGCGAGCGGAGCGAAGCAATCCAGACTGCCACCACCGCGGAGGCAGTCTGGATTGCTTCGTCGCAAGGGCTCCTCGCAATGACGGAGTTTGAGGCGGCATGGTCGCTCATCATTCGCATTTCAATCGCAGACACACCTTCGCATCCTCGCGGCTTGTTCGCCCGAGCTTTGCTTCGGTGCCTTGCCCTCAATGAAAGAGGGCGCAGGGAAGACCGGGAGCCGGTTGGCTCCTATGGACCGCCATGCCAGGAGCAGATTGCGTGTGCTTCAATGCATAGCGGGAAACAGGGCAACCGGAAGCATCCCGGCCTTCCCTGCGCAGTGGTTGGAACGGCTTATGTCGCGCTCTCCCCGGGGAGCGATGCACTATTGCCCCCGTCGCCTTGCGGATCGCTGATGCTGCGAACCCGGTCGGGCCGCCACATCACCGCCAGACTTGGCGCACAGAACCCCGGGCGCCAGGACCACACGATTTGGCCGTACGCGAACCGCACCTGTCGTTGGCGTGACGCTTTCGCTCACGGTTGCCCGCCCTGCGAAGCCTTTCGCGCCGGTGTGGTCCATGTCCACCGCCGCCCGACCCGCGTTCGTGACGATCGCGATACGCCCCTCTTCCTTGGGCCGGGTTGCGCGACACATGCGCCGTTTCCGAATTTCGGTAAAGCGGAATATTTTGGGTGGCGCGCGTTGACCCATGGCTTGCGCGTTTTGCCCGACAGGCAACGCAA
The DNA here is from genome assembly GCF_004114935.1 of Bradyrhizobium zhanjiangense. Lineage (NCBI taxonomy): Bacteria > Pseudomonadati > Pseudomonadota > Alphaproteobacteria > Hyphomicrobiales > Nitrobacteraceae > Bradyrhizobium > Bradyrhizobium zhanjiangense. The sequence continues at coordinate 4,266,943 of NZ_CP022221.1, forward strand.
GGTCTTGTAGCCCGGATGGAGCGCAAGCGTAATCCGGGATTCCATCCGTGCGGACCCAGCGGTCCCGGATTGCGCTGCGCTCCATCCGGGCTACGGCCATTATCGCGCAGCCGGCGGCAACGGCGATTCTTCAGCTCACAATACGTAGGCCGCAAAAGAACAACCCGCCGCTCGATGAAGGCGACGGGTCGTGCAAATGAAGCCCTGTCGCTACCAGCGATAGCCGCCGGTCAGCGTGCCGTTGTTGTTGCCGTCAGGGCCGACATCGCCCTGCGTCGAGCTCGGAGTCGGATGGCGGATGCCGTAGTACGTGCCATACGGTCCGGCGACGTCAGGATAGTACGCGCGCGGCTGAACCGGTTCGTAGGCTGGCGCGTCCCAACCCACGCGCGGTCCGTTCCAATCGTAATAGCCCTGCGCCGACGCGGCTGTAGCGCCTGCAACGAGCGATGCCGTGACCAGGCAGAGGAGTTTTGACTTGTTCTGCATTCGAGTGCTCCTTGCTTGTGTCGGGGGCCAACGGTTGCAATGCGGGAGCGTTCCGGACGTATTGGCCAGGATCGATCAACTCCGATCAACTGGTTATGAATCGCGTGGCGCGGAACGAAGTCGCTCAAACGGGACGGGAAATCCGGGCGTTCTGCCGCACCATGTTCCCCGTTAATCCCGTGTCTTAACCAATAATTAATTATACGTTTGCGGGCGGGCGACAGCCCGGCCTAGCCTGCGGTGGGGAGCCGCTACCTGCGAAGCCAAACGAGTTGGTGCGTATCATGATGTCGAGATCACAAGGGGCGCTATTCGCCTCGCTCAGCGCAGCCGCGCTGCTCCTTAGCCCCAGCGACAGTTTTGCCAGACCCGGCGGCGCCGCGCCGCATGGTGTCACCGCAGCTCCGTCAGGAGCAATGGCACGTGCGCCGATCGGGCCGGGAGCCCGGTTCCACCGGCGCAGCAATCCCTGGGTCTACTGGCCAGGCGGGGGCGGGTTCTTCTACGACGGCGCGACGTACAGCCAGCCTTTCGACGAGGCGGCGCAGCCGCTCTCCAATGACGTGCGCTACACCTATACGTATGACGTTCCCTGGGATTGGGCGCATCGCTTCCCGCCGAACGTCGTGCCCTCCGACCGGCCCTATGTGCCGAGCTGCCCGACGGAGCAGGTGACGGTGCCCGGCCGCGGCGGCGGCGAGCACACAGTCAACATCATGCGCTGTTACTGAACTAACCCAGTTCGAAGCTGGTCACGCCGAAGACGCGGTCGATGCGCAGCGGCGGGATCGGCCCGGTGTACATCCGCGCCGTCTCGAACACCGGCTTGAGCCCGAGCTCGCCCGCGAGCGCGATGGCCTCGCGATTGACGGCGGGGACATCGAGAAAGACCTCGCCGCCGTCTGCGTTCGACAGCAAAGCTTGCACGATCGCTTCCGCCGCCGCGCGATCGTGCGCGACGAGCGGGCCGATCTTGTGGCCCGTCCGGCACGGCCGGATCACGCCCCAGGCGGCGAGCTTGCCATCGCGCAGCAGCGCGCGGCCGACATGGCCCGATGTGTTGATCCAGGCGCGCAGGAAGGCGCTGCGCGGTGCAGGGAAGACGGTGGCGTCATCAGCTTCAACAAGTGCAAACGGGATCTTGTCGAGGGCGACGACCTCGGCGGGCGGTTTCGGTGGTGCGGTCACGATGCCGCCATAGCGGATATTGGCGTAGGCGAGCTGGAAGCCCGATCTCCTGTAATTGTCCTGCTGTGCGACCACGCCATCGAGCCCGATTACGCGGGCGCCCGCATGCGCGATCGCCGCGTTCCAGATGCGCAGGCCGTGGCCGCTGCCGCGAAAGTCTGCACGCACGATGTAGAAGCCGAGGAAGGCGAAGCGGTCATCGTAATTGACGCAGGAGACGGTCGCGACCGGCTCGCCGTCGATCTCGCCGACTAAGAAACCTTGCGCGTCAGGGATCGCGAAGCAGGCAGCATCGGCCAGGCCCGGATTCCAACCCTCCGCCGCGGCCCAGTCGATGGCGACGGCGATCTCCTCGGGACGCAAATTGCGGATCTGCAAATCGCTCATGACGGATGCTCTCGACGGTGGACCTGACAGCGGGTCCGGCGGTAGAAGGCCTCATGATAGGCCGGGCCTGTGGCTCGCCTCAACGATATCACAGAGGATGAATCGCTCATGGCGGAGAAGGTTGCACTCGTCACTGCGGGCGGCAGCGGCATGGGCGCGGGGGCCGCGCGGCAGCTGGCAGCGGACGGGTTTCGCGTCGCGATCCTGTCGTCCTCCGGCAAAGGCGAGGCCCTGGCTGCCGAGCTCGGCGGCTTCGGCGTCACCGGTTCGAACAAATCCAATGACGATCTGAAGCGTCTCGTCGACGGTGCGCTGGCCAAATGGGGACGCATCGACGTGCTCGTCAACAGCGCGGGCCATGGGCCGCGCGCGCCGATCACCGAGATCACCGACGAGCAATGGCATACCGGCCTCGATACGTATCTGCTCAACGTGATCCGTCCCACCCGGCTGGTCACGCCGGTGATGCAGGCGCAGAAGGGTGGCGCCATCATCAACATCTCGACCGCTTGGGCGTTCGAGCCGAGCGCGATGTTCCCGACCTCGGCGGTGTTCCGGGCGGGCCTTGCCGCCTTCACGAAAATCTTCACGGACACCTATGCCGCTGACAATGTCCGCATGAACAACGTGCTGCCGGGCTGGATCGACAGCCTGCCGCAGCTAGACGCGCGCCGCGACAACGTGCCGATGAAGCGCTACGGCAAGGTCGAGGAGATCGCGGCGACGGTCTCGTTCCTGGCATCCGACGGCGCGGCCTACATCACCGGCCAGAACATCCGCGTCGACGGCGGGCTGACGCGCTCGGTCTAGAGCATGATCGGTTCTGATTGGATCAGAACCGAAGCTCTAGATTCTTGTTTTGACGCGTTTTCTTCACGCGAACCGGTATCCACTTCGCTCGAAAACGCTCTAAAGGCGGCGCCTCAATGTGAGGCGACCAGCCGCGCCAGTTCCGGCAATATCTTGTAGCGCGCGATCTCGTGCGGATATTCGCCGCGATTGGCGAGCAGGACGATGCCGAGCCGCCGCGCCGGCACGAGGCCGATATAGCCGGAGGCGTTGTTGAGGCCGCCCGGCTTGTCCACGACGGTGACACCGGGCAGGCGTACGGTTTCCCAGGCCATGCCCTGTCCGAATTTCTCGTCGACGCGGAAGGCCTCATGCTGCGTCATCCGCAACGCCTCGCGCAGATGCGGATCGACCGAGCGGCCATCGACGCAGGCAGCAACGAAGCTCGCGAGATCCCGCACCGAGGAGAACATCTGGCCGGTGCCGGAAAAGTCAAAATAGCTCTGCTGGTTGCCGATCGGGCCGATCGCCATGCCCTGATCCGAATAGCCCTGGACCACGCGCCGCATCCAGGCCTCGTCCATGGTGGCGCGGTTGTCTTCGCCGCGCTCGGGGACGCAGGTGGCGGCCATGCCGAGCGGCGCAAGGATGCGCTGTTCGAACAGGGCCGCGGTCGGAGCGCCGTAGCGGCGCTCGAGCACGAGCTGAAGCAGCACGTAGCCGGCATGGGTGTAGATGCGCTGCCGGCCGGGTGCGACGCCGGGCGGTGGCACGAAGGTGTTTAGCATGGCGATGAACTGGTCGCGCGTAAACTGCTCGTCCGGCCAGGGCGGATGATCGGTCGGCAGCAATAGCCCGGAGGTGTGCGTGGCGAGCTCACCGACGGTGACGCCGCGGATGTAGTCGCCGCTCAGCTCGGGCAGGTATTTCGGCAGGTGGTCATCGAGCCGCAGCTCGCCGCGCAGTGCGCCGAGCGCCACGAGGGTCGCCTCGAAGGGTTTGCGTAAGGAGGCGAGATTGAACAGCGTGTCCGGCGTCACCGGCCGTTTGGCGGCGTCATCGGCAAGACCGTAAGTGAAGAACTCGACATGGCGGCCGGCATAAAGGGCGGCGGCAAGCCCGCCTGAATAGTCCGGCGTCGCGGTCGGCGCCAGCTCGTTCGCGACGATGTCGCGCATCTGCGCGATCATGTCGGAATCCGCCAAGGCGCGGCCGGACCAGGCAAGTGCGAGCGGAACGAGCGCTGCCCGGCAAAGCGCTCGCCGGGTGAGGTGTGATGAGGTGACAACGGACGGCACGGCTCTGACGCAAGATGTGATGTGCCCCCGAGCCCCTCTTAACGTGAACGAGCGCGCGCCCCAATTCACGATTGCGCGTTGTGGGTTCCCCCGTGTGGGGGCTCGCGACAAAATAACTTAGCCTGTGAGCTAACAATTGTTGACGCCGGATGGCGGCGGCCCTATAGTTAGCTTCATGGCTAACCAATTGTCCCGGCTCGACCAGGTTTTTTCCGCGCTCGCCGATCCCACGCGGCGGGCGATCGTGATGCGGCTCTGCGCGGGCGAGGCGTCAGTCGGCGAGCTCGCCGATCCCTTCGACATGGCGCTGCCGAGCTTCATGAAACACATCCATGTGCTGGAGACGAGCGGGCTCGTGCTGTCGGAGAAATCCGGCCGCGTGCGCACCTGCCGCCTCAGCCCGAATGCGCTTCTCAGCGCGGAAGACTGGTTCCAGCAGCAGCGTGCGATCTGGGAGGCGCGGCTCGATCGGTTCGAAGCCTATGTGATGAAGCTCAAGAAAGAGAAGGAGAGGGCGGCCGCCAAGCGTCCGTCCCGAACAACCAAACGGAAAGGTTCCGAGTGATGACGAATTCTGCCAATGCCGCCTTGTCGCAATGGTCGCTCGACCGCGAGATCGTGATGTCGCGCGTGATCGACGCGCCGCGCGATCTGGTGTTCGAGGCCTGGTCCGACCCGAAACATCTGCCGCAATGGTTCGGGCCAAAGGGATTCAAGATCGAGACCTTCGAGATCGACGTTCGCGTTGGCGGCGTCTGGCGTTTCAACATGATCGGCCCCGACGGCACAGTCTATCCGAACCGCATGCGCTTCCGGCGCATCGAGCGGCCGTCTCTGATGGAAATGGATCACGGCGTCGACCAGGACGAGGATCCCGGCATGTTCCGCTTCACCGTCACCTTTGCCGAGCAGAGCAACGGCAAGACCGTGTTGATGATGCGCCAGCTGGCCTCGAGCACCGAGCAGCGCGATGGCATGATCGGATTCGGCGCGGTCGAATACGGTTACCAGACGCTGGACAAGCTGGCGGCGTATGTGGCGGGGATGAAGCGGTGAGATCGCGTTCGCAAAGATTTCTCGCGGCCACTTGAACGTGTCTTAAGTTCATCGCTCAGCCGTTTGAAAAAAAACGAGTGCGGCTCCGGCGCAGAGGACGCGCCGAGGCCGCACTCATGCGCGCCACTTGGTCGTGTCGATTTTCGAAGGGGCCTGATCATTGCTCCCGCTAACGACGCGGGGTGCCGCCGGACGATGGGGTCGTCTCGTTGCGCATGCCTTTAGGACTGGAGGCGCCTTGTCCGCCACGCTCCACATGCGTGATACCGCCGCCGCCACTTGCACTGCCGGCGCCTCCGCTGCCTCCATCGCCCGAGCCTGCGCCTGCTCCGGCACCTGCGGCGCCAGCGCCACCACCGGCTCCGCCGCCAGCGCCTCCAGCACCACCACCGGCGCCGCCGCCGCCCGCACCTTGTGCGAACGCTGCGCCGATTAAAGCGCCGGCCAGCATCGCGGCCGTGAAGATCGTCAGAATCGTCTTACGCATGTTGTTGCTCCCAAAGATTTACGAGGGGACCAATCACGCGCGTTGCCAACCGTTCCTACGCTCATCGATGTGAAGGCGCGGCGATCTCGTCGCATTGTCCGGTCCGAAAATCGGAACACCGGATCGTGCACCAGGCCGGTAGGAACGATAGTGGCCCTCCGGCTTTGGCAGTGATGACGCACATTATCTTCAGCGATTACCGCAATCCCGCCGCCGAGCAGGCCTTCGAGATCGCCTGGGACTTTCTCGCGCGCACGGACGCCATCAGCGACGAATTCGAAGCCCGCGTGTTCCTGGCGCAACGTATCGCCGTGATGGTGGAGGAGGGACAGACGAACCGGATCCGCATGGCCAATCGCGCGATCTCCGAATATCAGCACCACGTCGACGAACGCGACGACTTCATCCGCAGCGGCGGCCGCCGCGCCGGAGGGCACTGAGCGCCGCATCGATCGTCATTCGCCCTTGAGGCCGGCGTCGCGGATCAGCTTGGTCCATTTCTGCGTTTCGTTTTCGATGAATTGGCCAAACTCCGCCGCGGTGCCGGGCCGCACTTCGAGGCCCTGCGCGGTCAGCTTGTCCTTGATTGCGGGTTCGGCGAGTGCGCGCAGCACCTCGGCCTGAAGCTTGTCGACAATCATGCGTGGTGTCGTCGATGGCGCCATGAAGCCGTACCAGCCGGCGGCGGCCACGTTCGGAAAACCCTGCTCGCGCAAGGTCGGCCCCTGCGGATAGAGCGCGCTGCGCTCGGGCGAGGCGACGCCGAGCACGATGAACTTGCCGCTCTGGATGTAGGGCAGGGCGGTCGGCAGCGCGGTCAGCGTGGCGTCGACGCGGCCGGCGAGCAGCTCGGTGTAGGAAGCGGCGTCGCCGCGGAACGGGATGTTGAGGCCCTTGACGCCAGCATCCCGGAACAGGAGCTCGCCGGCAAGATGCGGCTGCGAGCCGGCGCCGGGCGAAGCGAAGGTGAGGCCGTCGGGCTTCGATTTGCCATAGGCGATCATTTCGGGGAGCGTCTTGAACGGCGCGTCGGCACTGATGATCAAGAACAGCGGCGCGATCACCGCCATCGCGACGGGTTGCAGATCCTTTCGCTCGTAGGTCAGCTTGCCGAACAGCACTTCGGCGGTGGCATAGGGAGCTGCGACATAGAGAAAGGTGTAGCCGTCGCCCGGCGCATGCGCGACCATATCGTTGGCGATGCGCGTGCCGGCGCCCGGCTTGTTCTCGACGATGAACTGCTGATGCAGGCTGCGGCCGAACTCCTCCGCCAGGAGGCGCAGCGAGATGTCGTTGGAGCCGCCGGGTCCATAGGGTGAGATCAGCCGCACCAGGCGTGACGGCCAGGCCTCCTCAGCGCGTGCGCAAAATGGCGGGCTCGACAGGGATGCGACAAGGGCGCCCAGCAATGTTCGGCGTGTGATGGTCATGATGGCCTCCCGGACGTGGGGCGCCAGCTTGCTTGTTCATGTCCTGGCGCCCTTCTTGTTTTGCTTGCGTGTCGCGGCTGCCGGCTCCGCCGCCCTGACGATGGCGCGGATGCTGTCGGCGAGCGCGGCGATGCGCGGGCCGATCTCGCCCTCCAACTGGCCCGGTTGCAGCCGGAACGCGGGGATGCCGCAATTGATCGAGAACGACCGCTTCGCTTCGCGCGCGTGAAACAACGGCGCGGCGACGGCATGGATCGAGGCGATGTACTCGCCCCAGCAGGTGCAGAAGCCGCGGCTTGTGCATTGCGCGATTCCGGCCCGGTATTTGTCGCGGAAGGCGGACCACAGCGCGGCGTCTTCGGCCGCGATCTGCCGTTCGAGCCGGTCCGCATCCGCCGGCGGCAAGGTTGCCGCCGCGGCGCGGCCCATCGCGGTCATCGCGACGGAAATGGGCATGCCGATGTCGGGGACGTGCGGGCCGACGTCGCCGGAGCGCGCGGTCTCGACATAGATCATCGAGGTCGCATCGAGCAGGCCGATCGACACCGTGCCGCGGACACTCTGCGCGAGCTCCTGCATCATGGGCCGCGCCACCTGGCGAAATTGCATGTCGGCGAGCAGCGGATGCACCATGCGCAGCGCCCGCGCACCGACGCGATATTTCGCGCGCTCGGCGTCGTAGCGGAGATAGCCGAGCTCAGCCAGCGTGTGCGTCAACCGCGCCACCGTCGGCCGTGGAATCCCGGTCAGCGTCGACAGCTTCATGTTGCCGAGCAACGTCGTCCCGGCCTTGAAAGCCTCGAGCACCACGAGACCTTTCGCCAGCGTCGTCGCGAATGCGGCGTCATCGGTGCTCGAAGCCAGCACCGCGGCGGCGGTCGAGGAGGCGAGGGACGGTTTGGAGACGGCTCGGGCCATCCGGGTTTCATGAACCCGATCAGCCCGGTTGTCCAATACATTCAGAAAATGTGCAGTTATCGTCCACTATGCGGACGCGCTGGCCCGGGCCAAAACTGCGCGGAAAGCGCCCCCCGCACACAGATTTTTGTCGTGATTCCATGGCGTCTTGTGACAGGATTATTACGAATACATGTCAGGTCGATTACAGCGGAGCGATTCATGTTGCAGTGGCAGGCACGGTCAAATCCCCTCGCGTGGTGGTGGGGGTCCCTGACGCTGGTCAGCGCTGCCAACATCCTCGTCTGGTTCATGCTGTACCGCGAGTTCTACCCGACCGTTGCGGGCAGCGTCAGTGGCGGCTCGGATATCGGCCTGATGTTCCTGCTGTGCGCGGCCTATGTGTTCGGCTGCGCCTTCCGCTCGGTGCTGCCGCGCGCCGATGTGCAGCGCATCTGCCTGTTCGATACCTGGCTGTCGAGCGTGTTCGTCGGCCGTACGGTCGCGACCGTCGCCGAAGTCTGCTTTGCCGCGCAATGGGCGATCATCCTGCATCAGCTCGGGAACATGACCGGTGCGGAGACCGCGGTGAACATCGCGCTCGTGATCGTGCCGATCATCATCATTGCGGAGTGCTTCTCCTGGTACGCGGTGGTGACCACCAACTTCCTCTACAATGCGATCGAGAACTCGCTGTGGGCGGTGACCTTCTTCCTCGCCGGCATCGCGCTGTGCCGGCTGATGCCGCAATTCCAGGGCGTGGTGCGCTGGGCGTTGATCGCCGGAATCGTCGGCATTGCCTGCTTTCTCGCCTTCCTCGTCACCGTCGACGTGCCGATGTATCTCAGCCGCTGGCGGGCAGGGCACGCCGAGGGCGGCAGGTTCTTGGGCTTCCTCGAAGGCCTGCACGACGTCGCGACGCGCTGGGTCGTGACCCACGACATCGCGCACTGGAAGGGCGAGCTGACCTGGATGTTCCTGTATTTCAGCGCCGCGGTGTGGTCGAGCCTCGCGCTCTGCGCGCTCTATGCCATGGAAGGCTATCTCACGCGCTATCTCGCCTGACGGTTACTTGCCGACCAGGCCGCACTTGCTGCGGTCGAGCGGACGGAAGGCCTGGTCCGGCGGGATCGTTGCGACCAGCTTGACGAAATCCCAGGGACCCCTGGATTCCTCCGGCGTCTTGACCTGCACCAGATAGAGGTCGTGCACCATGCGCTGGTCCTCGCGGATACGGCCGTTGGGGGTGTAGGCATCCGATACCGGAGTTGCCTTCATCTTGGCCATCACGGCGGCGCTGTCGTCCGAGCCGGTGTCTTTCACGGCTTGCAGATAGTGGCGTACGGCGGAATAGACGCCGGCCTGGATCTGCGAGGGCATTGCTTTCCTGCGCGCATAGAACGCATCGGAGAACTTCCGGGCGGCGGGCGAGACGTCCTCGAAGAAGGAGGTGACGATGAGATCGCCGCGCGTGGCCTTGAGCCCGACCGCCTCGATGTCGACGTTCTGAAACGACATCGGCACGATCTTCATGCCTTGGCTGGCGAGCCCGAATTCCTCGGCCTGCTTGATCGCGGTGGCGTTGTCGCCGGCGACGTTGATCGCGAGGATCTTTGCGCCCGACGACTGCGCCTGCAGCAGGAACGAGCTGTAGTCGGGCGTGCCGAGCTGCGCCTTGACGCTGCCGGCGACCCTGCCGCCGAGCGCGGCAATGCGCTCGCGCGCGGTCGCCTCGATCGAGTGGCCAAAAGCGTAGTCGCCGGTGATGAAGAACCACGGTTCCTTGCTGGTCTGCATGATACCGGAGACCACCGCGGTCGCCGTGGAATAGGCGTCCTGGGTCCATTGCACGCTGGTCGGCGCGCAGGCTTCATCGGTCAACTGGTTGGCGCCGGCGCCGGAGACGAGAAAGATCTTGCCGTTGCCGCGCACCAGCTCCTGCACCGCGAGTGCGGCGCCGGAACTGCCACCGTCGGCGATCGCCTGCACGCCGTCGCTGAACCACTTTCGCGCGAGGGAGGCGGCGAGATCCGGCTTGTTCTGGTGATCGGCCTGCAAAATCTCGATCGGCTTGCCGTTGATCTTGCCACCGAACTCCTCCACGGCCATCCGCGCCGCCTCGACCGAGCCGGGACCCATGGCGGTTGCGAAGACGCCGTTCATGTCGGTGAGGACGCCGATGCGGATCGCATCGCCTTTGATCTCTGCGCGCGCAGTGGCGCCTGCAAGCGCCAGCGCGGACAGCAGGATGGCGGTGGACGTCGTGCGGAGCGTGGCCATGGCGTTTCCTGATTTTATCGTTGATCGATGGTGCTGGCGGTCAGGCCGGTTCGGCGATGACCTTGTTGCGCAAAGTACCGATGCCGGAGATCTCGACCTCGACGGTGTCGCCGGGGCGCATCCACAGTGGCGGCGTGCGCTTGGCTCCGACGCCACCGGGCGTGCCCGTGACGATGACGTCGCCGGGCACGAGCGGGCAGATCGTCGAGATGTAGGCGATCAGTTCGGGGATGGCGGTGATCAGAAGATCGGTGGTGGTGTCCTGCACGACATTACCGTTCAGCCGCGTCTGCAAGGACAGCTTTGACGGATCGGGGATCTCGTCCGCAGTCACCAGCCAAGGCCCAAAACTGCCGCTCTCGGCAAAGGTCTTGCCAGAGAGGAACTGGCTGGTGTGGCGCTGCCAGTCGCGGACGCTGCCTTCGTTGTAGCAGGAATAGCCCGCGATATGGTCGAGCGCGCTGCTCGCCCGGATGTGGCGGCCTTTTTTGCCGATGACGAGCGCGAGCTCACCTTCATAGTCGAAATCGTCGCTGACCTTCGGCTTCACAAGGGGCTGGAGATGGCCGACCTGGCTACAGGGAAATCGGACGAACAGTGCCGGCTTCTCGGTGACGGTGCGGCCGGTCTCGGCGACGTGGTCACGATAGTTCAGGCCGACGCAGATGATCTTGCCGGGATCGGGGATGACGGGTGCGAAGGTGATCTTATCGAGCGCGTGATCCGGCGTGGCGGAGCCGGCGAGCTTCGCGGCCTCCGCGAGATGGCCCTTTTCGAGCAGCCGGCGCAGCGTGGTGCAGTCGTCGCCGGCCATGCGCGCACCGAGATCGACGACGCCGCCATCCCTGACGGCACCGAAGGAGGCGCGACCATCGGCGAAAAATGAAAGCAGCTTCATGAGGTATCCTTGAAAAGTTCGGTCAGGCCGCGGACGGCACGTGGGTTGAAGGCGTGATGGCGCCGATAAGCCGGTCGAGCTCGGCATCGTTGCGGGCGGTGCCGCGCACGTAACGGTCGGGCCGAACGAGCGCGGCGATGATGCCGTGCTCGCGAAGCCAGTGGCCGACACCTTCGGCATCGTCGCTGGACAGGATCTTGATCCCTGCCTGTGAAGGATTGAGAGATGACGACAACGTGGCCGCGCTCGCGACGAGGAGCACATGGCTGTAGCCGATCTGGTCGTCACTACGGCCACCGTCGCGCAAGATGAATTGCGGCGCGAGATGTCCGGCGAGAGGCAGGTCGCCGAGCGCAAGGCCCGGGCCGAGCAGGGGCTTCTTCACCTCGAGCCTGACCGGCGCATTCTCGCGCGCTTTGCCTGCGGCAAGGCCGGCTTCGATCGCCTTGGTGTTGATGACCCCGCCGAGGCGAATGGCGAGCTCAATGAACTCGCGCACATGCGGCTGGCGTTCGCTCTGATAGGTGTCGAGGAGGTCAGCTGCAGCGCCGCCACGGATGATCGCGCTGAGCTTCCAGGCGAGGTTTGCAGCATCGCGGATTCCGGCGCACATGCCCTGGCCCAGGAAGGGCGGTGTCTGATGCGCGGAATCGCCGGCGAGCAGCAGTCGAGCGCTGCGCCATCGCTGCGCGATGACGGAATGAAACGTGTAGACCGCGGCGCGCTCGATCGCGGCATCATCCGGCGTGATCCAGCGCGACAGCAGCTCCCAGACCTTGGCAGGTTGCGCTACCTCCTGAGAGTCCTCATCGGCAAGAACCGTGATCTCCCAGCGCCGTCGTGTGCCGGTGCCGCGCACGTAAGTTGCGGGCCGCCGCGGGTCGCAATGCTGGAGGCTGTAGTCGCCGAGGTCGTCCCGCTCGCGCTTGAGCAGGACGTCGATCACCAGCCAGCGCTCGTGGAAGCCGAGATCGTCCATCCCCGAGCCGATGAAGCGTCGCACCAAGGAGCGGGCGCCGTCGCAGCCGATTACGTAGCCGGCGCGGACCTCGCTGAGCCTCCCGTTGGAGAGGTCCTCGTAGCGGATGCGCACGCCATGCTGATCCTGGTCCAGTGCGAATACATCGCAACGATTGCGCAGGGTTACGTGCGGCCATCGCGCGAGGCCGCCGATCAGCGCGTCCTCTAGATCGGGCTGATGGAAGCGATAGCTCAGATTCCAGCCCATCGGGGTGAGCGTCTGCGGCCGCGACCAGTCCAACAGCATGCGGCCATCGGCGTCGAGGAAGAGCATCCCGGGGCTGAGGATGGTTTGCGGCAGGATCGCCTCGGCAAGGCCAATGGTCTGGAACACGCGCATGCATTCGTCGTCGAAATGCACCGCGCGCGGCAAATGATAAGTCCGTGCCTCGCGCTCGAGCACCAGCGTGCGCACGCCGCGCAGGCCGAGCAGGTTGGCGAGCGTGGCGCCGACCGGACCACGGCCGACGATGACGACGTCGAATTCTTCGGGGGCGGATTTATCTTGCATGGGGCTATCTCTTCCCCAAGCAATGCCATCCCTTCAACGCCGCCGCGCCAAGTGTCCGCCCAGCGGACGGCGGCTAGACCTCGACAGGAATGGCTGACGCGGTCTGCTGAAGCTGGCCCGCGAACTGCGCCACCCCTTCCTCGATGCCCAGCGCGGAGCGAATCCAAATGATTGAGATGCAGCCAAATACGGCGCCGTTCCGCACGATGGGGACGGCAATCGAAGCCGTCCTGGGATTGTATTCACCCTCGCTGCGGATCGCGTAACCCCGCGCGGCGGTCTCGGCGATCATGCGGTCGAGCCGGCCTTGGTCGAGGAAGGGGCGGTCGTCGGCGTCGTCGATGCGGCGCAGATGGGCCACGATCAGATCGCGCTCGCGCGCGGGGCAGGCGGCGAGATAGGCGCGGCCGGCTGAGGTGCGCAGCATCGGCAGGCGCTTGCCGATCATGCCGCGGTCGATCGAGAGGGGACTGCGCGAATGGGTCGTTTCCTGCACCACCATCGCGGCGTTCTCGTAGGTGGAGAGATCGACCGGCCAGACCAGCGTCTTGCTGAGTTCGGCGAGATAAGGCGCTGCCGCCTGGCAGATCACCACGCCGGGATCATAGCCGTCACCGAGGCTCAGTGCCCGCCGGGTCACACGAAAACGGTCGTCGCTGGCGCTGCGCGCGACATAGCCGAGTTCCTCCAGCGTTTCGAGCAGGCGATACACGGTGGGGCGGGGCAGGCCGAGCGCGCGCGCAACGTCGCCGGCGCGGATGCCGCCGGAGCGGTTGACCTCCTGCAGTACGTCCAGCCCGCGCTTGAAGGCACGAACGCCTTCCGACTGACGGGGCTGGCCGTTCCGCGTCCGCTCCTTGGACACTTCGTATTTCCTCCCTTGTGGCGTACGGTCGCGCGATTATCGTCGTTGCGAACGCGAAGCGATTGCGGGACTTCACCGTAGGATCGCACGCGGCCGGTATCAAGTTCGCCGCACTGCGGCACATGCGATGCCTTCGGGAGGACGTCGATGGAAATCACCGCGCTCGGCTATATCGGGATCAATTCCTCCCAGCTCGACTCGTGGAGCCGGATGGCGACCAGGCTGCTCGGCATGCAGCAGGTCGACCGCGGCGGCAAGATGTGCGCCTTCCGCATGGACGACCGCAAGCAGCGCCTGATCGTCGATGGCAGCAGCGATGCCGGACTTGCGGTGATGGGCTGGGAAGTTCCTTCGGCCGCCGAACTGGACCAGCTCGCTGGCAGGCTTGAAGGGCAGGGCGTCAAGGTCGTCCGCGGGTCACGCGCGCTGGCTGACGAGCGGCATGTCACCGAGCTGATCACGTTCGCCGATCCCGCCGGCAACCGGTTGGAGGCGTTCTGCAAGCCGGAGCTTGCAACCGAACCGTTCAGGCCCGGCCGACCGATCTCGGGTTTCCGCACCGGCGCGCTCGGCATGGGACACGTCGTGCTCAATGTCGAGGACGTCGAGCCGCTGTTGCCGTTCTATCGCGACGTGCTCGGCTTCCATGTCTCGGACTTTGGCCTCAAGCCCTACGGGCTCTATTTCTTCCACGTCAACGGCCGCCACCACTCCTTTGCGATGGTCGGCTCCGGGCGCAAGGCGCTGCACCATTTCATGGTCGAGCTCGGCAGTCTCGACGATGTCGGGCAGGGCTATGATCTCGCGCAGATGGACGACGGCCGCGTTGCCTATACGCTGGGGCGGCACACCAACGATCACATGACCTCGTTTTATGTGAACACCCCGTCCGGCTTCTTCATCGAATATGGCTGGGGCGGGCGCGTGATCGATCCCGAGACCTGGCAGCCGCACGAGACCTTTGACGGCCCGTCGCTGTGGGGTCACGAGCGGCTCCATATGCCCGAAGAGCAGCGCAAGCGGCTGCGCGACATGCGACTCGATGCGGCGGCGCGTGGCGTGCGCGTCGCCGACCCGCGCGTGCCGCCGCTCAACTGCGCGTGGCTGGATTCGCTGATCGCACGCGAATGATCCGCGGCCACGCAGCGTCAGGCCTCGCCGAGATCGACCTCCGTCAAGAGTCCCTGGCGTAGCGCCAGCCGCACCAGCTCGATGTCGGAGCCGACGCCGAGCTTGTCCTTGATCAGCGAGTGCAGGTTTGCCACCGTCTTCGGGCTGACATGCAGGGTCTCGGCGATTTCCTCCGTCGTGTTCTCGGCGAGCAGCAGCCGCAGCACCTCGAATTCGCGCGGTGTGAGCACGTCGGCGGCCGAACTCTCGCCGCTGATACGGCTGAGCGCAAGTTCGTGGTCGATGTCGGGGCTGATGGCGATCTTGCCGGCGAGCACGTCCTTCACCGCGCGCACCAGCGTCTCGGGCGGATTGGTCTTGGTGACGTAACCCCTCGCACCGGCGCGGATCGCCTGCACGGCAAAGCCGGCATTCTCATGCATGGTGAAAACCAGGATCCGTGCGCTCTTGTCCCATTGCCTGATCCGCCTGACGGCCTCGATGCCACCGATGCCGGGCATGCTGAGGTCCATGATGACGAGGTCGGGCGCCTCGGATTTGTACAGGCGGTAGGCTTCCGCACCGTCGGCCGCCTCGGCGACGACGCGCAAGCCCGGCTGCTTCTGGAGCACGGAGCGATAGCCCTCGCGCACGACGGAATGATCGTCGACCAGCAGGATGGTCGCGTCTGCCCCGCTCATGCCGCGTGCTCCAGCGCCTGACCATCGGCGGCCGCGAGCGGAATGACCACACGCAGTGCCGAGCCATGGGCACCGGTTTCGAAGCTCAGCCGGCCGCGAAGCGCGGCGACGCGCTCGCGCATGCCGAGCAGGCCCATGCCCGATTTGACGGCCGCCTCGTTCGGCCGGCCGTCGTCCTCGATCGCGAGCGCGATCTCACTTTCGGCCATCGTCAGATGCAGGCTGACCTTCGTTGCGCCGGCGTGCTTGGCCGCGTTGGTGAGCGCCTCCTGCACGATGCGATAGAGATTGGCGCTGACGGAGGCGGGCACGCTCTCGAAAGCGCCCTCGAAGGAGATATCGAACCGGGTCTGGCCGCGGCTGCGGCCGTTCCACCCCGAGACTAGGCCTTCGAGGCTCGCGACGAGGCCGAGCTCGTCGACATCGGGTGGCCGCAACCGGAACAGCGCGCCACGCAGGGTCTCCATCATGCCGGTCGCGGTCCGGGCAATGCTGTCGCACTCTCCCAGCAGATCGGGGCAGTCCTGCGCCGCAGTCTGGCGGGCGGATGCGGCAAGCGCGCGGATTGCGGCGAGCGACTGGCCGAACTCGTCATGCAGCTCGCGCGCGAGATGGCGTCGCTCCTCGTCCTGCAGCGCGATCAGCTTCCGCGTCAGCTCGTTGCGTTCCGCAAGCGCGGTGTCGAGGCTTTCGGCGAGATGGTTGAAGACATCGCGGATGGCGGAGAGCTCGGCGAGGTCGAAGGGCGGCAGCCGTGTGGTGAGGTCACCAGCGGCGATCCGCTCGAGGCCGTTGCCGATCATGCCGGTGGGGCGCAGGGCGCGGGCGAGTGCGGCATAGACCAGCGCGCAGAGCAGCGGCAGCGCAATCGCAAGCGCGATCATCAGGCGCCCAGCCTCGTGCCAGGCCTCCGCCGTCTGCACCGCCGGATCAACCGAGACAACGGTCTCGCCGAGCTTCGTTCCGCGCACGATCACGGGCCGCGCCGCCTCGCGGCCGGGGTCGAACAGGCTGCGATAGAAGGCGGCGAAGGCTTGCGGCGGCGGGCTCGCCGGGGTAGGCGCGCCACTACAGAAACGCTGGAGCATGTCGCCGCTCGCGCTCCGGAATCCAAGACACAGGCCGGGCGTCATCACATGGGCCGAAACCGGGTCAAGGTTCGGAAAGTCGGAGCGCGGGCTGGCCACCCACTGGATCTTGCCCTGTTGCAGCTCCAATGTCTTCGCCACGATGGCAGCGATACCGTCGATGCGCGCGTGCGCGGCGCTGTCGGCGGTAACAAGGAAATAGGCGGAGATCGCGGCGAAGCAGGCGGCCGATACGGCGGCCACGCGCAACGTCAGACGGACCTTGAGATCGAACCTCGGGCGATTCCACATCGGCGGGTACCTGGTGCGAACGGGTTTGTCGCTCCCGCATTAAACGGCAGAACGCAAGCGGCGGGAAGCGTTCCCGCTCTGTCGCAGTGCAACGTCGTGAAATTTTCCCGGCGCTTGTCGGGACAGCCACGGCTGCATGGTCTCAGGCGACCCGTCCAGATTTGCGGGGCCGCTCCATCCCACGAGGCCCGTTCATGCACCGCTCCCGGTTGATTCTGTCTGCTTTTCTCCTCTTCGTCCTTTCTTCGCGAGCCGATGCCGAGCCTGCCATTGGCGTTGCCATGGACGATTTTAGCTATACCGACACGTCGGCCGAGCCGGCCAACCAGACCGCCGCCCACGAGCGGCGGCTATCGGCGTTCATGGCCGCGCTTAGACGGGATATCGGCGCGGACCGGCGCTATCGGCTGGTGCCGTCCGCCCAGGACGGTGCGGCGTTCAAGGTCATCGGCGGCATCCAGAAGACCAGCACGCTGGTGCAATGGGCCAAGGTCGCTGTGATCGATGTCGGCGCCAAGAAGCTGGTGATGGACAAGCTCTACACGTTCCGCGGCGACAATGATGAATCTTGGGAGCGGGCCGAAATTTTTGTCTCGCGCGAGGTGATGGCTGCGCTCGCGATGCCTGCACCGGTCGCGCTGGCGGTGTTCGATTTCGAGCTCGAGGACATGACGGCTGCTTCCGCGACCACCTCGGCCGCTTCGGACGCCTCGTACCTCGCCGAGGTCACCGACGGTGTGCGCGAGGCGCTCGGCCAATCCGGTCGCTATCGCATCGTCGATGTCGGCGGCGAGGCGGCGAAGGCGCGCGCCTTGCGCGACTGCGGAGGCTGCGAGGCGGCGATCGCGCAGAAGCTCGGCGCGGATCAGTCGCTCATCGGCGTGGTGCGGCGTGTCAGCCGCACCGAATACACGCTCGGCTTCCAGGTTCGCGATGCCAGGACCGGCGCGGTGGTGGCCCGCGGCGACAGCGGCTTGCGCCTCGGCGCGGACTATTCGTGGAAGCGCGGCGCCGTGCGGCTGGTCAGCGATCGGCTGATCGAGAGCCAGCAGGCCACCGACGCACCTAAAGCGCGATGAGATGAGGACGAATCGTCATCGCGCTTTAGGCTATTGTTTGAGCATGATCTTGTCGGAAAACCGCTGCACACTTTTCCGGATCATGCTCTAGAAGGTCAGCTGCACCTTCATCGACTGTGCGCGGTCGCTGGCGAGCTCGAAGGCGGCGACCGCGTTCTCGAACGGCATGGTGGCCGTGATCAGCGGCTTCACGTCGATCAGGCCTTCGCCCATCAGCCGCACCGCGAGCTCGAACTCGGGATCGAAGCGGAAAGTGCCGCGAAGCTGCAATTCCTTGGCGACGATGCTGTTGATCGGCAGCGTCATCTCGCCACCGAGGCCGAGCTGCACCAGCGTTGCGCCCGGCCGCAGCACGTCGAGCGCGGTGCGGAGTGCGGCCTGGTTGCCCGAGGCTTCGAACAGGGTGTCGAACACGCCCTTGCCGGCGCGCCAGGGATCGAGCGCAGTGGCGTTGGTCGCGACATTGATGGCGTGGGTGGCGCCGAGCTTCTTCGCAACCGCGAGCGGTGCGTCCGCGACATCGGTCACCACGATCTCGGCGGCACCGCCGAAGCGCGCGACCAGGATCATCAGCGCACCGATCGGGCCGCAGCCGGTGATCAGCACGCGCTTGCCGAGCAGGGGGCCGGCCTGCTTGCCGGCATGCAGGCACACCGCCAGTGGTTCGGCCACCGCGGCTTCCGCCAGCGACAGCTTGTCGGCGATCGGCACGGCCTGCGTCGCATCGACCGTGATGAATTCGCGAAAGCCGCCTTGCACATGGGGAAAGCGCATCGCACTGCCGAGGAAACGCATGTCGAGGCACTGGTTGCGCATGCCTTCCTGGCAATGCAGGCACTGGCCGCACGGCTTGCTCGGATTGACCGCGACGCGCGTGCCCGGCTTGATGCTGGTGACGCCATCACCGACGGAAGCGACCACCCCGGCGATCTCATGCCCCAGTGCCATCGGCTGCTGGATGCGGACCACGCCGAAGCCGCCGTGGTGGTAGTAGTGCAGATCGGAGCCGCAGATGCCGCCATTGGCGATCTTGACGCGGACCTCGCCCGGGCCGGGCTCCGCATCCGGATAGCTATCGATCCGCAGGTCTTTCGGGGCGTGGATGACGACGGCGCGCATGGGCTTCTTCCTTCGGCGGTTCGCGGATCACATCGCGGCGATCATGCCGCCATCGACATAGATGATCTGGCCATTGACGTAAGTCGAAGCGTCGGAGGCCAGGAAGATCGCCGCGCCGACCAGCTCATCCGGCTTGCCCCAGCGTTTCGACGGGATGCGGCCCATCAGCCAATTGTTGAAATCGGTGTTGTTGACCAGCGCCTCGTTCATGTCGGTCAGCATGTAGCCGGGGCCGATCGCGTTGGCCTGAATGCCGTGCTGGGCCCATTCCACTGCCATCGAGCGGGTCAGATTCTTGATGCCGCCCTTGGCGGCGGTGTAGGGCGCGATGGTCGGGCGCGCGAGCTCGCTGCCGAGCGAGCCGATATTGATGATCTTGCCGTGCTTGCGCGGGATCATGCGCTTGGCCGCCTCGCGGCCGATCACGAAGGCGCTGGTGAGGTTGGTCTCGATCACCTTGCGCCACTCGTCGGTCGTGAACTCCACCAGCGGCTTGCGGTGCTGAATGCCGGCGTTGTTGACGACGATGTCGACGGCGAGACCCTTTTTGTCGAAATCGTTGAAGGCAGCGACGATCGCGGGCTCGTCGGTGACGTTGAACGCGGCGCCTTCGGCCTGGTGACCGGCGGCGCGAAAATCGGCGACGGCCTGCTCGACGCGCTTGGGATCGACGCCGTTGACGATGATCTTGGCGCCGGCTTTGGCCATGCCTTCGGCAATGGCGCGGCCGAGGCCGCGGGAGGAGCCGGTCACCAGCGCGGTACGGCCGGAAAGGTCGAAGAGGGCGGTGCTCATCTCAGGAATCCTTAGACGTTGGAGCGGCGTACGATCAGATCGGAGCGGTCGAATACGGCGGGCAGAAGATCGACGCCGAGGCCGGGGCCTTCCATCGGATAGACAAAACCGTCCTTGATCGTGGGCATGGTGGTGACGAGCTCATTGTACCAGCCCTTGTAGAAGGCGCGCACCGATTCCTGGATCAGCGTGTTGGGCTGGCTGAACGACATGTGGATGGCGGCGATGAAGCCGATCGGTCCGATGCAGTCATGCGGTGCAAAGGGCCGGTGGTAGGTCTCGGCCATCGCGGCGATCTTGCGGCCCTCGGTAAGGCCGCCGGTCCAGCACAAATCCGCCATCACCACGTGCATGGCGTCGCGGTCGAGCATGTCCTTGTAGGGGAAGCGCGAGCCCAGCGTCTCGCTGGCGCAGACCCAGACATCGGTCGAGCGCGCATATTCGGCGAGCGCCTGCGGCGAGTTCATGCGGATCGGATCTTCGTACCAGGTCGGCTTGTACGGCTCGAGCGCGCGCGCGATCTGCTTGGCGGTCGGCAGATTCCACAGC
The DNA here is from genome assembly GCF_004114935.1 of Bradyrhizobium zhanjiangense. Lineage (NCBI taxonomy): Bacteria > Pseudomonadati > Pseudomonadota > Alphaproteobacteria > Hyphomicrobiales > Nitrobacteraceae > Bradyrhizobium > Bradyrhizobium zhanjiangense. Next base: position 4,287,270 of record NZ_CP022221.1, read on the forward strand.
GAGTGGAGCTCGACCATGATCTCCATCTTGTCGCCGACCGCTTTACGGATCTTCTCGAACGGTTCGATCGCCTGCTTCATCTGGGCGGCGGTGATGTAGAGACCCTTGTTTTCCTGGGCCGCCGGATCGAACGGCCAGATCTTCATCGCGGAGATGCCGCTCTCCAGGAGGCTCTCGGCGAGCGCGTCGGCGCGATGCATGAAGCCGTCGAGATCCTCGTAAGGCCCCTTGGAGGCGCCGAGATTCCAGTTCGCGACCGGGCTGATATTGGTCGAGCGGACATATTGCGTGCCGGCGCAGGTGTTGTAGATGCGCTGCTTGTCACGGCAGAGGCCGCCGAGCATCTGGTGCACCGGCTGGCCGCAGACCTTGCCGAACAGATCCCACAGCGCGATGTCGATCGCGGAGGCCGCGCGATATTCGACGCCGGTGGATGACTGCGCCATCGGCAGGTTCAGCATGTCGCGGTGGATGGCTTCGATGTGCAGGGGATTGCGGCCGAGCAGGCGGCCGGCAAAGGTGTCGTGGATCTGTGCCTCGACCGCGCCCGCGCCGTAGAAGGTCTCGCCGAGCCCGATCATGCCCGTATCGGTGTGGATGCGCACCCAGATGACGTTGGAGAACTCCTCGGTGCGCAGGGTCTCGATCGACGTGATCTTCACGGCAACAATCCTCCCGTCGGGCCCATAGCGCCCGTTTTGTTTGTCATTTCTGCGCCGCCATCCGACGGGCAGGTCCAGTCTTACGCCCGCTTGTAATATATCACAACATGTTTTAAGGATATCACAAACAAGGCGCCGCCTCGCAACGCGAGCGCAGGCTGACGGGAGGACGATATGGCACGGCGCAAGCGCGCGCTCGAGGTGGTGAGAAACGACGATGACGGCGAGGGCAGGCCCTCCCGGCGCAATCGCCTCAACTTTTTCGAGCTGGCCTATCAGAGGATCGAAGAGCTGCTCGTTCATTGCGAGCTCAAACCCGGCCAGTTCATGACCATGCTGGAATTGCAGCAGATCACCGGGTTCGGCCGCACGCCGGTGCATCATGCCGTCAATCGTCTCTCGGCCGACACGCTCATCATCATTCGTCCGCGGCACGGCCTGCATATCGCGCCGATTGATCTGGCGCGTGAGCGCATGCTGCTTGGCTTGCGCCGCGACATGGAGCGCTTCGTGATCCGCCTTGCGGCCGATCGCGCCAGCCTGTCGCATCGCAATCAGGCACTGCACATCGAACGCCTGCTGCGCGAGCGCCGCGCCAGCCTGACCCTCGACGAATTCAACAGCATCGACCGTCGCATCGACGCGCTGGTGCTGGAAGCCGCCGGCGAGCCTTTCCTCGCCCACACGCTGCGACCGCTGCACACCCTGTATCGTCGCATTGGCTTCATCCACCATCGTTTCATGCCGGGACAGACCGAGCTGTCGGGCACGATCGATTGCCATCTCGCCATCCTCGCAGCGGTCGCCAATCGCCGCGTCGAGGATGCCGTGAAGGCAAGCGATGCGTTGATCGACTACATGGACGCGATATTCACCGGCATGGAGGCGGGCATCGACCCGCGCCTGCTCGATTGCAGCATCGAGCCGCTGCTCGGCACGTAGAGAGTTTTGAAGAGAGGACCAAGCATGTCAACGATGGCGATGCCACAACCGATCGCGAGCGAAGCCGCGGTCCGCTACCTCATCACGAACTACAGTCCCAAGGGCAACAAGGTCGGCTGGCTGATGATGGCCTCGATCCTGGTCGAAGCCTGGGATCTCTATTCGATCGCCTTCGTGCTGATCTTCATCAAGGAGCAGTACAACCCCGATCCGCTGATGCTGGGCCTTGCCGCGGCCGGCACGCAAGGAGGAGCCCTGATCGGCGCGCTGCTCGGCGGCTGGCTGTCCGACAAGATCGGCCGCCGCGTCATGTTCCTGGTGACGATGGTGATGTTCATCGTGCTGGCGCTGGCGCAGGCCTTCGTGCCCAACGTTACCTGGCTCGTCGTGATCCGCTTCCTGCTCGGCATTCCGCTCGGGTCGGACATCTCGACCGGCTACACCTACATCATGGAATCCATGGCCAAGGGCGAGCGCGAGGTCATGGGCAACCGCTGGCAGTTCATGTTCGCGGTCGGCGAGGTCATGACCATCGGCGTCATAGTGATCTTCCTGCTGACCGACATGAACCACGAGATGCTGTGGCGCGTGACGCTCGGCCTCGGCGCGGTGCCGGCGCTGATCATCCTGATCATGCGCCACGACGTGCCGGAGACGGCGGTGTGGCTTGTGCAGAAGGGACGCTACCGCGAGGCCAAGCAGGTTGCGCGCGAGATGTTCAACGACAATCTCGACATGCTGCCGGACCGGGACGTCGAGATGCCGAAGGTATCGACCCGCGCGTTCCTCGCCGATCTCAAGAAGGATCCGATCCGTTGGCGTGCCACGCTGTATGGTTGGATCGCATGTTTCGCGCAGGCGAGCGAGTTCTCGACCTTTGCGTTCTACCTGCCGGTGCTGTTTGCAATGGTCGGCGTGTCGTCGATCCTCGGCAACAATCTGGTGACGATGGCGCTGTTTGCCTTCGCAGCCTTGTCGGGGTGGGTCGGGCCGCTGCTGACGCCGAAGATCGGCCATCGCGGCATCGCGATCGCGGGTTTCTCCATCGTGCTGGTGTCACTGCTGGTCGCTGCGTTTGCGCTCTATACGGACAACAAGATGCTGCTGCCGTTCGCCGCGGCCGGCATGCTCTGGGGCCACTATTGGGACGCGTCGAACTGCATGACCATCCCGACGATGGTCGCCCGGCCGCGATACCGCGGCACCGCCAGCGGCTTCGCCTACATGTTCGTGAAGCTGCCGTCCTTCCTGGCGATCTTCCTGTTCCCGACGCTGTTCGCGGCGATCGGACAAGCCAACGCCACCCTGTTCGTGGCGATCTTCCCGGTGATCGGATTGCTCGCTGCAACCGTCATCCTGCCGGAGGTCTACGGCTACGAGAACGACTGACGAAGCGCGCCCCGGTCGCGGCGTCATCGCCGCGATCGGGGCCTATTTCGGGATGTCGCGCGCCGGCGGCTACGGGCTCAAGAAGACCGGGTCGATCCCGACTCCATGGCCGAGCAGGCCGATCGCCTGAAGCTGGGCGGAGTGGAGGTCGATTTCCACGATGGCGAACAGGGTAAACAACACCACTGCGGAGAAGATCAGCAGCGGATGGGCCGTCTCGGCCCGGCTCTCGTCGCCGCGAATCGGGCGACGCAGGGAGGAGCTCTGCGGCAATGCTTTCGATCGAATCTGCATGATGAACCTTCCTTGTCGGCATATCCGTCTGACCTGCGCGACAATGGAATTCTAGCCGCGGTGTCACCGCCGGCATTGATGCACCGCAAATAGCTTGCACTCGATTTCGAAAGCTGAGCCCGGCGTCTCTTACCGGATTGCCGCCGCCAACGCCGCGATCAGCGCGGGTGGCGTCACCAGCAGGCCGAGCTTGAGGAACAGCCAGGCGCCGACCTCGATCTTCTCGCGCCGGAGCGCGACCAGCCAGAGGATGGTGGCGAGCGAGCCGGTCACCGACAGATTGGGGCCGAGGTCGACGCCGATCAGGATGGCGCTGACAACAGGCACGGGCAGATGATCGCTGGCGGCGACCGAGCCGGCGACGAGGCCGACCGGAAGGTTGTTGGCGATGTTGTCGGCGAGCGCGGTGGCAATGCCGACGCTCCAGGCGGCCTGCGGGACGGATTGTGCCACCGCTTGGTGCAGCAGCCCGCTGAGCTGCGCGATCACACCGGTCTTCACCAGCGCCTCCACCATGACAAAGAGCCCGCCGACCAGCGGCAGCACGCTCCAGGACACGCCGCGCAGCACAGGCATAGGCGATTGACGGTTGATCAGCAGCACGGCGGCCGCCGTCGCGGTCCCGCAGACGAATGTCGGCAAGCCCAATTGCAGATCGAGCGCAGAGGCCCAGATCAGCACGATGCCGATGGCGCCGATGCCATAGGCGGTCAATCGCCCGCCGCGTCCGAGTTTCGGGTGAGGGACACTCTTTTCGATCGTTTCGTCCTTCAACTCGCGGTGCAGCGCAAGGCGCAATGCGACATAGGTGAGACCGATCGAGGCAAGTGACGGCAGCGCGAACTGACGCAGCCACGTTCCGAGATGCGGCATGTGCTTGCCGAACACCACGAGGTTGGCCGGATTGGAGATCGGCAGCACGAAGCTCGCGGCATTGGCAATGAAGGCGCAGACGAACAGATAAGGCAGCGGCTTGGCGCCGGCCGCGCGGGTTGCGGCGTAAACGGCGGGTGTCAGCACGATCGCGGTGGCATCATTCGAAAGCAGCACCGTCACCAGCGTGCCGACGAGGTAGATCAGCAGGAACAACCGCTGCGGAGAGCCGCGCGCATGCTCGACCGCAAAGGCGGCCAGATAGTCGAACAGGCCTTCGAGGCGGGCGAGCTCGGCGATCAGCATCATGCCGATCAGGAAGAGATAGACGTCGACACCCTTCTCGATGCCGGTGAGCGCATCCTGCCAAGGTAGGAATCCGAGCAGCACCAGTGCAACGGCGCCGATCAGGGCCCAGACCGCCTCCGGCAGGCGAAAGGGTCGGATGATGACGCCTGCGGTCGCGGCTACGATGATGCTCCAGGCCCAGATGGCGTCAGACGGCACGGTCAGTCCTCAAGGTGAACCAGATCTATTCGGCAGCGATAGCTGATGCGGGCGCCGGTGTCTTCCCCCGCAGGCACAGATCGCCATCTGCGCTTTGCCGCGTCTCCGGCAGAGCGAAGAAGCAGACCACGGCCCCGATTGCCGCCACGGTGCCGAGCGAGATAAATGCTGCGCTGTAACCTGCGCCGACCACGACCAGGCCGGCAAGCGTCGTCGACAGCGCCGCGCCGATGTTCTGGGCGGTGATGACCGCGCCCTGCGCGACGTTGAAGCGGCCGGTATTGCGCATGAGGTCGGCGACGATGACGGGAAAGATTGCGCCGAAAATGCCGGCTCCGACGCCGTCCAGAAGCTGCACGCCGACCAGCCAGAACGGATTGTCCGAGAGCGTATAGAGGACGCCGCGGATCGGCAGGATCAACAGTGCGGCAAGGAAGAAGCGCTTGTGGCCCCAGCGGTCGGCCTTCGCGCCTACCAGCATTGCGAACGGCACCATCACGACTTGCGCGGCGACGATGCAGGCCGACATCAGGCTGGTGCCCATGTTCTTGTCCTGCAGCGCGAGCTTCTGCCCGACCAGCGGCAGCATGGCCGCGTTGGACAGGTGAAACAGGATCACACAGATTGCGAAGACGAGCAGTGGGCAGCAGGTCAGGAGTACGCTGAGGCCCGAGGGCTGTTCGGGCTCCGTGCTGGCGTTGCTGTCGTGCAGACCGCGGGCGAGATCATGGTCGATGGCCCGTTCGGGGATTGCGACAATGCTGGCGAGGCTCGCAATCGCCATGGCGCCGAGCAGGTAGAACACGACGGTCGGGCCGAACCAATAGGCGAAGACGCCTGCCAGACCCGCCGCGACAGCGTTGCCGGCATGGTTGAAGGTCTCGTTGCGTCCGATCCGCCGGGTGAAGGCGGCATGACCGAAGATGCCGAGCGAGACGGCGGCGATTGCAGGCGGGAAGATGACAGCAGCAGCCTGGGCGATCCCCTGCGAGATCGCGACCAGCCCGAAGTTCGGAAACAACGGTAGCGATAGCGAGGCAAGCGTCACCAAAATCGCGGCTATCGCCATCGCGAGCCGCTTCGCCCGCGTTGCATCGACCAGCGCACCAGCCGGCGTCTGCGCCACGATGCCGGCGATCGTCGCGATCGACATCACGAGGCCGATGCGCGCCTCATCCCAGCGCTGCTCGGTGAGCAGATAGACCGCGAGATAGGGCCCCAGCCCATCGCGGACATCTGCGAGGAAGAAGTTGGCCGCATCCAGCGCGCGGCCGGCGCGCCTCGTCTGATCGGAGTTTGCGCTCGACATCGGGTCTCTCGGTCGAGGCTCAAAGTGGCCCCGGCAGCAACCATCGTGATGTCGGCCTGGTTCCGCGGATCACGTCGGGCTCCTCAAAACTTGACCGCGAGCAGCACCACGCCGCCGCCGATCATGGCGAAGATCACGGTCAGCGCGGCAAAGCAGGCGGAAAGGATCGCCCAGGTCTGCCAGGCGGAGAGGAGCGCGGGTTTCATGTCATCGATATCCGTTGATTAGGACGGCGCGCCCGAGCCGTCATTGCGAGCGCAGCGAAGCAATCCAGAGACTTTCCGCAGAGGTGGCCTGGTTTGCTTCGCTGCGCTCGCAATGACGGAATGCGCGGCAACGCGGTGCGCCCATCAAACTCACCTTACCACCGACAGCTTCTCCGTGATCGCCTTGCGCAGGATACGCGACAGCGATTCCACCGAATAGGGCTTCTGGATCAGCTCGAAACCGCGATGCGCATTCTCGGCGAGCACGTTGCTGTAGCCAGAGGTGAGCACGACGGGCAGGCCCGGATAGCGCTCGCGGATGATGCTGGCGAGCTCGACGCCGTTCATGCCGGGCATGATGACGTCGGAGAAGACGAGATCGACGGCGAATTCGTTTTCACCGAGGATGGTCAGGGCCGCATCGGCGCTGGCGACGCGGCGGACGACATAGCCGAGATCCTCCAGCAGCTCGGTGGAGAAGCGGCCGACCTCGTCGTTGTCCTCGACCACGAGCACGCGGTAGCCGCGCCCGGTGGCCGCGGCCTCGTGGGTCAGTGCCGCGGCTTCCTTGTCCGTCGCAGGGCTTTGTGCCTGCGGCAGATAGATGGTGAAGGTCGCGCCTTTGGCTTGCCTGCTCGTCACCGCAATGTCGCCCTCGGACTGTTTTGCGAAGCCGAAGGCCTGGCTGAGGCCGAGCCCGGTGCCCTTGCCGACCTCCTTGGTGGTGAAGAAGGGCTCGAAGATCAGGTCGAGATGCTCCGGCGCGATGCCGCAGCCGGTGTCGGTGACCGAGATGGCGACATAGTCGCCGCCGCGCGCCGATTGTGCGCGCAGGCTCGGAATCCCAAAGACCTTGCGGACGGCGATAGTGAGGCCGCCTTCGCCGTTCATGGCGTCGCGGGCGTTGACGGCGAGATTGATCAGCGCGCTTTCGAACTGCGCGATGTCGGCCACGGTGAAGCAGCCGGGATCCTCAACCTCGACCGCGATCTCGATGCGGCCTCCGACCAGCGGGCGGATCAGTTGCGCGACGCCCTCGACCTGGCTGCCGACATTGAAGATCTGCGGCTTCAGCGGCTGCCGCCGCGCGAACGCCAGCAGCTGTGCAGTCAGCTTGGAGGCCCGCTCGACCGTCTCGGAGATGGCGTCGACATAGCGGCGGCGGCGCTCCTCCGGCAGCTCACGGCGGCGCAGGAAGTCGGTCGCCGAACGGATAATGGTGAGGAGATTGTTGAAGTCGTGCGCGACGCCGCCGGTGAGCTGGCCGATCGCCTCCATCTTCTGCGACTGTCGCAGCGCTTCCTCGCCGCGCCGGCGCTCGGTGATGTCGACGGCCTCGGGCACGGCGCCGGTGATGTTGCCGTGGCGGTCGAGCACGGGGCGCATGCCGAAGTCGAAATCGCGCTCGCCGATGGGAAGGCGCAGCCGCATCTCCAGCCGCACGGCTTCGCCCTTGAGCACGGCATCGAAGGCGTCGCGCACCAGCGCGCTCATACCCTCCGTTGCGCTGAACCAGGGAGTCTCCCACAACGGCTTTCCGATGACGTCCGAGGAATTCGCCTTGATGCCGTCAAGCGCAGTCTTGTTGGCGTAAAGCAACTCGCCCCTGAGATTGACGAGGCCCTGATACTGGTTGCTGGTCTCCAGGATCGCACGCAGCCGCGCCTCGTTGGATTCGAGCTCGGCGGTGCGCTGGGCGATGCGCTCTTCCAAAGTCTCATTGAGTTGCCGGAGCTCGATCTCGGCCTGCTTGGCCGCGGTGATGTCGTGGGCGACGCCGATGAAGCCGATATGCTTGCCGGTCGGGTCCCAGCGCGGCTGCGATTCCGAGCGCAGCCAGCGCCATTCCCCTTTGGCATTCTTGTAGCGTGCTTCCAGCACGAACGGCTTTAGCGACGCTTCGCCCTGGACGGATTGTTGGAGCACATGCGGCAGGTCGTCCGGATGCAACACCTTGCGCCAGTCGAAGTCGATGGCCTGATCATAGGGCAGGCCGACGAAATCGACATAGGCCTGGTTGGCGAAGGAGCGCTTGCGGTCGAGCTTGGTCACCCAGATCGGCACCGGTGCGCTGTCGGCGATCAGCCGGAAGCGTTCCTCGCTCTCGCGCAGCGTCTCGCGCGCGAGCGCCTGGGCGGTGATGTCGATGTGGGCGCCGACGAGGCGGATGGCGCGGCCGTCCTTGTCGCGCTCGATCTTGGCAACGACCCGAATCCAGCGAGTCTCGCCGTCATTGGGGCGGATGATGCGGTATTCGGCGGTGTAGTCTTCGCTCGTTCCGGCGAGAGCCTCGAAGAAATGTTTGACGGTCGCGTCGCGATCCTCGGGATGGATGCGGTTGACCCAGTCCTCGTGCGTCTCGTCCGCGGCCTCCGGGGGCAACCCATGGATCATCAGATATTCGGGCGAGCGACGGTTCTTGAAGCCCTCACGGAAGTCGACCTCGACGCCGCCGACCTTGCCGATACGCTGGATGCGCGCGAGCTCGGCCTCGCGCTCCTGAAGCGCGCGATAGGCGTTGTCACGCTCGCGCGCGACGTCTTCGAGGTGCTGGCGCAGCCTTTCGGCAGCGATTGTCTCGGGCAAGGGTTTGTTCAAGGCATGGGCCGTTGTCATGCGGGTGCGCACGTGCCGGACCGATATTCACACAGACGGAGCGTGATGGCCATCGCTTAGAAGGGAATATGCAGGGAAGGGCGCGGATTCCGGCGGGTATGAACGAATGCCTCCACCGGCTATTTGTTCCTGACGTTGGAACGATGCGCCCTCTGTGCGCGTATCTGCGAGGCGCGACAACTCTGATTCCACAAGACTCCCTTTGCGAAGAGGCTAAATCTTGAAGCTCTTTGTCTGCCAGGCCTGCGGCAACGTCCTCTATTTCGAGAACCGCGCCTGCGAACGCTGCGGTCACCGCGTGGCCTTCCTGCCGGAGAAGGAGACGATGTCGGCCGTCGAGCCCGACGGCGAGGCCTGGAAGACGCTGACCGACAAGGGCGAAAGCCGCATGCTGTGCCGCAATGCCGAATACGATTCCTGCAACTGGCTGACGGATACGGGCGACGGCACGGGCTACTGCCGCGCCTGTCGTCACAACGGCATCGTGCCGGATCTGTCGGATCCGGCGCAGCTCGCCGGCTGGCGCGAGCTGGAGGTGGCAAAGCACCGCCTGTTTTATTCCCTGATCCGCTGGAAGCTGCCGCTCCAGACCCGGCAGGACAACCCTAAGCATGGGCTGATCTTCAATTTCCTCGCCGACGATCCGCACAGCGGAGAGAAGGTCATGACCGGTCATGACAACGGCCTGATCACGATCGCGCTCACCGAGGCCGACGACATCGAGCGCGAGCGGCGCCGGCTCGAGATGGGCGAGCCCTACCGGACGCTGCTCGGGCATTTCCGCCACGAGGTCGGACACTATTTCTGGGACGTGCTGGTGCGGGACGGCGGCAAGCTCGACCAATGCCGCGCCATGTTCGGCGACGATTCGGCCGATTACGGCCAGGCCTTGCAGCGCCATTATGCCGAAGGCGCGCCGCCGGACTGGCAGCAGAACTACGTCTCCGCCTACGCGACGACGCATCCGTGGGAGGACTTCGCCGAGACTTGGGCGCACTATCTCCACATCGTCGACACGCTGGAGATGACCGCCGAGTTCGGCATGGAGGTACGCCCCAAGGTCGACCGCGACGGGGAGCTGACGACGCGCATTCGTTTCAACCCCTACGAGGCCCGGGATGTGGAGGCGCTGGTCAGCGCATGGCTGCCCTTTACCTTCGCCATGAACAGCGTCAACCGCGCCATGGGCCTGCGCGACCTCTATCCTTTCATCCTGTCGCCCGCCGTGATCGCCAAACTGGGTTTTGTTCACAGCCTCGTGCGGGACGTAGCCAAGGCCGGGAAGCCGTAGGCGGTGCCAGGGCCCGCCGGCCCCGTTCCGCAAGCCCGTTCCGGTCTTGCGCTGGTACGCCAGAGGGGAGGGATTTAGACCGTTGCCTCCGGCCCATTTTGATGTACCACGGGAGCCACACGGCCCATTTCCCATAGGCCCCGACGGCCAGGAAAGGGTCCCCGCCCAAGGTCGAGACTCAAGAAAAGCATGTTCAAACGCATTCTGATCGCCAATCGCGGCGAAATCGCCTGCCGGGTCATCAAGACTGCCCGCCGGATGGGCGTTCAGACGGTTGCGGTCTATTCCGAGGCCGACCGCGATGCCCTCCATGTCGAGATGGCCGACGAGGCCGTGCTGATCGGCCCGCCGGCTGCGGCCGAGAGTTACCTGGTGATCGAGAAGATCGTGGACGCCTGCCGCAAGACCGGCGCCGAGGCCGTGCATCCCGGCTACGGCTTCCTGTCCGAGCGCGAGGCGTTTCCGCGCGCGCTGGAGGCGGCCGGCCTCGTCTTCATCGGCCCGAACCCCGGCGCGATCGCGGCGATGGGCGACAAGATCGAATCCAAGAAGGCGGCCGCCAAGGCCAAGGTCTCGACCGTGCCGGGCTATCTCGGCGTCATCGAGGACGACAAGCACGCGGTCCGCATCGCCGACGAGATCGGTTATCCCGTGATGATCAAGGCCTCCGCCGGCGGCGGCGGCAAGGGCATGCGTATCGCGAACTCCAAGGCGGAGGTCGCCGAAGGCTTCAACCTCGCCAAGGCCGAGGCCAAGGCCTCGTTCGGTGACGACCGCGTCTTCGTCGAGAAGTTCATCGTCGATCCCCGCCACATCGAGATTCAGGTGCTGGGCGACAAGCACGGCAACGTGATCCATCTCGGCGAGCGTGAATGCTCGATCCAGCGTCGCAACCAGAAGGTCATCGAGGAGGCGCCGTCGCCGCTGCTCGACGAGGAAACCCGCCGCAAGATGGGCGAGCAGGCCGTCGCGCTGGCCAAGGCCGTGCACTACGATTCCGCCGGCACCGTCGAGTTCGTCGCAGGGCAGGACAAGAGCTTCTACTTCCTGGAGATGAACACGCGTCTCCAGGTCGAGCATCCCGTCACCGAGCTCGTCACCGGCATCGATCTCGTCGAGCAGATGATCCGCGTTGCCGCCGGCGAGAAGCTCGCCATCGCGCAGAGGGACGTCACGCTCACCGGCTGGGCGGTGGAATCGCGCCTCTATGCCGAAGATCCGTTCCGCAACTTCCTCCCTTCGATCGGGCGCCTGGTGAAATACCGCCCGCCGGCGGAAGCCAGCAAGGATGGCATCACCGTGCGGAACGACACCGGCGTGCAGGAGGGCGGCGAGATCTCGATCCATTATGATCCGATGATCGCCAAGCTGGTCACGCATGCACCCTCGCGCGCCGCCGCGATCGAAGCGCAGGCGACCGCGCTGGACTCGTTCTATGTCGACGGCATCCGTCACAACATCCCGTTCCTGTCCGCGCTGATGCATCATCCGCGCTGGCGCGAAGGCCGGCTCTCGACCGGCTTCATCGCCGAGGAATTCCCGAAGGGCTTTGCGGTGCGCGTGCCGGAAGGCGAGGTCGCGCGGCGGATCGCTGCGGTCGGCGCCGCCATCGATCATGTGCTTGGCGAGCGCAAGCGGCAGATCTCGGGGCAGTTAGGCGGCCGCATCGTACAGCGCGAGCGTCGTCGCGCGGTCTGGCTCGATCACCAGGAGATCCTGCTCGAGGTCGGACGCGAGAGCGAGGCGATCGCGGTGAGCTTCATCGATGCCGAGGGCAAGGCCGGCAATGCGCATCTGTTGCAGTCGCCGTGGAAGCCCGGCGATCCGGTCTGGCAGGGCACCATCGACGGCCAGTTCATCGCGGTGCAGGCGCGGCCGATTGCCAACGGCATCCGCCTCGCGCATCAGGGCGTCGAGGTGCCGGTCTATGTCTGGACCGAGGCGGAAGCGGCCTCGGCACGCTTGATGCCGGTGACGACGGCCTCCGATACCGGCAAGAAGCTGCTCTGTCCGATGCCGGGCCTCGTGGTCTCGATCGCCGTGAACGAAGGGCAGGAGGTCAAGGCCGGCGAGACGCTCGCGGTGGTCGAAGCCATGAAGATGCAGAACGTGCTGCGCGCCGAGCAGGACGGCACCGTGAAGAAGATCCACGCCAGCGCCGGCGCCACGCTCGCGGTGGACGCGCTGATTTTGGAGTTTGCGTAAAGAGTGTGAGTCAAGCGGGCGGTCTGCCGCAACCACCGTCATTGCGAGGAGCGGGCGACAAAATTGCGAAGCAATTTTGCGCTGAAGCGACGAAGCAATCCAGTTTGTTTCCGCGGATACATTTCTGGATTGCTTCGCTTCGCTCGCAATGACGGGGTATGCTGCGGCCTCCGTGATTTAACCGAGACAGCACCATGGCCTTTCGTTCCCGCCGCGAGAAACTGCGATCGATCCTGTCGGGGGGGACTTGCGTCCGTCCCGGCTCGGTCTACGACGCCATCTCGATCCGCATTGCCGAGGACCTCGGCTTTCCGCTCGGCATGTTTGGCGGTTCGGTGGCCTCGCTCGCCGTGCTCGGCGATCCCGATGTCACGCTGATCACGCTCACCGAGCTTGCCGAGCAGATGCGGCGGATGTCGCGCGCCTCCGCGCTCCCCGTCCTCGTCGATGCCGATCACGGCTATGGCAATGCTCTGAACGTGCGCCGAACGGTGCAGGAGCTGGAGACAGCGGGGGCTGCCGGGCTCACCATCGAGGACACGCTGCTGCCGGCGGCGTTCGGCGAGGCGAAGACGCAGCTGATCCCGCTCGAGGAAGGCGTCGGCAAGATGAAGGCGGCGCTCGACGGCCGCAGCGATCCCTCGCTCGTGATCATGGGCCGCACTGGAGCTGCCTCGATCACTTCGATCGAAGATGCGATCCGGCGCGCCGTGGCCTATGAGGCCGCCGGTGTGGACGCGCTGTTCTTCACCGGCATCAAGTCGCGGGCGGAGCTTGCGGCCATCGCATCCGCCACGCACCTGCCGCTCGTGCTCGGCGGCGCTCCGGAGGAATTGAACGCGACCGACTATCTCGAGAGCCGACGCGTGCGCATCGCCCTCCAGGGGCATGCCCCGATCGCGGCCGCAACGCAGGCCGTGTACGAGGTTCAGAAAGCGTTGCGTGACGGCACGGCGCCGAAAGCGCTGAAGGGATTGCCCGCAGCGGAACTGACCAGCGGCGTCATGCGCGAGGCCGACGTGAGGGCGCGCAGCGCCAACTTTCTTGGGCTGAAAAAATGAGCAGGGCGATCCTCCAGGTCATGATCCGCGGTCGCGTCCAGGGCGTCGGCTACCGCGCCTGGGTCGAGTACCAGGCGACCACCAGCGGTCTCGAAGGCTGGGTCCGCAACCGCCGCGACGGCAGCGTCGAGGCGCTGTTCGCGGGCGCGCCCAAGCACGTCGCCGACATGGTGGCACTGTGCCGCCACGGCCCGCCGTCCTCACGCGTCGACAGCGTCACCAGCGAGACCGCCGGTGCGGATGAGCTGAACCTGCGCCGGGCAGGGGAGGCGTTTTCGGTGTTGCCGACGGTGTAGGTGTATCGACTCCCTCGCCCGCGCGCGGAGAGAGGCGAACGACGCCTTCACCGTGGCAGCTTGGCAATGGCCTCGCTCAGCTCGTGGATCTCATAGGGCTTGCGCAGGATCGGGAAATCGCCACGCACGCCTGCGGCGACCTCGCTATAGCCGGTGGCGAGCAGGATCGGCAGGCCGGGGCGGATCTGGCGCAGATGCTGGGCGAGGCTGAGCCCGTCCATCTTGCCGGGCATGACGATGTCCGAGAAGACGAAGTCGACGCCGTTCGTCTCGATCTCGCGCAATGCGGCTTCGGCATCAGCGACCCTGCGCACGCTGTAGCCGAGCTGTTCCAGCAGGCCGACGCTGACGGATGCGACCTCGGGATTGTCCTCGACCAGCAGCACCGTGCCGCTGCCGCGGAACGGTGATGCTCCCGCCGTCTCACGCGATGGCGCGTCGTCTGCGCGCGGCAGGAGGATGGTGAAGGTGGTCCCTTTGCCGAGCTCGCTTGCGACTTTGACCGTTCCCCCCGCCTGATGAGCAAAGCCGTGCACCTGGGAGAGGCCAAGGCCAGTGCCTTTTCCGATGGGCTTGGTCGTAAAGAACGGCTCGAAGATCTTGTCGAGGACATCATCGGGAATGCCAAGCCCGGTATCGGTGACGTTGATCGCGACGAACCTGCCGGCGAAGGGGTCCTCATGCAGCACGACGTTGTGCGCACCGATCGTCACCGTGCCGCCGTCGGGCAGCGCATCGCGGGCATTGATGACGAGATTGAGCAGCGCGGTCTCGAGTTCGGAGACGTCGGTCTTGATCGGCCAGAGATCGGGGCTGATGTCGAAGGCGAGGCGCACGGAGCTGCCGACGCCGGCATCGAGCACCTCGCGGATCGCGGCGATACGCTCGGCGAAGTCGATCGCCTGCGGATTGACGCTCTGTCGCCGCGCGAAGGTGAGCAGCTGGTTGGTCAGCGCCGCGCCGCGCTTGGCGGCGGTCTCGATGGCCGAGATCGCGCGCTGCAGCTTGGCCTCGTCCTTGGCCCCTCTCTTCAGCATGTGGAGGCTGCCGCTGATGATCATCAGGAGATTGTTGAAGTCGTGGGCGACCCCGCCGGTGAGCTGCCCGAGTGCATCGAACTTCTGGGCTTCGGCGAGCTGCTTCTGCATCGTTTCGAGCTTGATCTGCGTATTGCGGCGTTCGGTGATGTCGCGCGTGATCTTGGCGAAGCCGACCAGCTCGCCGTCCTCGTAGATCGGATCGATCACGACGCTGGCCCAGAAGAACGTGCCGTCCTTACGGACGCGCCAGCCTTCCTCCTCGTAGCGGCCCCTTTCCCGCGCGATGCCCAGAGCGCGCGCGGGCTTGCCATTGGCGCGGTCGGTCTCGGTGTAGAAACGGGAAAAATGCTGGCCGAGGATCTCCTCGGGCGCGTAGCCCTTGATGCGCTCGCCGCCGATGTTCCAGCTCGTGATGATCCCGGCGGGATCGAGCATATAGAGGGCGTAGTCCGCAACGCCTTCGACCAACAGCCGGAAACTGCGTTCGCTCTCGAACAAGTCTCTCTGTTGATTAGACTTTTTTACCATTCCGGACCCCGCCTCGACGGGGACAAACGCTGGGGGCGGCGGATTGGTTCCCGGGATCTGGGACATTTTTAGGCAAACATCAGGCGCCGTATGCAGATCGGCCACCACCCCCACGAGACGCCACGCGGCGCGCTCGAAGCGACCTTGTGAGCGTTCGCGGTCTCAAGCCGGCATGCTCCGGAAGGTCGCCGCCACCGCGCGCAGCGCCGCCAGCTTGGCGGGATCGCTGACCTTCGAATGTAGCATCACCTTCGAGCTGCCGAGTTTCGGCAGCTTCTGCGCCGGCCCGATGTCGATCAATCCGGGAGGTGCGATCCGCCGCGCCAGCGGTGCGATGGCGAGCCCGGCAAGCGCGGCCGCCACCACCGCGGCGACGCCGCCGCCGACAAAGCGTTCGCGCCAGGCGATGCCGGCTTTGTCGAGCGCGCGCACGGCGATGGCGCGGACGCCGCAGGGCGGGGCGAGCGTTGCGAGCGGCAGCGGCTCGCCCTTCGGCAGCGTGAGGCGGCGTGCGGCAAACCAGCCAAACTCGTCCTCGGCCAATTTTTCGCCGCCGCGGCGGCTGCCTTCTTGGCGGACGATCACGGCGTCGAGTTCTCCCGCGTCATAAGCATCCTGCATTTCGCGCGAGAAGCCGATGGTGACGGCGAGGGTGAGATTCGCAGACATCGCATGCAGTCGTTCGAGCAGCGGCACCAGCTCAGGGCCCGCGGCGTGGTCGGAGATGCCGAGGGAAAGCGACTGCGCGGTCGCCGCCTCACCCGACAGCGCGCGGTCATGCGCCGCGATCAGCGCGCGGGCGCGATCGAGGAACGCGGCGCCGTCGGCGGTGAGCCGGACCGCGCGCGGCGAACGCTCGACGAGACGTTTTCCCAGTAACGCCTCCAGCCGTTGCAGCTTGAGGCTGACCGCCGCCTGCGTCGTGCCGAGCGCTTCGGCGGCGCGCGTAAAGCTCTGGAGGTCGGCAACCAGCAGAAAAGCCTGAACGGTGGCGATGTCGAGCGTAGCTGTCATTATAAAGCTTTATCACTGGTATCAACAGGGATAAGATACCAAAATGATGAGGGGAGGTCTAGCTTCTCACCGACGCCGCGCAAATCGCGCGACATTCTTGGGAGAACCAGCATGCCCCTGATCACCGTATCCTACACCACGTCCCGCCAGTCGCCGTCGCTGAAGGCCGACATCGCGAACGCCGTGTCCGAGCTCACCGCAAAGATCCTGCACAAGGATCCCGAGGTGACCGCCATCATCGTGAAATCGGTCGATGCGGGCGACTGGTTCGCCGGCGGCAAGTCGCTCGCCGAGCAAAAGCTTGCGAGCTACTGGATCGACATCCACGTCAGCGAAGGCACCAACACCAAGGACGAGAAAGCTGCCTATCTCGCTGCCATGTTCAAGCGCATGGCCGAGATTTTGGGCCCGCTGCATCCCGAGACCTATCTGCACGTCGACGAGGTCAAGGGCGATGCCTATGGCTTTGGCGGCCTGACCCAGGAGCGGCGCTACATCGCCGGCAAGCTCGAGGTTTCGCTTAAGGCGGCGTGAGACAGGAAGCCGCGGGTGATGATCTCACCCGCGGCCCGAATTTCAGCTCGCCGCCCGGAACTGAACCTCGGAATTGTTCAGGAAGCACGTCTTGTCGAACAGCTTCAGGTCCAGCGGATTCGGCAGCCTGACATCGCTGAGATCGGGGCAGGGCTTGACTGAGGGATCATAGGATCGATCGATCTGTGCGATAAAGACGACGATCAATCCCCCGTCGCGTGCGAACGATTTCAGCGCGCGCACCTGAACGGAGAGGTCGGGGTTGTCCCGCCTCTGGTCGAGCAGTTGCAGATAGTCGATCACCACGACTGTGCCGCGGGGAGCTGCGGCCATTTGCTTCACGACGTAGTCGGCGCTGATGGCGTCTGAGCAATCGATCTCGAACAGTTTGTCGAACTGCACGGGGTCTACGCCGATCGCGCTGAGGCGGTCCAGAACGTCTTTCTCGGTATACTCGAGCGAGAAGAACGCAGCGCGATGGCCCGACCGCATGGCTTCGACGGCAAGCTCGAGGCTCATCAGTGTCTTACCTTGCCCGGGGCGCGCGCCGACCAGCACGAGGTCGCCCGGCCGGAATTGCGGAAACAGCCTGTTGGCCGGCGTCACCGCGGCAGCTTTCGCCGCCAGCATGCTCCAGGCGGAAAAGCCTTCCGCCGTGGCGATGCGGTCAAGCGCGGCGTGGAGCGGAATGCCTTGCTCGTGCGACAGGCGCTTTGCGTTTCGCTTCAGACGATAAATGGGTGCAGACAACTTCATCGAGAGAACCTCCCATTGCGAGCAGAAAGCGCAATCCCTCCTTATGCCTGGCGCTCGAACAGTCGGTCCGATGATCGAATCGCCCGGCATGACGTCTGCTTTCCCGGCGGAGGGGGGAGGCGTGGGCGGCACCAGAATCAAACATAGCCGATTCCGCGGCGAGCGGAGAACACGCGCGATCGGCCTCGAACAAATAAATGTTAGACTGCCGCTTCCGGCAGCAGCGCGCGGGTCGGGCCGAACAGCTCCTCGAACGCCTGCCGGAGCGCGATGTCGACATCGGCCATGGTTACGAGCTGGCCGAGATCGACCAGCGAGGTGACGCCGTAGCGGGGATCGGCGACGCCGCAGGGCACGATGCCGTCGAAGTGCGACAGCTCCGGCTCGACGTTGATGGCAATGCCATGGAATGACACCCAGCGCTTCAGTCGGACGCCGATCGCCGCGATCTTGTCCTCGTGCTCAGGCCCCTTGTCGGGCCGCTTCACCCAGACGCCGACCCGGTCCTCGCGCCGCTCGCCGCGGACGTTGAAGGCGGCCAGCGTGCGCAGAATCAGCTCCTCCAGGCTCGCGACATAGGCCCGGACGTCCGGCCGGCGGCGCTTGAGGTCGAGCATGACATAGGCCACCCGCTGGCCGGGGCCGTGGTAGGTGAGCTGGCCGCCCCGTCCAGTCGCAAAGGTCGGGAATCTGGGATCGAGCAGGTCGGATTCCTTGCCCGAGGTGCCGGAGGTGTAGAGCGGGGGATGTTCGAGCAGCCAGACCAACTCGGGAGCCTCGCCCGCGGCGATCGCCGCGACGCGGGCCTCCATGGCGGCCACCGCGTCCGGATAGGGCACCGGAGCGTCCGAGATAAGCCACGCGACGGGCTCGCCGCCGGCGGCGGAAAACGACGTCAAATCCAGCCCTTGACGCTGGTTTTGGCGGGGGCTTTTAGGCGAATTAACCATTAGCTAACCATAACGTGGTGATCATCACGGGAGCAAATACCAAGTCCTTTGGTTCAAAGTCCCAAGTTGCGGCGGTCCTGACAGTGCCCACTCTCGATAAAGTCACCGTGGATCTCATGGTCGTCCTCGGCACGACCACCATGCCGATCCATCAGGTATTACGTCTTTCCCGCGGCGCCATCATCGAGCTGGACGCAACCGAGGCCGACGAGGTCAAGGTCTTGGCCAACAATTTGCCGGTCGCCTCCGGCGTCGTGCTGGTCGATCGCAACCGGATCGCGGTCGAGGTCAAGCAGATGCTGCCGCGCACGCCGGGGACGCGGTAGCGCCCCGGGGACGCGGTCGCGGGCCGGGCACGCGGGAGCGTCCTGGGCGCCCGATAGGGCCGATCCCTGGGGAAGGGGCCGGAAACTTTCCTGCCAAGCTTGTGGAATTCGGGGCCCTTGCAGGCTTGTATCCCCCTGATGGATTTGTTAGATCGGCGGCCGCTGATCCGGCCAGCCTAACGACCTCAGGCCGGCATCTCCTAGCGCTCGTGGCGGAACTGGTAGACGCGCTGCCTTGAGGTGGCAGTGGGTAACACCGTGGGGGTTCGAGTCCCTCCGAGCGCACCAAGCGCGTAAGTCATTGAAATATATGATAGTTTCTTTTTGAAACTACTCGAAGAGCACTTATTCGCCGTCGTAACCCACTGGAAAGTGGTGCGCCGCCCTAAAGAGATAACCGCACGCAGCCTGAAGGCCGCATCGCGCTAAGGTATCCAGCCCTCTAGTTGCGGTCAGCCAGCTAAATCCTTCACAATTGTCTGGCCCATTTCATCACTGTTCTGACGAGCACTGGGATTCTAGTGCGCTCCATGCCGCGTCGTCCTGCCAAGATCACTCAAGGTGAAATTGCTCGCGTGATCCGCGCCGCCAAGGAAGCTGGCGCAGCGGAGGTGGTGATCGACGGTGAGGGGCAAATCCGTATTCCGCTATCATTGAACGGAGTGGCTTCGCCTCCATCACAGGAGTGCGACGACGGTCAAGCCTGGACGCCGTCCGTGCTCGCAAGAAAGAAACGGTGGTCATCTCGAGATGCCACGTCCTGGCCGGATATTCCAAAACAGCTACTCAGACTCGTCGGTCGAGCAGTTGGTAGAGGATGAGAAGGCAGAATGCCTGTGGGCGGAAAGACATCCCAGCCGATCGGCGCAGCAAGCTTGCGCTCTGGATTGTCCTTGTTCATTGCCTTCTGATGAAATCGGTTTTGGTGCGACACCCTTGCTGTAGACGCGAACGTCTGATCGACCATCCAACACCGCTTTGGATTTCCTTGGGCAAAACCTATATTATCGCCTTATGAGAACGGCCGCTAAGCTCGAACTCGATGCCGGCACCAAGACATTTGCCTCGGGCCTCCTGGCTGATTTGATAGACGCGCTGCGCCGCAGCCGTAAGGGCGACTTGGTGGCCTTGATCAGCGGCGATCCAAGCATCGGCCCCGACCTTGAGGCATGGTGTCGCTTCACCCGTAACAGTTTGGTTGACGTGGCGGTCGAACAAGGTCGCACCCGCTGGGTAGTTCGGTACGGAGAGGCTCCTGAAAGCGTCGAAGATCGGCCAGTCGGCTCTCGTCTATGGCTTTATACGAACTTCGACTGCAACCTAAGCTGCGATTACTGCTGCGTGCGCTCCTCACCCAAAGCTCCGCGGCGGGCTCTTGGTATCGAGCGCGTGCGCCGTATCGCTGTCGAGGCGGCCGAGCTCAGTGTGGGGGAAATCTTTGTGACCGGCGGCGAGCCATTCATGTTGCCAGATATCGGCGAGATCCTTGCCGCATGCGCGGCGGCGGCGCCGACCACGGTCCTCACCAACGGCATGCTGTTTGCCGGACGTCGGCTCGCAACGCTGCGCTCATTGCCGCGCGAGCGCGTAACATTTCAGATCAGCCTGGATAGTCCGACGCCGGAGCGCCACGACGGCCACCGTGGAAAGGGAACCTGGGCACGCGCCTTGAGAGGAGTTGAGCTGGCGTGCGCCGAAGGATTCCGGGTGCGATTGGCGGCGACGGTGTCAAGTGACGCGGAAGCCGAGGAATTCCGCAGCTTCCTGGATGCCCATCACGTCAGCGAGGAGAATCGCGTCATCCGGCGGATTGTCCTGCGAGGCTCCGCCACACAGGGCATTGCGTTGGCTAGGGCGGATCTGGTTCCTGAAGTAACGATTACTGCCGAAGGCGTGTTTTGGCATCCGGTCGGCGCAGAGGATAATGACCTGCTGGTCAGCCACGATATCTTTCCGCTCGCCGAATCCTTTGCAGCCGTGCGCCGTGCCTTTGATCGCGAAAATGAGCATCAGCGCCGGTTGGCAATGATCTTCAATTGCGCCTGATAGGGACGGAGCTCTCTATCGCTAAGCCGAGGGGCGCGTTAAGAAGCCTTGTTGCGCCGATGCTTCCCGCAATTCGGCGTAGGCTGCAAGCTGCGGCGCTATCCACTGGCGCAGCCCTTCGGCCTCGAGCACAGCGCGATGCGTCGGGTTTTCGTAGCTCATGGCGAATAGTGCTTTGGCAAAGTGCTGCTCCAACGCGGGGTCCAGATCGGATCGGGCAGTGAACATGCAGTGATTATATGGCGGCGAGGTCCAGATTTCGGTCAGCGCACCTTCCGGCACCAGACGCTCCGTACGCACCGCGTTCCAGAATGGGCTGCCGATTGCGCCGGCATCGGCGCGGCCGTCGAGCACCGCGCGAACGACGTTGGACTCGCTCGTCCCCGTGTCACCGTGCTTACCGAGGTCCGTGTTGAAGCGCAGCGTTCGGTAGTCTTCCCCCTCAATCAGTCCCTCGCGCTCTAGAAAATAAACCGGGAGGATTGCCGCATGGCCGCTGTCGCGGCTGCCGAGCGCCAGGGTCCGGTTCTTGAGATCGCCAAGCGTAGCGACCGGCCCACCGGTGACCGCAACGATCTTGGTCATCCAGCCGACGTCGGTGTCGCGCATCGCGATCGGGCGGCAGCGCTTGTCGCTCCAGGCATCGGCCTGGATATAGGCGAGGTTCGTGTTCCATGCGATGTCGATCCGCGGCAGCCGCTCGCCCGGCAAAGCCAGCAGCGCTGCGACCTGCGCCTCGTAGCTCTGAAACAATACGACCTCGACGGCGAGATGCGCCTCCTCGTGAAAGTAGCGTCGCATGCCCTCCCAGATACTGACCACCTTCGGATCGTATGCGACGGCACCTACCCAGATCGTCTGGCTCATGATTACTCCTCGCCTGTCACGCCTGATTTCAAATGCGATCAATCGCGATCCGAGCGCGGCCAGCAGGGCAACCCTGCTGCGCTCAGAACAGCGGTATTCCCAACACGGCCTTGCCGATGAATTCACGCAGAACATCGCCCGTCGGCGCCATGACCGCGCCTGCATGGGCATCGCGGAACAATCGCTCGATGGCCAGATGCTTGGAAAACGCAGCACCTCCGCACACCCGCATCGCCGCCGAAGTGACGCCGATAGCAACATCACCCGCCGACGCTTTGCACTCGAGCACGCGCAGCATGGTGGTATCTCGGGGGCGCTCGAGGTGACCGACGAGATCGTCGACGCGCGCGGCGAGCCCATCAGTGTCGATTTGCATTGTCGCAAGTTGCGCGCGAAGCGTCGGCAGGCCCTCGCCGAGGGTCTGGCCCAGATGCTCGAAGCGAGCGCTCTTGAGGTGAGCTGTGGTCCCCGCCACGGCGGCCCGGCAAAGGCCTAGCGCGACCGCCGATGTCCCGAGGTTGAACAGCGGAAGCACGATTTCCAGCATCGCCTTGAAGCCCGCTCCGTCGTCGGTCAGCTGAAGACTCGATCCGACCTCGGCGTCCTCAAGGATCATCGGCGCGGAAGCGTTGGCGCGCATCCCGAGACCATCCCAAGGGCCGGCGACCGACAGTCCAGGCGCACCAGCGGCGAAAAGGTAAAGGGTTGAATCGGTCGGACTCTTCCCTTCAGGAGCCAGCGCCGAGACAACATAGCTTTGCGCGTGACCGGCGCTCGTCACCCACGATTTCTTGGCCGTGATGCGCACATTGGTGCCACTACGGATCGCTCGCGACACAGGCGCCCAGAAGTGGCTGCGGGATCCGGCTTCGCTGAATGCCAGCGTGGTGAGGTGCTGACCGGCTGCAATATCTTTCAACGTCTGCACGACGGCTGCACCGGGACGGGCCGCGGCGATCGTCGCGGTGGCGCACATGTGCATCAAATAGACCATCGCGGCCGACGCGTCCGCTTCCGCAAGCGTCGCAATGATGGCAGCGAGGGTCCTTGGTCCGAGAGCCGAGCCGCCGACTTCGGTGGGCAGCATCATCCCCAGCAGTCCGGCCGAGCCGAGCGCCGCGACTGCCTCCGACGAAAATCGAGCATCCTTGTCGTTTTGTCGTGCCGCCGGCGCCAGTATGCGGTCGGCGATCTCCCTGGCCTGCGAAACTGCAGTCTCGTGGTCCATAACAGCCCTCCGTCGTGCTCGGTCGAACTGAACTAGCTGCAGGCGGCTGTATTGCACTGCAGCGGATGTTGTCGGGTCGGAACGCCCAGCGTGTGGCGCAACCGCTTCCGTATACTCGCTGTTGGTTTCTCCACGCCAAAGTACCCCCAAATTATTACGCCGCTCAAAGCGATCTGGTTACGTCACCCGGAGGATATTTTTTAGACGTCGGTCGCACCTTTTGCTTGTTCCGGCTGCGGCCGGCGGAGACAATCATCGCAGCAGGGGGCGGCGCTGGTCCGCTGTCGCGAAAAGCGCTGCGAGCGACCGGCGATTGCGTAAGGAGGTTTGCCTGGCGTGGCGGCAATTGATCGCGATCCCGGCCGATCGCCCGCGGCCCCGGCTCCTGCTATGAGCGTTGCGGCGATTGGGATCATCTGTAAGGCGCCGCAGCCTGGCCGCGCAAAGACCAGGCTTGCGACGGCTATTGGCGCGGTTGCCGCCTCGGAGCTCTCGGCTTGCTTTCTGCGTGACGTCGCCGACGCCATCGAGACGGTCCCGGAGAGCCTCGGCAGGCGCGGCTATGGTGTCTATGCGCCCGCGGGGGTCGAGCACATCATGCGGGAGCTGCTTCCCGCAACGTTCGGGCTTCTGCTGCAAGTCGGTGACGATCTCGGAGATGTGCTGTTCGGTGCCGCGCGCGATCTCCTCGACGGACACGACTGCGTTTTGCTCGTCAATGGCGACAGCCCAACCCTTCCTGCCCGTTTCCTGGTCCGGGCTATCGAAGCTCTTCGCGAGCCCGGCGACAGAATGGTGCTCGGGCCAGCAAGCGATGGCGGTTATTACCTCATTGGGTTAAAGCGCCCACATCGGCAGCTATTCACGCGCATCGCATGGGGGACGGAGACTGTAGCTCGCAGCACATGCGATCGCGCCGCCGAGATCGGACTTGCCACGATACTGCTGCCGGAATGGTACGATATCGACGACATTGAAGGGCTAACTTGGCTTAAGGACGAATTGGCCGGCAATTCGGCGCGCTTTCGCGGCGGTGGTCTGGCGCGGGCGAGCCGAGTTTTTCTCAAGGCTGCGCAGCGGATAGACCCATGAAGCCAATTGCGGGAACCATTGCGAGTCAATTCGGCGGACTGGCGCGCTCGGTCACCACAATGCCTCCGCTTCATCGGCTGGCCGGTATTGGCGTTATCCTGCTTGATCTCACTCTGGTGACCCCCTTTGCCTTCGAGGCAGCCGGTGATAATGCCTTCATTGCTCTGACCATTCTTGCAGGTCTGCTGACGATCTTCGCGACAAGTATTGCCGAACAGGCTCCACCCGATCGCGCGCTATGGCTCATTTTTGGATTGGCGATCGTTCTGAGAGCCTATGTGCTGGCGTTCGATCCCCTTCTGTCCAATGACATCTATCGCTATGTCTGGGATGGCAGGGTTCAGGCCGCAGGTATCAATCCGTACCGCTATTTCCCGGCTCATGAGGCATTGGCATCGCTGCGCGACGGGGCGATCTTGCCGCACATCAACCGGGCCGACTCTGCCGTCACCATCTATCCTCCCGTCGCGCAGTTTTTCTTCCTCGTTGTCACGCGGATTGGTGAAAGCGTGACGACGATGCGCCTCGCACTGTTGGGGTGCGAGGCCGTCACCGTCACGATGATCATGCTGCTGCTGCGGCGCATGCACCGCCCGGTGACGCGCGTGATCGCCTATCTCTGGCATCCGCTGCCGCTGTGGGAGATCGCCAACAGCGGCCACGTCGACGCGCTCATGGTCGCGCTGGTGCTGCTGGGCCTATGGATTGCCCTGACCGGCTCCGCTCTGCGCGGGGCCGCCGTGATCGCGTTATCGACGCTGGTGAAACCGTATGCGGCGCCGGTGCTCGCCGGGATCTGGCGGCCGTGGGACCCTAAAATGCCGCTCGTTGTGATCGCCGTCATCGCGCTTTGTTACCTTCCTTATCTGTCGGTCGGCTGGGGCGTTCTCGGGTTCCTGACCAAGGGCTATTTCAACCAAGAGGGGATCGTTGCCGGCAACGATATCTGGCTGTTGTCGCTCTGGCGGCTTGTGTTCGGCGAGCATGAGCGCGACGTTGCCGTCTACGTGGCACTGGCCGGACTGGTCCTCATGCTCAAGGGGCTCACGGTTGCCCGCAGCTCTGATCACAGCATCGCGTCGCGTGTTGCCGACATTAACATGCTGTTGCTTCTTGCTTTCCTGTTGTGGTCGCCCAACTACCCCTGGTATTTTCTGATTGTTGCGCCGTTTGCCGCCTTGTGCGGCTCCGCGCCCAGCTGGGTCGTTTCGATCGGAGCGCTGTTGCTATCCGAACAACTCGACTGGGACTTCTACATTCCAAGGGTGGTAAGCAAATCAATCCTGTTTGGAGGTCTTTTGCTGGCTTGGGCCTTCGTCGTCTGGAGGACCCGCATGCCGCGGACCATAGAGGCAAGGCTGTTGCAATGAGCCTTTCCCGCGACGCGCAAAACCCTCACGCGCCGTTCGACCCGCGCCGCTACCACGAGTCGGTCGCGGGCGAGCGCACCGAGGTCGCCCAGCGCCCGCCAGTCTGCCTTTATCTGGAGGTGACGAACCGCTGCAATCTTTTGTGCACCACTTGCCCGCGCACCTACGAGCAGCTCGAGCCGCCGGCGGACATGAGCTGGGACTTGTTCGTATCGATTGTCGATCAGGTCCCCGGTCTTGCGCGGGCGGTTCTGCACGGCGTCGGCGAGCCGATGCTGGTCGCTGAACTGCCCCGCATGGTCGGATACCTGAAGGATCGTGGCGTTTATGTCGTCTTCAACACAAATGGAACGGTTCTCAGTGAGCGCAACGGCCGTGCGCTGATCGACGCCTGCCTTGATGAACTGCGCGTCTCTCTCGACGCGTCAAATCGCGAGAGCTTCAAGGCGATCCGCGGCAGAGATTATTTCGGCCGCATCATCCGCAACGTGCGAGCATTTCGCGAACTACAGGAGCGGGAGGGCCACTCTAAGCCGCTGGTATCCTTCTGGCTGACCGGTCTGAGAGAGACTGTCGAGCAGCTTCCGGCCTTTGTGCAAATTGCGGCTGAGATCAGCGTCAAGGAAGTCTATCTGCAACGGCTCGTATTCTTCGATGAATCCGCCATTGGCAAGGCGCGGCCGGATCAGGCGCTGTTCGAGCGCCTGACGGAGGAGGAAGCGGCGTACCTGAAGCAGGCTGAGGAGCTCGCGCGCTCCCTTGGCATGACCTTCAGCGCATCGGGCGCAACGAGCGAGCCCAGCTTAAGCCTCAAGGGTGGCGGAGACCTTTCGCCATGGTCGCTCTGCCGGCGGCCATGGTCGCTGATGTACTTTACGGCCAATGGCCGCGCGCTGCCATGCTGTATCGCGCCGTTCTCGCAGCATGGCTATGACAACTACACCCTCGGTCATGCCCGGCAGCAGGCCCTGCGGGACATCTGGAATGGGCCCGCCTACCAGCACTTTCGGGCAGCGCTCTTGTCAGACGAGCCACCCAAGTGCTGCGCCAATTGCGGCCTGCGCTGGAGCCTGTGAGCCAGGTGATCAAGGAGAGCGAACAGAGCGAGCGCCGGCCGGTGGTTTCGGCGATCATTCCCTGCATTGATGAGGAAGCAGCCATCGGCGGGGTCGTGACGGCGGTGCTCGGCCAGAATGTAAGCGAGGTCATCGTGGTCGACGGGGTCTCGCGAGATCGTACGGTCGAGCGCGCTGAGGCCGCCGGAGCGCGCGTAATTGTCGAGCCGCGACGCGGCTACGGGCGCGCGATCCAGGCTGGCATCGCCGCTGTGCGCGATAACGCCGACATTCTGGTTTTCCTCGACGGCGACGGCAGCGATCCTGCGGAATTCATTCCTGATCTGGTATCGCCGATCATTGCTGGGCAAGCCGACTTCGTACTCGGCTCGCGTGTTCGCGGCCCACGTGAGCCCGGCAGCCTGGCACCACAGCAGGTCATCGCTGCCCACGTCGGCAGGTTTCTGCTGCGCTTCGTCTATGGCGCAAACTTCACGGATCTGTCGCCGTTTCGCGCTATCCGGCGGGATGCGCTCATACGTCTCAATATGAAGGAAGAGACATTTGGCTGGAATCTGGAGATGTTGATGCGGGTCGCCGCGGCGCGTGTACCGAAGCTTGAGATCGCTGTCGGACAGCGGCGCCGAATCGGCGGAGTGTCGAAGGTCTCCGGCAATCTCATCGCCGGCATCAAGGCAGCCTGGTCGATTTCGGCGACGTTTGTTCGTCTCGCGTTCGAGCTGCGAGACCACGGCAAGAGGAGCTAGTCAGTGCGTGCCGGCACGATCTTCACAGGCCCCGATATCCCGGGGAGACTTTCGATTTTCCTTATTCGGCGGGGAGAAGACAGCGAGGTATCCGCCATCGCCTGCGAGCTGATATGTGGCGATCTCGCGATAACCGACGGCGCTCGCTTCGCAACGCAACTGCTCAATTGGCGTGCCATGTTCGGAGGTCGGACGCTCAAGGTCGACAATTCCGATCCGCGCGCCCGGTTTCAAGGCAGGCGCGAGATTATAGAGAAAGGCATAGGGTTGGGCGATCTCGTGATACATGTGCACGAGGATGGCAGCATCCAGCGAGGAGGCGGGCAGGCGTGGGTCGTGCGGTTCGCCCAGCGCTAATGTGACGTTTGTCAGTCGAAGACGCTCGACGCGCTTGGCGAGCTCGATGAGGTAATCTCGGGTGACGTCCTCAGCAATGACGGAGCCTTTGGAGGCGAGGAGGGGCGAGAGCCGAACCGTGTGGTAGCCACGGCCGGCGCCGATATCACCGACTGTCATGCCGGGCTTCAACATAAGACGCCGAGCAATCTCGCCGGTCTCATCCAGGGAGTCACGGTGCCTCTCGTCGGAGCGGCCTGGGCTGACAATCGGCGCAACCGGGCGCTGGGGCGAGGGGAACTCCGATGCCGAGACCCCTGATGGGGCCAGATAACCGATATCGGCCGCGTACGCGCAAGTTGGGCCCAGCATCGCAAGAAGCGAGGCTGCGCGAAATAGAGCGATCAAATGCCCGCCATGCATCTCGTGCGGCTGGTCGGCTCTTGTGAGTTCACGAGGTTGGCTCAACGTCGTCACTCTCTCACTCACACGATCGCAACTACCCCGCCATGTGGAAAAACCTGCCGATTAATCCCTTCCCGTCGCGCACCGCAGGGATTTGGCGGCGCAACCAGGCATCAAGGCCGAGACTGCGGCCGGCGCCATCGAGTGTGAACAGGAACATCAGCATGGCCAAAAACATGTACGTCCACGGCCACTCGGACGAATTGCCATACAGGCCGAGCCAGAGCTGCAGCACATAGGCGATGGCCAGCACGCCCAGCAATCGCACCGCAAGCCCGAGCATCATCGACCCAGCGAATGCCAGCTCGGCAACAAAGACGATTGGCCCAAAGATGGACATGTTCGGGAGCACGACATCTTTCATGAAGCTGCGGTGAAACTCGAACGCCGCGTTGGTCGATTCCTGTTCGGTCCAGTATTGCAGACCGCCCGACAGAGGTAGCGGCAGCTTCCATAACATGCCCTGAAACCACATACAGCCGACCAGCACCCGAACCAGCCAGATTCCGAGATGTCGGCCGGTACGTTGCTCCGAATCCTCCTGCCAATTCCGCAAGGCCACTGCAATGCTGGCGAATAGCAGCGCCCAGAACAGCGCCAGGATCAGATAGCGCCAGTTTCCGAGACTGAGATAGTCGCCCGTCATCGCACTCAGGAAATGACCGATATCGATGAAGGGATTTGTGGGCATAGGCGCATGCTCCGGAGCAGTGCACAGTAACTCCACAGTGTCCGCGTCCGCAACTCCGTCTCGGCGTGCGCGGGTTCACTTCGCCGCGCTCTGTCCGTCGGAGCAACTGGCTGTAGCCAGCGCCTGAAACGCCTCATCCGCGAAGCCGAGACCAAGGGTGGCGATCCGCGTAGTCAGCGTCCAGCCGGAGATCAAGGCGCATATGAGGTTCGGCGTACTCCTGATAGTGGGCACGATAGCGGACCGCGCCAGAGGTCCAAGTTGGGGCCAAGTCCAGGTGCGGACGTTGTATCAGTGGCGTTTCGCGACGCGCTATGTGGATTGTCGGCGCGATGCTCTAAGCGTACCCTCAGTGCTCGTTCAAGGGGACGACGAAATGCGATCATCCGGGCAGATCGTTATCGAAGCGAAGCCTGAGGCTCTTTCCATCAACCCACAGAGCGCCGTCATCGTTGTCGATATGCAGAATGACTTGGCTCTGAGGGCGGGATGTTCGCGCTTGCGGGCGTCGACATTTCCGGCATCCGAAACGCCATTGCGCCCAAAGCTCGCGACTTGGCTGCAGCGCGGCATGCCGGCATCAGCATTATTTACTTGAAAATGGGTTTCCGACCGGATCTTTCGCGATCAGCCACTATTTTGTGATGGACTGGGCCGCGGTGTGGCCCGCCACGCCAAGGTGACTGAAGCATCGATCGCACTCAACTACACCACCGTGTTGAATATCGCCGTTCTCGCGCTAGCAACTGCGCTTGTCTGGAGATTTCTAAGGACCGGCGGTCCGGCAATGCTGCGCATGATGAACGAGCCAAGCCATCGGGCTACTTAGGGAGTGTGAGGCATGATGGATGGCATGATGAACATGATGGGTGGCATGGGTTGGGGGATGGGTCTGATCGGAGTACTCATCCTCATCCTTCTCATTCTCGGCATTGCGGCGCTCGTTAAATACCTCTCGGGACCGTAAGCAGTGCCACCGGGCGCAGATGGGGATCGAAAGCCAGCCTGTTACTGGCAGGATATCGGGCTCACAAACCCGTGAACCGCAGCGCCGGTTGATCTTGCGGCTCCTGCCGATGGCCTAGCTATTCTCGGCGCTGGTCGTTATCTTAGTCGTATGTCGGTGAAGCTCGGCCGCGTCATGAGATTGCTGCTGGCGCTCACGTTCATCGTGGGGCTGGTTCCGCATGGCATACGTGCTGCGCATGCTGACGTGAGCATGGTCATGGCTGCCGCGACCGACATGCCGATGAAAGGCAAATGTCAGGGCTGCGGCGACGATCAGAAGGCCATGACGGCCGCGGCATGCTCCGCCTTTTGCGGAAGTTTCGTGGCCTTGCCCGTCTTTGGACCGCTGTTTGAGCTGTCCTCGGTCGAGACGGCGCGAGATTGCTTCAGCCCAATTCTTGCGGGGCATACGATCCCGCCTGACCCGTATCCTCCCAGACCTGCCGTCCTGAACTAAAGGCGCATCGCTGGTCGCGATGTTGACCTTTGGCGCGCGATGCCCACCGCATCGACAGCGCATCGTGATGACGCACGTGGGCTCTTGGCCACGGGCATCGGATCAACGTCCAGGATCGGCTTTCATGCATTCCGATTTGAGTCCGACGATCAGTCGCCGCGCACTACTGCTAGGCGGTACCGCAGTTGCGGCCTCCGCCCTGTTCCCGGGAATACCGCGAGCCGCACCGGTAGAACCCAAGGTTATTGAGCTCTCCGCGGCGCTCGGTCGCGTGTCCCTCGTTGGCTCGCCTGACACGGAAACAAATGTCTGGTGTTACGGGAATCGCATCCCTGGTCCCGACATCCGGCTCCGCCAAGGCGAGTCCGTTCGGTTGGTGGTGCGAAACCAGTTACCGGAAGATACGACCGTCCACTGGCACGGCATACGTCTGCCGAATGCCATGGACGGCGTTCCCGGCCTGACGCAGCCGCCGATCAAGCCTGGCGAAGCCTTCACCTACGAATTCACGCCGCCCGACGCCGGCACGTTCTGGTATCACCCGCATGCCGACAGCCTGCAGCAACTCGGCCGTGGCCTGGCCGGTGCTCTGATTATTGAAGAGCCGGAACCCGTTCCGGTCGACCGCGACCTTGTTTGGGTGTTGAGCGACTGGCGGCTTAGATCCAACGCGCAGATCGCGCCCGGATTCGGCAACGGCATGGAAGCCGCCATGTCCGGGCGCGTCGGCAACACAGTCACGGTAAACGGCGTGGTCTCGGAAGAGGAGCCGGTACGGGCAGGGGAACGCGTTCGCCTCCGCCTCGTCAACACCTCGCTCGCGCGCATCATGGCCCTACGGTTCGAGGGCCACCGTCCGACAATCGTCGCGATCGACGGCCAGCCCTGCGAACCGCATGAGCCGGACAATGGGCGTCTGCTTCTTGCTCCCGCAATGCGCGTCGACCTTATCCTCGATATGCAGGGTGAACCGGGACGGCGATACCGCGTGGTCGACGATTTCTACGACGACCTGTCCTATTGGCTCACTCAACTCGCTTACAAAGACGAGCCGCCGCTCCGCGCGCATCCACTCGATTCACCGCTCCGTTTGCCGCGCAATCCGTTGCCAGAGCCGGACCTGACCAACGCCGAACTGCGCGAACTCCGGCTGCAGGGCGGCATGATGGGTGGCGGCGGCATGATGGGGATGGGCGGAATGATGGGCATGGACAACCAAGCCAACTGGTCCATCAATGGTCATTCGATGACAGGCGACGGTCACGCTGGGATGCCGCCGCTGTTTACGCTCCGGCGCGGACGAAGCTGCGTGCTGTCGATGCGCAACGAGACCGCTTGGTGGCATCCGATGCACCTCCACGGGCACAGTTTCCGCGTCCTGAGCCGCAACGGCGCACCGGTGCCGCACCGGCAGTGGGCCGATACCGTTCTCGTCCGGCCGAAAGAGACGGTCGAGATCGCTTTTGTCGCCGACAATCCCGGCGACTGGATGCTGCATTGCCATGTCACCGACCACCAGGTGTCGGGAATGATGACGGTGCTGCGCGTTGCATAACCAACCCGCTCTTGCAAAGGAGAAACTACATGAACAGGCGGACATTCTTCCTTGGTACTGCGCTAACGACGCTCCTGCTGCCGCTGCCGGTGGTTGCCGCGCCAACCCCAGCGACCTTGTACAAGAACCCGCAATGCAGTTGCTGCGAGGGGTATGCCGCATACCTGCGGCAGAACGGCTTTACCGTTGATGTGAAGCCCACTAACGACCTCGCCGAGATCAGCGAGAACGCCGGCGTGCCAGCGAAGTATCAGGGCTGTCACACGATGTTCGTTGGCAACTACGTGGTCGATGGGCATGTCCCGGTGGAGGTGGTCCGTAAGCTTCTGTCCGAGCGGCCGCCGATTGCGGGGATCACCCTTCCCGGGATGCCGACCGGCTCCCCCGGCATGACCGGCCCCAAGACGCAGAAATTCGTCATCTACGCCGTGACCAAGGATGGCAAGGCACCGACCGTCTACGCCACCGTGTAGCCAGTCGGTAGCGGGCGGCATCGCCCCACAAGCACGTTGGCCAACGATCGTCCCCAAACGGCTTGTGGATGCGATCCTGCCATCGATCGGAAAGGTTGAGCAGCAATGATGCTTGTCCCCTGTATCGGCCGGATTCAGTCCGCGATCGCTGTCGCAATCGCACTCGCAGCGGCCACTCAATTGGCCGTTGCTCAGGAGCCAGCGAAAAAGGTGGTCCTGCATAACAGCCCAAGACCTGTCGCCGCTGTTCAGTTCAGTGATGAGGAAGGCCGACCGCGAAGTCTGGCTGACTTCAAAGGAAAGGTCGTGGTCCTCAATCTCTGGGCCACCTGGTGCGTGCCCTGCCGAAAGGAAATGCCCGCGCTCGATCGGCTGCAAGCGGCCTTGGGCGGGGCCGAGCTCGAAGTTGTACCTCTCTCGGTGGATCGCGGCGGGCACGAAGCCGTCCGCAAGTTCTACTCCGAGGTCACCATTCGCAACCTTGCCGTTTACACCGACCCTTCCGGGCAGGCGTTGCATGCTGTAGGCGCGATCGGCTTGCCGACGACGCTCATTATCGATCGCGCTGGCCAGGAAGTCGGGCGCGCGCTTGGCCCGGCCGAGTGGGATTCCCCAGAAATCGCCGACACGCTCCGAGCCGTCATGACCAATACCGGCGATCGCTTCGCTCAGCGGCAAGACCCTGATCGATGGCACACGTCGCTCGGCCTGCTCCGGCGTGTGTTCGACTGGCTGATGTCGCCCATTAACGAAGTGATCCTCGATAGAGAAACAGCTGATGACTCCTCAGACGAAAATAAGAGCAGATGATATCTCTGCTGTACGCGCGTGGCGGCCCTGGCGTTATCTTGGGGAGCGGCGCGTACTGGTTGTCCTCGCGGTTATCGCCGTGATCGCCGGCAACCGCGTTCGGATGGAACTGGCTCGTGGCTGCCGGTATTGCGCCCGTCCTGCTGAGCGTACTGCCATGCTTGGTGATGTGCGGGCTCGGTCTGTGCATGAACCGCCTGATCGGCCGCTCTTGCACAACCTCCACATCACAAAGCGCAGCGAATGTCGGCTGGCAGGCAACGAATTCTCCGGTCTTTGACCAGGCAACGGCAGATGTCGCTCAGGGTCGGGGTCCAGACCGAAATCCTGGGGACGCCGCCGAAAGAACGCGCGGCGAGCCTGCGGAAATCGGAAACCGACGAAAGGAGACCGAACATGCAATCAACCGCTAGAACTCTGCTTGTATTCGCCGCGTTCTCGGTCGCCGCGATGACCATGGCTCCGGCTCTCTATGCCGACGATCACGCCTCGTCCAGCTCCACGACGATGGTCGGAATGATGGGGCGGGGGAGCGGAATGATGGAACGGATAGGGATGATGAACCATTGCGGCGCGATGATGGGCAGAGATGACAGCGGTGGCCGACCCAACGACCAGTGGCGCGCTCCTCGATCGCCGGATGCCAAGGCCAAACAGTAGCTGTCGATGAAGACACGAACCAGACGCCTGACCATCATAGCTCTTGTTGCGGCCGCCGGCGCGATCGCGCTGGCTGAGGCATGGTTTGTGGCGACTCCGTATCCGAAGGTCGTCACGTCTGGCACGGCAGCGATTGGCGGGCCGTTCACGCTGGTAACGACCGACGGCAAGACAGTGAGCGATGAGACCTACCGCGGCAAGTGGCTTCTGATCTACTTCGGCTACACCTTCTGCCCGGATGCGTGTCCGACCGCGCTCACCAACATGAGCGCGGCCTTGGAAAAGCTTGGCCCAAATGCCAGCGAGCTCCAACCGCTCTTTATCACGGTCGACCCCCAGCGCGACACCCCTGTCGTCATGACTGATTACCTGAAGTCATTTGATTCTCGCATTGTCGGCCTGACTGGAAACCAGGCGCAGATCGACGGCGTGCTGAAGGCATATCGCGTGTACGCCGAAGCGCAGAAATCCGAAGTGGATAACACCGATTATCCGGTCTCGCACAGCGCGTACCTCTATCTGATGGATCCACAGGGGCGATTCGCGAATGTGATCCAGAGCAGCGAAGGCGGCGAAGAGATTGCTGCTTGGCTGCGCAAGCAAATGACCCACAAGAACGGATAGGATGATTGATGAAACGACCATTCAAGCTGATCTTGAGCATCGCATTGGCTTTGATAGCCGGCGCTCAGGTTAACGGGCAGACCTCAAGCGCGAGTTCAGTCGTAGTCGAGCGCCCATGGGCGCGAGCAACGCCCGGAGGAGCGAAGACCGGCGCAGCCTACTTGACATTGATCAATAACGGCGAAGCCCGAGACCGGCACCCTCGACCAGTGGCTTAAGGACCCGCAACATTTCGTACCCGGCAATGAGATGACGTTCGCAGGGATCAAGAATGATCAGCAACGCGCTGATCTCCTCGCATTTCTCAGACAGGCCACCCAGCGGGGGCTTATCGCAATCGGCACAGCGGGACAGATTGCATCCAACTCTCATCCGGCGAGAAATTGCTTCAGTTTTCGTACTCAATGGTCCCTGTGTGGCGGTCGACTTTCAGGTTTTGCACAAGTGAATTGTCGACAGTAACGATCGCGGCACTAATACTCCCGCCGTCGGCACTGACGTTACCAATCTTCAGCCGCTTATTGTTGAGCCGCTCGAGCTGCACGCCGAGATAGCTTCGCACGTCCTCGACGGACAGGTTCATCATCGGGGTCACGTGCGATCCAAACATTCCGCCTGTGCCGCCGCGCGTCGTGTCGGAGCCCATCATTCCTTGCCCCATCATGTTGGACCCCATCATCCCTTGGCCCATGCCGCCCTGCATCATGCCGCCCATCATCGGACACATCATGCCTTGCTCCATGCCGCGTCGCATCATCCCGGAATCCATCATGCCTTGTCTCATCCCATGCTCGGGCATGTTGGAAGTTGTAGCCCTGGACGCGCTGCCTTCTTGCATCATGTCGGCACCCATGCCTTGCATTCCTTGAGCTATGGCGAGAGTTGAGCTCGAGGTTGCGATGCAGAGAACCAACGCCGCCCCCAAGCACAAATTAGTGGTGGTTTTCATGGTCGTTACTCCTGGTTGTTGAGGGCCTGCCTGATCTCGACCAGTAATCCGACGACGGGACGCACATTCTGCTGACATTTTACACCCGCGCGAAGCGCGAGCGGAATGCTTATGCAGATGCCGCTCCATAGTTTCAGGGACGCGACCGCAATTGCTGCAACGCGCTTGCGCCAAATGGAGGCGGCAATCCGGAGGTGAAGTCCGTCGGTCCAATCGTGCCGGACGGGCAGGGGCCGATGAACCAAGATTAAACTTGCCGTTCCGATCTCGTTCAGCTCGCCTCTTCGAAAATGTCCATCGGATCTCTTACGGTTCCGAGTCAGTTCACGCTTGCGGAGGACGATGATGGACGCGAACGAGCTTCAAAAGAAGAGCCTAAGACCGGTGTTGTGCCTCCTCGGCGCAGCCGCGCTACTTGTGACGTTGACGCACGCCGCGAGTGCCCATGATGAGGAAGGCTGGTACCGACCCCGCGAACACGATTGGCACTCCGGCTGGCACCACGATTGGCACTCCGGACCGCATTATGGTCAGCACAGCGGGTTCCATTGGGATCCGTACTATGGCTGGCACTATGGCAGGCACAACGGCCCGCACGAGGGGCGCCATGACGATTGGCACCGTGGCCCGCACCATGACTGGAATGGTGGCGATCACGATGACTAGGACATGATCCGCAGGCGCCTTGCGCCGCAAATGGATTGTGCCCAGCGAAAAAGGCTGATACGGCGACCGGATTTGGACATAAGGCGATATCCAAACGTGCGCGAATTAGGCCGAACGAGTGCGAATTGGGTAGGAGAGAATGATGCTACGTGTTGTCGCGAGCTTGGCTATTCTTGTGAGTGGTCTCATGGCCGGATCGGCCTACGCTCACCCGGCCCTCCAAGCCAGCAATCCCGGACAGGATGCCACGGTACCGCCTCCGAAAGAGGTTCGATTGACCTTCAGCGAGAATGTCATCCCTAAATTCTCAGGGCTGACAATCAAGGACAGCAGGGGCGCTCTCATCCAGACGGAAAGTCCATCCATCGATCCGAATGATAAGCGACAGCTTGTCGTTCCGATCGTCAAGTCGCTGTCTGCCGGAATTTACGACGTCGAGTGGCATGCTGTTTCAGCCGATACCCACAAGGTGAAGGGCCACTTCTCGTTCAAGGTTTCGCAATGATGCTGGAGGCGGGCCTCGTTGGCGCCCGCTTCGTTCATCTGGCCTGCGTCATTATTTCCTTCGGTGCTGCACTCTTCCCGCTCTATTCGTGCCTGAGCGCCGACAGCTCAGAGCGACTTGGGCGCCAACTGAATCCTATCCTGATCACGGCCGCGCTTGGCGCGCTCTTAAGCGGCCTTGCCTGGTTCGGCTTGACCGTGGCGAACATGTCCGGGGAGCTTGCAGACGCCGTGGATCGTGACACGTTGGCATCAGTGCTATGGGACACCGATTTCGGTCACGTATGGGCGGTGCGCGCACCGCTTATGATTCTCCTCGTTGCGGCGATCCAGTTGCCTGGCGTATCTCACTTGAACCGTCGTGCGATCGCAATTGTGACGTTTCTCGCAGCGATCCTCCTCGCGTCATTGGCCGGAATTGGGCACACCCAGGTCAACGAAGGGACCTCGGCACGCATTCACGTCACTAGCGACGTAGCGCACCTGCTTGCGGCTGGCGCTTGGCTGGGCGGTCTTTTACCTCTAAGTCTCTTTCTCGCTTCCAATCAGAAGGTCAGGGTACCGAATAGAGGAGTCGTGCGCGTCTTGTCGCGCTTCTCAGGAATGGGCTACGCTGCGGTAGCGGTCCTCCTTGCCTCCGGTTCGATCAATAGTTGGTTCCTCGTCGGCTCTCTGTCGCACTTGATCTCTACGACTTACGGTCAGTTGCTGTTGGTGAAATCGGGGCTGTTCGCTCTAATGGTGCTGTTGGCTGCCGCCAACCGGTTCTGGCTTGTTCCGGCTATGGCCCAATCGCCGACTGCGAACGGGTCCGAAAGCATGCTGGCAAAGCTTCGCGGTCACGTTCTTGGGGAGCAGGTGGTGGGCCTAGTCGTCGTAGGCGTCGTCAGCGTGTTGGGGACATTAGACCCCGCCATGCATGGTTCGTGAAGTTAATGCATCGTGGGGACGCCGATCGTGCAATCGCAACGAACCGTTGACGATCAAGGAAGCACCAAGCGTCCGATTCTGCTCCCATAATACTCAGTGAACCACAGCGCGCCATCCGGCCCGGTCGTGATGCTGTGGGTTTCGCTACCGTCCGAAGGAATCGCGAACTCGGTGACTGAACCGCTGGTCGTGATCCGACCGATTCTGTTGCCAACGATGCAGCGCGAAGCTTGCTGGCGAACGCAACTGGCTTCGGTAAACCACAAGGCACCATCCGGCCCCGTCGCGATGCCCCATGGCTGGGCATCAGGATTAGGAAGGGATTCGGTCATCTCGCCATCGGTGGTCATTCGCACGATTTTGCCACTAACCGACTCGGTGAACCACAGTGCGCCATCTGGTCCGCTCGTAATACCCCCGGGGCTACTATTCTCTGGGGAGATCGTGAACTCGGTGACCGCGCCCGTTGTAGTCATCCGCCCGACTTTGCCGCGAAAATATGTGAACCACAGCGCGCCGTCGGGCCCAGTTGCGATCGCGCCGCTCCTGGCGTTGGGAATCCTGAATTCGGTGACCTCGCCGGTCGTCGCGATCCGCCCGATTTTATCTCCAACCGCTTCGGTGAACCACAAGGCGCCATCTGGCCCGGTCGTGATGCCAAGTGGTCCCGTCGATCCAGGGATTGCGAATTCGGTCAGCTTTAGGTTTTCGACGGTGGCGGTCGTCGGAATGCGCCCGATCTTCTTCGCCGTGAACTCGGTGAACCACAGCGCGCCGTCAGGCCCCGTCGTGATGGAATGCAAAACGCCGCCGCCCTTGATCGGGAATTCGGTGATGTTGCCATCGATGGTCATTCGCCCGATCTTGCCCGCTGCCTCGGTGAACCAGAGCGCACCGTCTGGTCCAGTGGTGATTGCGGACGGACGGCTGGCGGGAGGCAGCATGAATTCAGTGAAGGTCTGGGCAGCAGCAGGCATAATTCCAACGGCCGCACCCAATCCAAGCGCAATTGCCAGCAACAATGAAGCGACCGCAAATCTCATGGCCTTCTCCACGTAGGGTGGGCCTTGCGCCGAAGCACGATCTCACGAACTCCGAAACTTAAGTCTAGCAGTCTTTCGGACGCCGTATCGCGTTAATTGCTGGCGCGCCGGAGAAGGGCGGAGCCGATGGCGCAAAGGCGACGCTTGCTGTCGTCGCCGCTACTCGCCCGGCGCGGTTAGCGGGAGCGCTTACCGCGGCGAGAAGGCCGGCGCACATGCCTCAAAAGAAGTTGACCTGGAGCTGAATTAGAACGTCTCAAATTGCACCGATCCGAAACCGGCGGTACGACCGTCCTCGGACCCAACTTCAATTTGGCATCCCGGTGAGCATGCTATCTTTACCGCCGCGTCTCGCAGTGCTTGCCACGCTGGTCGCTCTGGTATTCTGCGGCGCAGCGAGGGCCGAGACGAGCGATGTCGAAACCACGTGGCGACTGTTGGATTACATTGCGGTGGATTACGCCGGCGCCGTATCACATGGCTCGGTATTAAGCCCTTCCGAATATGCCGAGCAGAATGAGTTCGCGGCGACCGTTGCCGCAAAGATCGCTGCACTCCCACCTAAGCCGGAACGGCAAGCGCTTGCGACGGAAGCTGCCCGCCTGCAGCGCGCCATCGCAGACAAGTCTGACGCCGAGCAGGTAGCAGCTATAGCGCATGGCCTGGCGGCTGCGTTGCTGGCGACCTACCCCGTGCCGCTGGCGCCGAACAAGGTTCCGGACTTCGCACGCGGCGCCGCGTTGTTCGGTCAGAACTGCGCCGCCTGCCATGGAGACGCGGGCGACGGCCATGGACCAGATGCCGTCAAGCTTGATACGCCGCCCATAGCGTTCACGGACGCCGAGCGTGCTCGCCAGCGCAGCGTGTTCGCCCTCTATCAGGTGATCACCCAGGGACTTGATGGTGCGGCGATGCCGAGCTTCGACGGCCTTCCGACCGATGACCGTTGGGCGCTGGCCCTCTACGCCAGTCATTTCGCCTTCGTCGATGCCGCTGCGGCCGAAGGCGAGCGGCTGTGGAAGCAGGACGCCTCGCTTCATAGGCTCGTTCCCGATCTGAAGACGCTCGTCGGGACGACGCCCGCAGCGCTCGCGAGCAAGATCGGACAGGACAAGGCCGACGCTCTCATGGCCTATTTGCGTCGCCATCCAGAAACGGTCACGCAGCAGCAGACCGGATCCCTGTCGCTGGTGCGCGGCCGCTTGACCGAGAGCCTTGCCGCCTATCGTGCGGGGGACCGCCAGCATGCGGGCGAGCTGGCTTTGTCTGCCTATCTCGATGGGTTTGAGCCGGTCGAACCGGCGCTGGGGGCGCGCAATCGTGCGCTTCTGGAGCGGATCGAGGGCGCGATGGGCGACTACCGTGCCGCCATCCAGAGCGGAGAAAATGCCGATGCGCTCGCCGATCGCGTACAGGTCCTCGACGATCTTTTCGATGATGCAGAGGCGTCGCTTTCCCCCAATGCGGCAAGCGGCCTCTCAACGTTTCTCGGAGCGGCAACGATCCTGCTGCGCGAAGGACTGGAAGCGCTGCTGATCGTCGTTGCGATGATCGCCTTCCTCCGCAAGGCCGAGCGGATGGAGGTCATGCCCTACGTCCATGCGGGTTGGGTAGGCGCGCTCGTCGCCGGCTTCTTGACCTGGGTCGTTGCGACCTGGGTGGTCGGAATCAGCGGCGCGAGCCGGGAGCTGACGGAGGGATTCGGGTCGGTGATCGCCGCCGTCGTTCTGCTATCGGTTGGCATCTGGATGCACGGCAAGGCACAAGCCGATCAATGGCAGCGCTACATTCGCGAAAGGATGGCAAAGGCGTTGTCCGGTGGTTCGGCCTGGTTTCTGTTCGGGCTCGCTTTCATCGTGGTTTACCGCGAGGTATTCGAGACGATCCTCTTCTACGCGGCGCTATGGACCCAGGGAAACGGCGGCGTGATACTCGCAGGCGCGCTGAGCGCGTGCGCGGCGCTGGCGCTTATCGCGTGGGCGATGCTGCGCTATAGTCGCCGGCTGCCAATCGGCAAGTTCTTCACCTACAGTTCGTGGCTCATGGCGGTTCTGACGGTCGTGCTGGCTGGCAAGGGCATCGCAGCCCTGCAAGAGGCCGGCATCGTTAGCATCGCGCCGTTACGCTTGGTGCCACGCATCTCGTTGGTTGGTCTGTTCCCAACCACGCAAACGGTCGCGGCCCAGCTACTCATGATTGCGGCTCTGGCGATAGGCTTCGGCCTCAATCGTCGAAAGGTCGCATAGGATGAGGCCTGGCGGTGGCAGTGACCAGGATGACGAAGTCGGTTTTGCCCATTTCGATAAGCCGTTGAAATCACAGCAAATGCGACCGCCCTCCGACGCAGATCGCGCAACTGCCAAGGGCGCTCCGGCGGAGCGCCCCATCTTGTGCAGAACGGCGAAGACTAGGCGACCCTTGGGACAGGCAGCTCGGTGACTCCCGGCAACACCGTCTTGATGCGGATGTTGCGGAATTGCACCTTCGATCCATCGTGATGGTTTTGTAGCGCGATGTGGCCGCGAAGAGACCGGGACGTGGGATCCGTGAAGTCGTTCACGAGCACATCGTTAAGCGTCACTTTGATGCGGTTTCCGACCGCCTCAATCAGGAACCTGTTCCATTGCCACGGGCCTTTCGCAACATCGCTGCGGGTCGCGGCACTGATGTTGTAAATGGCGCCCGTGCTTCGCAGCGGATCGTTCTCCATATTCTTTTCGGAGTTGTATCCACGGGGATCGATTTGGATCTCGTAGCTTTGGTCGATTGCGGCCGTCCAATCGTTCGGATTCGAACTGTTCAGGTTGGGCACGCGGATGAAAACGCCGGAGTTGTCCGTGCGGTTGGCGTATTGCCATTCCAGCTCGAGCACGAAGTCGGAGAAGCTCTCGCGCGTGTACCAGAGCAATCCGGGCCCGCCGACGGACTCGAGAATGTCGAACACCTGCAGGAAGCTTCCGGACCCCGACATCTGCCAGTCTGCCAAGCTTCCTGCGTAGAGCGGCTTGAAACGCGCCAAAGGCGTCGGCGTCGATGCCGCAACGACGGCGGCGCTCGTCCGACGCGCGAGCGTAAGGCTGGTCAAAGACGGATTCGCCGAGCCGACGGTGGGGAACACAGCAGGGCCAGCAACATAGGCGTTGGAGATGTGATGGAATCGTCCGTTGGAGTCGGTGATCGATGTGGCCGGATCCTCGCCCATCCACAACGTGCCCGCTTCGTGATGCGTATTGCCCAACTGGTCCTTGGTGGCACCAAACGGATCGGCGGGCGGGGTGCTTTGCCAGCCGCCATTGTACAGGTACTGAACGTCGCCGGCGTTCTTGCCGAGGCGTCCGGCCAGGCTGACCGCCGCGCTGGCTAGTTTGCTCCAGGCCGCGTAGTCGTTTGGCGTCGGCGTGAAATTGACCCACGCGCGCGCGCTCATGCCGTCGTTTTGAAGCGGATCGGCCGCATTGGTGAGGTTCACGAAGCTCGTGACGCCGCCCGGGCCTGCGCTCTTGTCGCCGTCCATTTCACCGAGACCGCGAAAAACGATCGCCACCCAATCCGGGTCCTCGTTCGAAAGCAGGTTCCGCAACAGGTCGATGTCGGGCACCATAGTCCACATCGTTGCTTCCGGGTTCTGTCCTTTCTCTGCCGATGCGAGCACCTGGAAATGATACCGGCGTTTGCTGCCGTCCGGATTCGTGATCTCGCCGCGCACGATGGCTCCGCCCTGCTCAAGTGTGGTGACCGCTCCGAGCCCGAGCGCGCTGCGCTTGACGCGCACGGTCAGATTCGTGCGCAGATGCGCCATAAAGTTGGCGCCCATGCTGTACGCACCACGATTGATCGGGAACGACTCGATCGCCAGCCGTGTCGACTCGATCGTCCCCGCCGCCAGAATGACCTGGCAATCGGGACTGAGGTTTGTCGGAACGGAGAGCGATCGAAACTGACCATTGTAGGTGAGATCGATGCCCGTGACCTTGCCCCCGCTGTTCTGTAGCCGGATCACGTGGCACCGCGGAACGAGGAAGAATCGCCGCCGCGAATTATCGTTCAACGTCCAACGTTTCGCGATATCGTCGCGGATGCTCTCCAGCAGCATGGGTCCGCTGCTGAATTTGTCGAAGGAAAAGAGGCCGGGCCCCGGTGAGCCTGCCTGCACCGCGATCGGGGCCTCTTCGACGACATCGACGGTCACATTGGGAATGTTCGCGCCGCTCGCCACGCTTTGGAGCGCTGCATTGACCGCCGCATTGAGCGGACCCGAGAGGTAGTCCGCCTTGTCCTGAACGCCAATTTCGAACTCGACGTCCGGGTAGTTCGCTGTCAGAAAATCGCGCGCGCCTTTGGGCCACGCAGCCAGATCAGCCGGCGTGAGCCGCGGAGACCAGCCTCCCCAGAACAGCGATCGGCCTCCCGGGCAGTAGGCTAGCCCGGTGAACGGCTCGTTGCTGTGCCAAGGAATGCCCCAGACGCCATTGCGCCCACCCGGATCTTGATCGTTACGTGTGACCAGCGCGGTATCCGGCGCATTCAGCCCGAGATGCGGCATGTTCTGCACGTGCGTTGAAGCAAAATAGCCTCCCGCGTCGAGCAGGAGCACCCGGAGGTTCTGGTCGGCGCTGCCGCGATAGATCTTGTCGGCGACATAGGCGCCGAACATGCCTGCGCCGATGACAACTACATCAAACGGCTTGCCGCCGTTATTCGCTGCTTCGTCATAGGTGCTGCACACGTATCGGCCGAGCAGATCCCGCGTGAACTCGGTGTCTTGAATATCGACCGGAATGGAAGCGTCTTGCCGCAGAAAGGTGAGCATGGAGAGTTCCTTTCGAAGCGTTGAGATCGCCGCGGTGCGCGAGACGGTTTGGTCCGGCCGTGTCGCTTTCGATCGTTAGGCCGCGCCTCCGCAGCAAGGCAGAGGAGGCGCCTCAGGGGTCAAGCGAGACGCGCGACGAAGACCTGCCACACGCTTGGAGCGCGATCTTGGAGAAATGATACGACAAATTGCCGGCACGATTGGTGAGCCGGTTCACACATGAGTGCGATTTCAGCTCCGTGACCCCGCGGGTGATCTCGCAGGGCTGATAGACTTCGCGGCGGTTGCAGTGAGCTGCTCCACAGAAGCAGACCTAAGCGCCAGAACGACAGAAATGCTGCCAGTCGCCTGCGGGTGAAACTGCGACTTGGCCGGGAAGGCCGCTTGGGCGCATAGCGGCCTTGTGAGTGAGCCGCCGGTCAACCGAGAGCCAGACCGAAATGCGTTGCCGCTCGATCGCATCGTCAACGCGAGCGAACAAAGAGACACTCAGCGCCTGCGCTGGCTGCACGCCGGACCCGAGCAGCGTGATGTGGTCAGCTTCCGAAGCTATGACACAGTCGACATTCAGAGCTTCGCCTGCAGTCTATCCGCGACGCGGCGGGCGATCTCTGCCGGCGCGTCATCCGGGATCGGGAAGACTGAACTGACGTTGATCTCGCCGAGCACGTAACTGTCGCTCCCGTTGGAGCAAGGCGGGCCCAGCATGAAGTCTGCATCCCAGATCATCGGGAGATCGCTCCTCGGGATGTCCAGCAAGGAAGTCAGCTGCGGCGTCCACTCGTCTTCCATCAACCGGCGCAGGCCCTGGAAGCGCGGGTCGGCCTTGTTGGCATAGAGCCGCGGTCCGGCTTTCGCGCGCGCGGTCGGTTCGTCAACCAGGGCCTTGACCTTATGATAGCCGAAGCCCGCGCAGCGATCGCCTGCCATATAACAGCGGACCACCCCTTCGCTCAGGCGTGGCTGGAACGGCTGATCGATCACAGGACCGTCTTCGAAATACTCGATGCACCGCTTAAGAAACTCGTCCAATGCGATGTCCTCCGATCCTTCCTTGGTGGCATCAAGCACGCGTACCATCAGCCCGTCGGGTGGACTTGCCAGCGCCTCGACTTTCCAGACACCCTGGCCGCCATTACCGCGGTTGCGCTTGATCACGCGCGGACCTGCGGCGAGTCGCAAGGGCAACTCCACACTCATCTGCTCGAGCGTTCGATAGAGGGCCGTGTCACAGCCCCAGCTCATAATGCGGGTGCGATGGAGCACCTCTTTGGTGCCCATTTTGAGGATGACATCGGGATGGGCGCTCACCCAGACGCCGCGCGCCGCGACCTCGCGCAGCAGCGCGTCAAGATTGGCGCGGTTGCGCCCCTCGTGAATCGGATTGACCCAGACGAGCACGCCATCGAACGTGGCGAGCTGTGTTCGGACGGCGTCGAGGACATCGTCCTCATAGACCACCGGTTCCGCATCAACGCCGACATCGGCGAGCGCCGCGAATACGGCACTGAACCGGCTGGTCTCTGGCGAGGCACTGCGGCGCGCCGCTTCATCTCCGCGCCACAGGATGGCGGTGCGGCCGAGGCAAGCTGTGGGTTCAAGCATGGAAAACGTCT
Organism: Bradyrhizobium zhanjiangense; assembly: GCF_004114935.1. Classification (NCBI taxonomy): domain Bacteria; kingdom Pseudomonadati; phylum Pseudomonadota; class Alphaproteobacteria; order Hyphomicrobiales; family Nitrobacteraceae; genus Bradyrhizobium; species Bradyrhizobium zhanjiangense. Next base: position 4,332,091 of record NZ_CP022221.1, read on the forward strand.
CCTGATTCATTGATCCATCGGCTTCAGTGTTGGTTATGCACAGAAGGTGCGGGCGGATCTGTCGTAACGCTAGACGACTAGGACCGCGCCCGAAGCCAACAGCAGCACCAATACAATCTTGCGGAATGCGGCCTCGCTGACACGGCCGAACAACTTGAGACCAAGCCAAGTGCCGGCGAACAGGGCCGGCAGTCCGATCAGAAAGAGCTTGATCGTCTCCGCGCTCAACGCACCTTTGGCGCCGATCCAAAGCGCACTCAGTAGGAACGTCGCCACCGCAACGGGTTGAAACACCGCACGCTGCACATCCTTGGGCCACCCGCGCAGTCCGCACCAGATTGTGACGAGGATTCCGGCGAGCCCAGTGATGCCGCCCAGCGCCCCGTTGAGGAATCCGACAACGGCATCGACTGCGGTGCCCGGCGATTTCAAGGGCTCGATCGCAGGACGAAACAGGGCATAAAGGCTATAGAGAACGAGAAACACGCCGACACCCGCGCGGACGTGGCCAGGATCGCCCCAGGTCAACATTGTTACCCCAACCGGCACGCCGGGTGCTGCACCAAGGATGAACGGCCAGAGCCGTCTCCAGTCCAGAGCACCACGTAATTTCCATACGGAGTATCCCTGCACGATCAGCCCAAAGGCGATGATCAAGCTGGCGGTTTGCACGGGAGTAAGGATGTAGAGCCAGATCGAGGCGGCGATCAGGCCAAATGCAAACCCGGAAAGGCCGGCAACGAGCGCACCGGCGAAGGTCGCAACGATGAAAAGCGGGAGTTCAAAAGACATCCCATCCATGTGTTCGCTCCAAAACAAAGCGAACAGCTCTTGCATGGGATGACCCACTTGACGGGGAGGCTGCTACATCCCCAGAGGCACACTAGTCCGAACGCCGAGAAAGCTCAATTGACGTTTTCAATGTGCGCGGTGAGCGACCTTTTGTCCCTGAAGGGTCGATTAGTTGATCTGCCTACAAGATGGCATCAGAGAGCAACGCTCGACATATCCCCTCAGGGGGGATAGGATATGTGCATGGCGAAAGAACACGTTCACGAAAGTCATCCGGAGATCGTCAAGCGGCTGAAGCGCGCCGAGGGGCACCTCCACAGAGTCATCGAGATGTTCGGCGAGGGGCGCGGCTGTCTCGATCTCGCTCAGCAGCTTCATGCGGTCGAGAAGGCCATCGGCGAGGCGAAGAGGGCGCTCATCCACGATCACGTGGATAATTGCCTCGACGCGGCAGCGAACGGCGGCTCGTCGAAATCCACGAAGACCGTGCTCGCCGAATTCAAGGCGATCTCGCGTTACCTCTGAGCGGCGGCGCGCCGCGCCGGTATTGAAGAGAAACGTATGTCCTTCCGACCGTTTATCCTGGTCGCGGTGTTCGCAGCGGGCGTCGCATCTGCCCTTTGGGCACCAGGCATGCCGGCCCTGCGGAAAGCCGTGGGAGTTGCCGCCGAGCAGCCGCGGCAGGAGGCCAAAACAGCGGAGGCCGAACGTCGGCCTGTCGTCCGGATGGACGACGAGCGAATTGCTCTCGCCAAAATCGAGCAGGTGCAGGTGGGACCGGGCAGCATCGCCAGGCGACTTTTGGTGCCCGGAACCGTTGCTCCAGACGCGGACCGGGTTGCGCACGTCTCGGTGAAGCTGTCCGGCACAGTTGCCGAGCTTCGCAAGAACATCGGCGATGTCGTCGCACAGGGCGAAATTCTGGCTTCGCTTGAGAGCCGCGAAGTTGCGGACGCCAAGAGCGAATATCTGGCCGCTCGACTTGCGAACGAACTGCAACAAGATCTCGCAGGACGAGACAAGCTATTGTGGGAAGGCCGCGCAGCGCCGGAGCTGCAATATATTCGTTCCCGCAATGCGGCAGCGCAGACCGCCATGCGCCTGGACATCGCCCGCCAAAAGCTGCTGGCGTTGGGCGTGCAGGAAAATGAAATTGCGGGGCTGCCGCAGGCGCCAGAGATCTCGCTGCGGAGCCAAAACGTTCGCGCGCCGATCTCGGGCCGGGTTGCCGCGCGCAGAGTCGAGCTCGGAACGGCAGTCGGCCGCGACAATCTTGAAACCGAGCTCTTTGTCATTGTCGATCTGAGCCGCGTATGGGTCGAACTGGCTGTCTCGTCCAGCGACCTGCCATTGGTGAAAGAGGGCCAAACTGTCCGGATCACGGGGCGGGGAATGCCGGAAACCGCTTTTGGCAAAATCGTGTTCGTGTCGCCGCTGCTTGAGAAGGAGACCCGCAGCGCGCGCGTCGTCGCAGCGCTGGACAATCCGGACGGCCGCTGGCGGCCAGGGTCCTTCGTTACTGCGGCGATTGCGCTGAATGATCACCGGGCAGATGTCGTGGTACCGATCGGCGCGCTTCAGACCGTGAATGGACGGAGGGTGGTCTTCATTCGCAGCAAGGATGGGTTCGAGGTGCGCGGCGTGATGCCCGGCCAGCGCGACGGGGAGGTCATTGAAATCGCCTCTGGCCTCGCTGCCGGTGAGACCATCGCCGTGTCAAACACGTTCTCGCTGAAGGCAGAGCTTTCGAAGCCCCGCGACGAGGACTGAGCAATGATCGCCTGGATTGTCGACTTCTCAGTTCGTCGGCGCTGGCTCGTGGTGCTGGTGACGCTGGTTGCCGCCGGCGCCGGCTTCTGGTCGATGACGAAATTGCCGATCGATGCCGTCCCCGACGTCACGAACGTGCAGGTCCAGGTCAACGCGACCGCCCCGGCCTTGACGCCAACTGAAATCGAAAAGCAGGTGACAGTCGCGCTCGAGACGGCGCTGGCGGGCACGCCAGGCCTGGAGTCGACGCGATCCTTCTCGCGCAACGGCTTTGCGCAGATCACGGCTGTATTCGCCGATCGCACCGATATCTACTTCGCGCGTCAGCAGGTTTCCGAACGGCTGAACGAAGCGAAAGGCAATCTTCCTCCCGCTGTCGACGTTCGCATGGGGCCGATCTCCACCGGCCTTGGTGAGATCTACTGGTGGGCGGTCGAGTATGCCAAGCCGGGCGAGATGGGACCAATCGAGGACGGCAAGCCCGGATGGCAGAGCGATGGCAGCTATCTCACGCCCGAAGGCGAGCGGTTGACGGATGACTTTCAGCGTACCGTCTATCTCCGTACGGTGCAGGACTGGATCATCCGCCCGCAAATGAAGACAGTGCCCGGCGTGGCCGGAGCGGATGCGATCGGCGGGTTCGTTAAACAGTTTCAGGCGCACCCCGATCCGCTCAGGCTGAACGCCTATGGGCTATCGTTCGGCCAGGTGATCGCCGCGATCGAGGCCAACAATGTTAGCCGCGGCGCCAACTTCATCGAGCAGAACGGCGAGGGCGTCGTGGTCCGCGCCAGTGGCCGGGTCGAGAACCTCGAGGACATCAGGCAGATTGTCGTGACGACGCGGGGAGGAATTCCCGTGCGCATCCAGGACGTCGCCAATGTCGAGATCGGGCGCGAGCTGCGGACCGGCAGTGCCAGCGTCGATGGGCAAGAAGTCGTGCTCGGAACAGCGCTTATGCTGATCGGCGGCAATAGCCGCACGGTGGCAGCCGCTGCCGACGCCAAGATCAAGCAGATTAGCCGCACGCTGCCGCCGGGCATCAAGGCGCGGACCGTGCTTAATCGCACGCAGTTGGTTGACGCCACCATTCGGACTGTTGCAACCAACCTCGCCGAAGGTGCGCTGCTGGTGATCGCAGTGCTCTTCCTGATGCTCGGCAATTTCCGTGCGGCGCTGATTACCGCTGGCGTCATCCCAGTCACGATGCTGTTGACGGTAACAGGCATGTTGGGGACCAAGCTCAGCGCGAACCTGATGAGCCTTGGCGCGCTCGACTTCGGCCTGATCGTCGATGGTGCCGTCATCATCACGGAGAACAGCCTGCGCCATCTGGCAGAACGCCAGCGCGAGCTCGGCCGGACCCTTAGGCCTGCCGAGCGCCTCAACACCGTGACAGTATCAGCGATCGAGATGATCAGACCCACGGTCTACGGCCAGCTCATCATCATCCTGGTCTATGTGCCGCTACTGACCTTCACTGGCGTCGAAGGCAAGACGTTCGAGCCGATGGCGTTGACTGTGATGATCGCGCTTGTTGCGGCCTTCGTTCTGTCACTGACCTTCGTGCCTGCGGCGATTGCGATCGCGATGACCAAGCCGGTGCGCGAACAGGAAAACCCAATTGTCCATTGGCTTAAGCAACTCTATGCGCCAGTCCTGGCGAAGGCAGTGGTGTCGCCGCGGCCGATCATGGCCACGGCGGTGGTTCTCTTCGTCGGTGCGGTGATCCTCTTTGGTCGACTTGGTCAAGAGTTCACGCCGACGCTTGACGAAAAGAACATCGTCATGGAGGTCAAGCGCGTGCCCAGCACGGCGCTGTCGCAGGCTCAAGCGATGCAGCTCATGATCGAGCGGACGATCAGCAAATTTCCGCAGGTCTCCTTCGTGTTCTCGCGCACGGGAACGCCCGATCTCGCTGCCGATCCGATGCCCCCGAGCGCCTCCGACACCTACATCATCGTCAAGCCGCAGAGCGAATGGCCGGATCCGTCGCTGTCGAAGGACGACCTGATTCGGCAGATCGAGGCAGAAGCGACCAAGTTGCCGGGCAACAAGGTCGGCTTCTCCCAACCCATCGAAATGCGGTTCAACGAGCTGATCGCGGGCGTCCGGGAAGATCTTGCCGTCAAGGTGTTCGGCGACGATTTCAGCGAAATGCAGCGGACCGCGCAGGAGATCGCCAATGTGCTGCGTCGTATCGAGGGCGCCGAAAGTGTCAAGGTCGAGGAAACGACTGGCCTTCCATTCCTTGAAATCCGCATCGACAAGGCCGAAATCGCCCGCCGCGGCCTCAACCTCGCAACCATCCAGGACTTGATCGAGACGGCCATTGGAGGCCGAGTGGCCGGGCTTGTCTTCGAAGGCGACCGCCGCTTCCAGATTGTGGTTCGGCTCGACGACAAGCTGCGTTCCGACATTACCGCTCTGGAGGCGCTTCCAGTGCCGTTACCGCACGCCGATCCGAATGCGCCGGCCCCCTCCGTTCCGCTGCGCACACTGGCATCCTTCGAGCAGACCGAGGGGCCCAACCAGATCAGCCGCGAAAACGGCAAGCGTCGGGTGGTGACGACGGCCGAGGTTCGCGGCCGGGACATCGGTTCGCTCGTCGCCGAAGCACAGGCCAAGGTCGCAGAACAGGTCAAGCTTCCCCCTGGGACTTATCTGGCCTGGGGAGGACAGTTCGAGAACTTCTCCGTCGCGCGGCAGCGGCTGATGGTCGTGGTGCCCGGCTGCTTCCTTCTCATCTTCCTGTTGCTGTTCGGCGCCTTGGGTTCCGCGCGGGATGCGCTTCTGGTCTTCAGCGCCGTGCCGCTCGCTCTGACCGGCGGTATTGTCACGCTATGGCTGCGTGGCATGCCGTTCTCGATCTCGGCTGCGGTTGGCTTCATCGCGTTGTCGGGTGTCGCCGTCCTGAACGGGCTCGTGATGTTGAGCCAGATCCGCAAACTGGTCGAGGACGGCGCCGAACTTCGGTCCGCGATCGAAGAAGGGGCGTTGATACGCTTCCGACCGGTGATCATGACTGCTTTGGTCGCATCGCTCGGCTTCGTCCCCATGGCGCTCGCCACGGGAACGGGCGCCGAGGTGCAGCGGCCGCTGGCCACTGTGATGATCGGTGGATTGCTCACGGCGACGCTGTTGACGCTCATCGTTCTGCCGGCGCTCTATGCCTATTTCGCGCGACGGCCATTGCGATTGAAGAGATCCGATCAGTTCCTCTCGCGACGCGCAGCCGAATAGACCAGAGGGCCTATCGAGCTTTGAGTCCTTGCCAACCGAACCTATCGCGATGACAACGGCAATACTACTGTCCTTCAGTCTCGCTCCCGGATATGCGGAGGAGTCCGGGTTATGCCGCATGTTGCCGCTACAGAGAGCTGTGAGCGGGAACCCGATCAAGCTGAAGTGAACAAACCGGCAAGTTGGCGAGCCTCGCTTCCGCTGGTTCCTAATTGACAAGCAATTCCGCTTTGCCAAGGTCGCCGCTATGGGGACGGCGATCTCCCCATGAGGCGACATGCCCAAGCATCGCGTCCGGATTTCTGAGAAGGACGCTGCATGCCAACCGTCAACGACGGGTTTTCGCCAGACCGTTCAGCGCCTCTGCTGGGCGTGAGAAACCTGACCAAGCGCTATGGAAGCGATGGCACCGCGATCGACGGTGTGACGTTCTCTGCTGTCGCGGGCGAAATCCTCGGCATCATCGGTCCAAATGGCGCCGGCAAGACGACGTTGCTGGAAGCCGTTGCCGGACTTCTACCGGTGAATTCAGGCGACGTCTTTTGGCGCGGAGAGCCGCTGCACGTGGGCCGTCGACGCGACGTCCTGTTCTACCTGCCTGATGGCGTCCGTCCGTACCAGGACCAATCGGCCCTGCAGGTCGTGTGGTTTGTCGGCAGTGTCTTTCGACGGTCAGAAGCAGACATCAAGTCGACCATCGAAGCGCTCGGGTTACAGCCGGTGCTTCGAAAGCGCGTCCACGCTCTGTCAAAGGGCTATGCCCGACGGCTGATGTTGACCATCGGACTGCTCGCGCCGCATGACCTGTTACTGATGGACGAACCATTTGACGGATTTGACCTGCGGCAAACGCGCCACGTGATGGATCTATTGCGTGACCAGACGGCGCGCGGACGCACGCTGATTCTCTCCATCCATCAATTGCCGGACGCGGAACGGGTCTGTGACCGTTTCATCCTACTCTCGGCAGGGCAGGTGCGCGGATCCGGAGGACTTGCTCAATTGCGTGCGCAGACTGGACTGCCGAGCGGCTCACTGGAGGATATCTTCCTTGCACTCACGTGAGGCATACCTGCGGCCGACCGCACCGATCGTTCCGCTGCTCGCAAAGGAGCTCCGCGAGGTCACGGCCGGGCGGGCACTTTGGACCATGTTGCTGCTGGTCTGTCCGCTCGTCGGATACTCTTTCGTCCAGGCAGTCTCGCTCTACAGCGAGTCAAGCGCCGCGGCACTCCAGTCGCCAGTCCTGGCGAGGAGCCTGTCTCCCCTCGATGGAATCCTCGTTCCGACATTCGGCTCATTCTATGTGGCTGTGACGTTGCTATTCCCTTTCGTGGCGATCCGCGTGCTGGGCCAGGAGAAGGAAAGTGGCGCTTTGCGCCTGCTGGTCCAATTGCCGTACCGACCCTCGACGCTGATCGCCGCAAAATTCTGCGCCGTACTGGCAGCCTGGTTCATGGTGAGCATTCCTGCGCTTTCCGCGCTGGCCGTGTGGGCTATGTTGGGTGGCCATCTGGCTGCGCTCGAGACGCTGAATCTTATATTGGGTCATTTGCTCTACGGTCTTCTGGCCGGCGCCATTGGGCTGCTCGCCGCGGTTATCGCCGACAATTCGGCTACTGCAGCCATCATCGCGCTCGCCGTCACGATAGGATCATGGGTGTTGGATTTCACGCTCGCGGGCCGCTCTGGTCTGTCGGCCTGGCTTGCGCAATTGTCGCTAACCCAAACGCTGCGTCCCTTTGAGCAGGGACTCCTTTCGGCCGGCCTCGTGCTAGGCATAGCGGCCGTCATTGGCGGGCTCGCTGCGCTGACAGTTGTCTGGCTCCCTCCCGGTACATCGGTGCGGACGAAAGTCATCCGCTCTGTGTCTTGTGTGCTTGTGATTGCCGTTGCGCTCACCGCCGCGGCGCAGATTAGGGCATCCGTCGATCTCAGCGAGGATCGTCGCAACTCCTTTTCGTCTGCAGACGAACGTTTGCTCGCATCGCTTCGGCGGCCCTTGGTCATCAAGGTCAATCTCGCTGCCGAGGACCCCCGCTATATCGATCTTCGACGCAACGTCCTCGCGAAGCTCGAGCGCGCCATGCCTGACGTCACCGTTGTTCTCGCAAGCGAGCGGTCGAGCGTTGCCAATCCATCAGACGCCTATGGTCAGATCGAATATGTCTACGGTGATCGAACCGACGTAAGCCGTTCCACCAGTCCGCGGGAGATACTGCCGCTACTATATGCGCTCGCGGGCACGCAGCCGCCGGCGCCTAGCGTCGGCGAAGAGTACCCCGGTTATCCCCTGGTCGTCAGCGCAGACGCGGTGCTGCTGTGGTTCTTCGGCGGATTGCCGCTCCTGATCGTGCTCGCGTGGCGACGGATTCGCCGGCTCCCTCCAGACAAAGGCTCTCTCGTTCATCAAGGAGTTAAGCCATGAGATCCTGCAAGAAACTCGGAATGATCATCCTCGCGGCAATCGGCTTTGCGGTGCCGGCATTGCCCTGTTTAGCCGCGGAGCCAATCAAGATTGACCTCTCGAATGAAACCGTCGGTGGGGAACCAAAGTCGCTGGTGCCAGTGGTGGGCTTCTGGAGGATCGAGCAGGACGGCGGCAAGAAGGTGCTCACTGTCGATGGTCGGCAGTGGAAGGAGGGGCAATCGTCGGCAGGTATCGCCGAGAAGGCACGGGCTCTCTACGGTGAACGTTACGCTGAGTTTCTTGATCGCGTGCAGGCCTACGCCTACTATCCCTACGCGGTCGCGCCAAAAATCGAAAATTTCAGCGATGGCGAGATTTCGGTGCGCTTTGAAGGGTTGTCCGGTCGTATCGACCAGGGCGCCGGCATCCTATTCAATCTCAAGCCAAACGGGGACTACCTGACAGTCCGCGCGAACTGTCTGGAGAATAACATCGTGCTGTGGAAGTTCGAGAACGGCAAGCGCTCTTCCGTCAAATGGGTACGCAATACGCCGACCGCGACACGGCAGTGGCATGACCTCAAGGTCCGCGTCAAAGGCACGAAGGTGGAAGGCTATCTCGATGGCAAGCTCTATCTGGAGCACACGCTGACCCAACCGGTCTCGGGCCGGATCGGGCTCTGGTCGAAGGCCGATAGCCACATGTATTTCGCGGACTACACAGTAGCCGCCGGCGGCAACTGAAAGGATGACAACGGGGAGATTCGTCAGAAAAGGAGATGGATGAACAGGAAATGGATTCTGGCAGGCAGCGGCGCGCTGTTCGGGGCGGGCTGGTTTCGCGTGCGCCCCCTCCGCGCGACGTAGAGGCGTTGCGTCCGCAGCTCCCCTCGAGCGATTCCGCTGCTTCGAAATGAATGTTTATCGGCATTGACAAGTTGTCGCAGCCGGCTCTATTTCTTGGGTATGGGGAAGCGATCTCCCCATGAGGCGACATGCCCAAGAATCGCGTCCGATTTCACCAAGGGCGCATCATGTCTGCCGTTATCCCAATCACATCCAACAAATTCCCAGATCTTACTAGCGCGCTGCCGCCGGTTGGCACTCTGTGCGCCCGGATGCCACCCAGGCCATGCGTCGGGAGGTTGCCATGACCTATGTCGTGAAGCCGTTGTCCTGCGACCCGAGCCGCATCCGTGGGATGTCGGAGCGGATGATTATCAGCCATTACGAGAACAACTATGGCGGCGCGGTCAAACGGTTGAATCTGATCGACGAAAAGCTTGCTGAACTCGACTACGCGAGCGCGCCGGGCTTCCTGATCAATGGGTTGAAGCGCGAGCAGCTTATCGCGACCAACTCGATGATCCTGCATGAAGTGTTCTTTGATGGTCTTGGCGATGAGAGCGAACCGGGCGCAAATCTGAAGGAAGACCTTGCTCGCGACTTCGGTTCGTATGACCGGTGGCGGGCCGAATTCATTGCCATGGGCAAGGCGCTTGGCGGTGGCTCCGGGTGGGTGCTGCTGACTTGGTCACCCCGCGACCGCAAGCTCGTGAATCAGTGGGCGTCGGATCACTGCCACACGCTGGCCGGTGGCACGCCGATACTCGCGCTCGATATGTACGAACACTCGTACCATATCGACTACGGCGCCAAGGCCGCGAACTACGTGGACGTGTTCATGGCGGCGATTAATTGGCCGGCCGTGCAACGTGCTTTTGACGGGATACAGAAATGAGGCACGGCCTACGATGCGTTCGGTGGATTCTCTGTTCGGCCGCGCTGGCTTTCATAGCTGACGCTCGCGCCGAAGATCAGTTCAGGATGCTGGACGGAAAGCAAATCCGCGCTCGCGTTGTCGGCCAGGACATCACGGATGGGGCCCATTGGTTCATGTATCTCCGGCTGGATGGCGCTCTCGTCGGTTCAGAATCGGGAAGCTCTTGGACCGGGAACTGGAAAATTCGGAACGACAAGCTGTGTATGACGACGCCAAGCAGCCCATCGCTCGCGTGCAATGAAGTCTGGATGTCAGGGGCGTACATCAGGATGCGCGCCAACAAGGATGAGGAGACATTCGACGCAAGGGTTATGGCGCACCAAGCCAAGCAATGAACAGTGCGGACTCGCGATGCTCTGAAGCTGGCAAAGGGTCTTCGAGCTGCCTTAGACATGACGGCCAGCATCAAGAAGTCGCAGAACTGATCGATCCCATCGGCCAGACGGTTGGCCCACGTGATCGTGCCCTCAGGAAAGGAAGATCGAATGCGAAATGTGCCTCTTATACTGTCTATATTGGCTGGTCTCTTTGCGCTGAACGCGACGGCGCAGGCTCAAACATCCTGCAAGGTATGCGCGGAGCAGCAAAAGGCGTGCATGAAGAACTACGCCGGACCTGCCTGCAAAACCGAGTACCAAATGTGCCTTAAGGCCTGCAAGAAGTGAACGAGGCTTAAGTTGCGCAGCTTACATACAAGGAGCTTCATCGCGGTACTTGCCGGCATTGGGAGCCTCGTTGCTCTCGATGCCGGATTTGTTGCCGCGGAAAATCTCAAGAAATTATCTGGCGCGCAAATACGAGCAAAATTGTCGGGCAAGGAAGTGACCGACGAGGTCCATTATCGTGATGTCTATGAACACGACGGGACCCTCCGAAGCTATTCGATGGGCAGCAAGAAGCGCGGCAAGTGGACCATTCAAGGGGATGACCTTTGCATCGATCTTCCGGAGCCCGACGGCGGCTGTTTCGAGGTGACCGCGGCGGGAAAGAACGTCGTCCTGACGCCGAAAGGACTTGGCTCGCCGTCGGACGGCATTGTCCAGGCGATCTCCGATCCGAAGTAGTGGTCACCAATAGCCGATTTCTTCGAAGGATTTGAAATGACAACAACCACTATCCCCGAGCGTGGCCGTATGGCGGAGCTTACACTCTACGTCCTGCGTCTCGGCTTTCTTGGCTTCGGCGGTCCGGTTGCGCTCGGCATCGTGGAAATGCCAACGTGCAGGGGGGCATCGTATCTCTCGCGGTGCTCTTCCGCTGGAAGGTAAGCAATCCCGCGCTGATTGCGGCAACTGCAGTCGTTGGGCTTATCGCCCATCCGCTGCTGCAACCTGCGTGGTTGATGGTGAAATAGCAGTTTCTGCAAAGGGCAAGGGGGCACCTCGATCAATGTAAGGCAAAGTGGAACTAACAGGCAGCCATGTCTTTACACTCTGAGACAATCTGACCGACAGGTGCGAATCGAATGGCAAGCGCAAAGGATTGAAGCGGTAGGCAGCCGCCCGGACAAAACTAAGTTCGCTCTGCGGTACACAACCTCTCGCATTGAGCCGTGAGTGCGCTCGGATGGCGAAGAATGGACAACAACAGAGCTTAAGACGGGAGCTCGGGCCGATAACGGCAACCCTCTTCACCGCCGGCATGATGGTTGGCATCGGTATCTTTGCCACGATCGGTGCTGCCACGGCAGCCGCAGGGAGCGGCATCCCGATTGCCATACTCCTCGGTGGCAGCGTTGCCCTTGCCACCGGTATCAGCGCCACACAATTGGGTGTGAACAATCCGACTGAAGGGGGCGCTTTCACATGGGCGCGCGATGTCCACCAGCCTACGCTTGGCTTCATCGCAGGCTGCGGGTATCTCGGGAAGAACCTCATCTCGATGAGTGTGATCGCGCTTGCCTTCGCCACCTACCTGGGACAGGTCATTCCGGGGATTCCTGTTCACTTCGTCGCGGCTGCTGGGGTGGTGGCCATCACCATTCTGAACCTGTTTGGAATCCAGCTGACGTCGCGGGTGCTCATCAGCCTTCTGCTCTTGGTCATCGCTGTGCTCTCGATCTACGGAGCATTCTCGCTACAGGCGATCGAGCAGGGCCATTTTGTACCAGTCTTAGGTGCTAATGGGCTTATGGGCATCGCCAGTGGCGCAGCTATCTTTTTTTGGACCTGGGATGGCTTTATGCGGATGGCCATCATGGCCGGGGAGGTCAAGGAACCGCGTCGCACCATTCCTGTCGCCATCATTGGAGGTGTAACAATCGCGGCAGTCATGTTTGTCGGCGCGGCAGCAGTCACTCTCGGCGTGCTCGGGGCAGATGAGGTCGGCGCGCAGGATACCCCTCTGCTTGGTGCCGCCTTGAAGGCAATCGGCCCGTGGGGCAAATGGGTCATCCTGGCCGGCGCGATCGTCGCTGCGCTTGCGGAGATCCTGGGCGATATGCTGAGTGCTTCGCGTGTCGTTCTGCCGATGGCAGAGGCCCACGAGCTCCCGAGCTGGCTGGGCAAAATTCACCAGCGTTCACGGACGCCTCGTCGTGCAGTCATCGGCCTTGGCCTGCTCAGTGCAAGCGCCGCTCTCATCTTTGATCTTCGGCCACTCATCGAAGTTGGTGGCTCCTTTATGCTCGTCTGGTATTTCATCACGCACTATGCTGCGCTGAATCTGCCGGTCCGGAAGCGCCACTATCCGGCGATCTTCTCGTGGTACGGCATCGTGGGCTGCATCGGATTGACCATAGCGATGCCTCACGCCGCAGTCCTCGCTGCGGTAGGAACCCTGACCATATTAACGCTGGCCCGTCTGGCGCTTCATCGTCTGCACCCGCAATGGCGGTCTGCCTGATCGTCGTCGGCTGAGACGCAAGGCGCTTACGCCAGTTGGCGCAGGGCTCGCGCGGCCGTCGTGTACCTGAGCAGCGGACCTTCCTCCGGATCATCACCTTGGAAATGAATCGCTGCGCCAGCCGGGATTCTGCGTGGCTTTCCGTAGTGCTTCACGGAAGCGGTCTCGACCACTTGTAAACGGGAGTCCTCTGCGAACGCGGTCAGAGCGGCCAGTTCGGCAGTGCTCGCGCCGCCGGAGCGCCAGGACGCCTCGAACACTCCGGATCGCCATTTTCCGGTCCCATCAATGCCTTGTCCAACATCATAGTTTCGGCGTGAGGCCAGGAAGCCCCGATATCTGGCGGCATTCCGATCGTATATTCGAGCTTGATCTACAGCCAGCCTTGCCTCCATCTCCATGGGAAGACTGTCGAGCGCCGACCAGTCGCCGCGAACGCAAATGATGTGCGAGCCGCCATAGACCCGAAGTCCATGATTATTGGTAACCGACCGTTGCGTGCCGTGATAGGCGATCGACCGGTCGCCGATCATCGTGCAACCGACGCTTCGGGTTACGACTTGACGCAGGTTGACCTCGAGCGACAGGCCGTGAGCTGCCAGCTTATCTGTCGGGAATTTCTCCAGGTAAGCTTCCAGTTCATCAATGTTCGTGATGACCGTCTGTCCATGACCTCCGTCGCCCAGCGGCTCCTTCACGCGAACCGGCCCTATCGCCAATAGCCGCTTGACCGCCAGCCTTGCACCGCCGACGTCAAATGCGGTGTAGCCCGGCAGAACCGCATCACGGACACCGTCTCCGAAGGCAAATGACCAGCCGCGCGGCCGGGCCGCGTGCTTTGCGACAAGGGGATGCGTGATGGCCTTCGTCTTGACGAAGGAATATGGCACCACGGCGCCGTAGAGCTGATGCGGAGACTGAATTCCGAGATCTCGCGCCTCGTCGAGCATGAGCGTGTCGCTGGGAACGAAGAAAAGACCAGCGGCCACATGCGTCTTCGGGCCGTATTCGCCTACAAATCGACAGCCTTTAAGGCGCGCGATGCTCTCAGCCACCACGGAAAGCGTGACCTTCTCGTGGGCGTACATCGGCGCGCCCAGACGAGGGAAGAGGCAGGCGACCGCGCAGATTCCGTGCTGTTCGCGCGCAATCTCACGAACCGCGGATGGCCGCGTTTGGCGCGATCGATGCTGAAGCAGATGAGGGAATGTGGGTCGGTCCATGCGCAACCACCTCGACAACCGAGCATTGGCCAGTGCTTGGACGGAACCGTCTGATGGGGAGACTGCACATCCCCATTCAGATAACGTAGATCACTGCAAGATGTGCCAAGGGTAAAAGGTAATATGCTCACTGTCAGCGCGCTGAAGCGCTTGCATATCGTGGTCTCGTTCGAACTCGCGGATGGAGAATGTATTGCGTTGCAGGGCCCGTCGGGCGTCGGCAAGAGTTTGCTGCTCCGCGCCATTGCCGATCTCGATCCGAACGAGGGCTCCGTCGAGCTGGACGGGATGTCGCGGGAAACGATGTCGGCCCCTGTTTGGCGCAGGCAGGTGACCTATGTAGCTGCCGAACCTGGCTGGTGGGCTGACACGGTGCAGGAGCACTTTACCGACTGGGATCTGGCCACTCCGTTGGTGGATCAGTTGGGGCTGCCAGCGAGTTGCGGAACCTGGCCCATCCGGAGACTTTCTACCGGCGAAAAGCAGCGCCTTGGCCTCGTACGGGCTCTGTTGCTGCATTCGCGGGTGCTTCTGTTGGACGAGCCCACGTCGGCGCTTGACGCGGCATCGACCGCATCCGTGGAAGCCCTGGTTGCCGCGCGTGTCTCGGCCGGAACAAGCGTCCTATGGAGCACTCACAACAGTGGCCAGGCTCGTCGCGTCGGATCTCGTCTGTTCGTGATGGCGAGCGGCGGCCACCTCGAGGAGCACTCGCTTTGAGTTACATCCAGCTGGCTTACAGCGACCTCATATTGCCTGCGCTCCTTGTTGTCATGAATGGCGCGCTCTCGCTCGCGCTGCACCTGAAGCTTGAACGACAGCTTGCCCTTGCGACCATGCGAATGGTGATCCAGCTCGTACTCGTTGGATATGTGCTGACGTTTCTGTTTGCCGTGGTCTCTCCGTTCTGGACGGCACTCGCCGCCTTCATCATGGTCTTGTTCGCATCGCGAGAAATCGTCGCCCGTCAGAAGTGACGGCTGGAGGGTCTTTGGACCTACGGCTTGGGGGCAGGCTGCACCCTGCTCGCCGCCGGTACCGTCACGACGTTTTCGCTGCTCTCGCAGCTCCGTCCCGAGCCCTGGTATCATCCACGCTACGCTCTGCCGCTGTTGGGAATGATCCTGGGCAACACCATGACTGGGGTCAGCCTGGGCTTGGATGTGCTCGTCAATGGCGTGGTGCGCGAACGAGCCGCGGTGGAATCCTGCCTCGCCTTGGGAGGTACCCGCTATCAGGCGCTCCTCCCGGTGATCCGCGATGCACTGCGAAGCGGCTTCATGCCGACCATCAACGGCATGGCTGCAATTGGCCTGGTCTCTCTACCAGGGATGATGACCGGCCAGATCCTCGCGGGCGTCGAGCCCGTCGATGCCGTCAAATACCAGCTACTGATCATGTTTCTGATTGCAGGCGGAACGGGTTTGGGCACGCTTGCGGCAGTCATCGGCGGCGGACGTTTGCTAACTGATCATCGACACCGATTGCGCCTGGATCGGATCGCCAGCGAAAAATTGCCGTAAGTCATCGCAAATCAATGAGATGGCGTAACACGTTCGGGATGGATTGCTCACATTCGAACAGATCGATGATGTCGTCGGCGGGGAGTCGGCGGGTCTCCAGCCGAGCATGAAAATGATCCAGGGCCTGACAATCAAAGCCCCAGTGGCCCAGCGCGCTCGGTGCGTTCGACAAGACTTCATGAGCGCGCTCGCGAGCACTTTCGGCATGAAGGCCAAAGCGGGCAACCTGTCCCATGTCGTAGATTCGCGTTTGCTCCGTCGCCCGTCCCAGCAAGCTCTCATCAAGAATCAATGCAAGCCACAGCAGAAAATATCCGTGATAGTCGATGCGATATGGAGTCATTTCGAGTGGCTTGAGTTCGAGGCGCAGGTTTTCCTTTGGATGAATAGAAATAGCCGGGGCAATGGTGCTGCGGTGATAGGTGCGCACAGATTTTCCGACCTTACCGCGCATCCGCCAAAGGTCACCGCGATATAACGGCGAGGCAACGGTGAGGGCGGTGAGGGCAGGGGCGTAATAATTCACCTTGCCATGTAGCTCGTGCAGGTCCAATCGTTCCGCCACGTCGGAGGGCACGCTGACATTGATATCCGGCCCGTACGTGGTCATTGCCTCCATGGCCCACTGCCAATGATCGTATCGCCGCTTGTTCTGCGGCCCTTCAAAATGGTCCTCAATCGGATGGAAGGAGAGGATTGCCGCACGGTATCCATGCTCGGACAGTGACCGCTGCATCCGGCCGTGAAGCGTAACGAATCCGTCGATGCACTCTTCGATTGAATTGCACACCGGAGTACGAATCTCGAGCCCCTTCGGCAACAATGCCGTGGGCACCAAATTCGGCCCGGGAAGCTGATAGCCCTCGACAACGAATGGCATTCTCTTGCGGTGAAGGGGGATGAGATCAAGTCCATTTTGATCAAAGTCTCGGACTTCAATTGTCTCCAGAATTGCATTGAGTTCTTCAAACCGAAGTTCGGGATGCCATAGCGGACGGCATGATGCATCCACCAGAAGGAACTCCGTTTCCAAGCCAAAGTGAAAACCTGAACGGTGGCGGGTCATTTGCTCTTGGCTCTGAAGCCATCACAAACCATCGATGCCGGAGCCACTCCTGCGGAGACTGCTGTTCGATAACGGTCGTTACAGGCCGGCCTTCCGCATGCCGCGATCAACTCGTTGTGAAGGGTGAGGGCCCTTTCGGAATGCACGCACCTGCATGAGGGAATTTTCGGCACTACCCGGTCATTCGATTAGGCCTTCGGAATTACATGACCTGGATTACGAGGACGAGGAACCGCCATCGGAACGGCGCATTGGAGTTTTGGCAGAGTGGGAGAGGTACGATGGGAGCAAGTTCAATGTGGTGCTCTCGTTTCCGCCTGGCTGCGCTAATTGCAGCCGTTGCGGTGGTCGGCCTCGTCGCGGCGACCTTTGACGTAAGGGGTGCCACGGATGACTTGTTGGCCCAAGCGCAGCAAGTCTTCCAGCCACTGCCCAAGGATATGGCGACACCGGAGTTCCCGATCGCGCCCGAGCGTGTTGAACTCGGTCGCACGTTGTTTTTTGATCCCCGCGTCTCAGTGGACGGCACCACGAGCTGCGCTCGCTGTCATCAGCCTTCCCTTTACGGAACGGATGGCTTGGCTAAACCGCACGGCGCACACGACAAGATCAATCCACGCAACGCGCCGACCATTCTCAATGCCGCCCTGCAGTTCAATGCACATTGGCGCGGCGACAGGAAGAACGTCGAGGATCAAGCGACACAGGCGTTGGTCGGCCCGACAAGCTTTGGCAACCTCGACTATGCGTCCGCAATGAACAGAATTAAGGGTATTCCCGGTTATCTGGGGATGTTCGAAAGGGCATTTCCGGGAGAAACAGATTCTGTAACGCCGGACAATTGGGGCAAGGCAATCGGCAGCTACGAGCGCGCGCTGGTCACGCCGTCTCGCTTCGACCAATATCTTTCTGGGGATGCTCGGGCCCTTTCAGCTACAGAACAGCGCGGCTTGAGAACCTTCCTCGAGACCGGCTGTACAGCCTGCCACAATGGCCCTGGTGTCGGAGGAGGCAGCTTCCAGAAATTCGGAATTGTCGAAGATTACTGGAATGAGACGAAGAGCGCCGAGATCGACAAGGGCCGCTTCGATGTGACCCATGACGAAGCCGACATGTACGTCTTCAAAGTGCCTGTTCTGCGCAACGTGGCCGTGACGCCGCCTTACTTCCACGACGGATCGGTCAACGCGCTACCTGAAGCGGTGCGGATTATGGCGAAGGTACAGTTGGGCAAGGATCTTGCGGAGCAAGATGTCGCGGACATCGTAGCTTTCCTGGGAAGTCTAACCGGAGAGTTGCCGGATCATTTTCGCAACGCCCCAGTGCTGCCCCCCAACGCCTTCGAAGCTGCAGGGGATCAAGCAACTGGGGAGGGCCGGTGAACGTCAGCCAGACCGCGGACCAACGGTGGATTGAGCAGGTAATTGGCGGAGCTCTCACCAGCTGACGTCGCCGTCTCACGATCACTTCTCTTCAAACTGGAACCCGGCGAGAACCAGGGTGCGCCCATGCTGCGGCCTGATCAACGCCGGCCCGCGGTCTTTCGGTACGAGCCTCAATGCTGCTTGCGATAGTCCGATCTTTCCATTCACTGGCGCGAGGGCTGCTTAGCAGGCGGGCCGCTCTTATTGCCCGGCAGTCCCTTAATGTTCGACGGGTCCTGCATCCGAACCGTCGGGTTCTCCTGGTTCGTCGTCGAGCTAGAACCAACGGTGTCTCCAGGCTTGACGGCAGGACCGCTCTTGTTTCCCGGTTGACCCGGTATTCCTGCGCCGGAGCTCTGTGCGCTCGGAGCACCGGAGACGTCGGGTTTGGTCGTCTGCGCCAACACCGCTGAAGACAGAACCGTCAGCAGAAGGGCGACGGCACTTATAAGCAACTTCATGGCGCTTACCTCCTTACGAAAGGATTGTGTCAGTGCGAACGTGCGCCTGCTCAGCGCGTTCCGACCCCGGGTGAATTTAAAGAGCCGCGCATCCGCGAGTGACGCCAGCGCCTCGGCTCGGCAGAATGGGAGTATTGTCCTAATCGAACGGACAGTGCACTGATATTGTTGTAAGTTCCTTCGAGTTTCAGCTTCGGAACTGACGTTTGGAGGAGATTATCGCGCCTATATCCTGGGGGCGGACGGCCACATTCAGCTTCGCGTCGAACTCCATTGCGCCGACGAAAAAACGGCAAGTGAACGAGCCAAGCAGCTCGCTGATGATCATGACGTCGAGCTTTGGGAAGGCGCACGCCTGATCCGCACGCGCATCCAACGAATGCACATTGGCGTCATCCGGGCGGCCGCCTGGCGTCCCGTCCGTCCGGATGCGATAGGGCGCGGCGCCCGTTGTCCGGTCGGGCGGGCCACGCCCTATCCAGATTCGCCCTTCACCTAGTCGTGAGTTGGGTCCGCTGTCTGCGCGGGTCTACATCAAGGGTGGGTTGATCGAGACGGTCTCTCGCACCACGAGCGCTACAGGAGCAGGCCGACAGTGCCAGTGCCCGACGGGGCCAGCGCCGACAGTGCCAGCGTCCTTGCGGCCAGAGAAAGCGAGCATCAACCTCCGCGCCCCACGCGGCGCAAGCGCTTGCGTCCGCGGCTCGGGCGCGGTTGGTTGATAGGCCGTTTTCGTCTGATGATCCTATAACCCTTCGCGAGCCTCTTGCGCGGTGGTGCGACGCGATGGCGCTTGAGCCGCGTGCACCATGCCAATGTGAGCTTATCATGAGCGAAAGCATCTCATCGGTATTGCTCGATGCGCACCGCGCAAGAAGGCAAGGTCTCAATGCCATCGCGCAGCGACAACGCGCTCGGCTTGGCGAGGCCGTCGCCTTCGCTCGCGCCAACTCGCCCTATTATCGCGAGCTCTATCAGGGTCTACCGGAGCGGATTGAGAGTTCGTCCGTGCTGCCGGTGGCTCATAAGCAAGAGCTGATGCGTCATTTTGACGACTGGGTCACCGATCGCGAGGTTAGTTTCGCGGCAGTGCGAGCGTTCGTCGATAACCCTGAGCTGATCGGGCAACGCCTCCTTGGCAAATATTCAGTGGCAACCACCTCGGGCACCACCGGGACACCTGGAATATTCCTGTTGGACGAGCACAATTGGACGGTCACACTCGCTTTTTCGCTGCGCATGATGATCGGCGCGCTTAGCGCCAGCGACATGTTTCGTCTCCTCGTCTGCGGCGGCCGCGCGGCGTCGGTGCTTGCGATGGGGGGCCATTACATCGGCGCAACCAGCTTTGCTGCAATCCACACAAAATCGTCGGCCCAACGATTCCGGGCGCTCCCGGCACAGGCGCCGTTGCAGAATCTGGTCGCCGAACTCAATCGGTTCTGCCCGGCTCTGCTCATCGGATACGCCAGCGTCATGGCACTCTTGGCCGCCGAGCAGGATGCCGGTCGCCTACATATTCGGCCGGCGCTGGTTCTTCCGACTTCGGAAGGGCTTTCGCCGGACGGATACGACCGGATCGCAAGGGCATTCCACGCCAAGGTCCGGACTATTTACGTCGCGACGGAATGCCTGTTCATGGCGATCGGCTGTGAATACGGTTGGCATCACGTCAACAGCGATTGGGCGATCCTCGAACCCGTCGATGCGAGCTATCGGCCGGTGCCGCCCGGTGAGGAGTCGCATACGGTCCTCGTGAGCAACCTCGCCAATCGCGTGCAGCCGATCCTCCGCTACGATCTGGGCGACCGCATCCTGCAACGACCTGATCCCTGTCCTTGCGGCAACCCGCTTCCGGCGATCCGCGTGCGGGGCCGTGCTGCCGACATCCTCACGTTTCCAACCGAATGCGGCGAGAAAGTCGCAGTGCCATCGCTCGCGCTTGAGATAGATCATGTACCTGGCGTGGAGTTGCTTCAGATCGTGCAGACTGCGCCAACACAATTGCGCGTTCGGCTCCATCCCGCAGCCGACGCGGACCCAAACCGGGTTTGGCGGGCGGTGCATTCCGAATTGACCAAGCTATTGAACGAGCATGGGCTTGGTCAGGTGTCTGTTGAGTTGGCCCCCGAACCACCAGTCGCATCTTCCGCCGGAAAATACCGCACCGTCATCCCACTGGTTCTGAGCGCTTGAAAATCTTGAGAGCTTCGGGCGGATCGCGCTGCTGCTGCCCTACACCCGCATGTTTGCATTGAACGCGAAGCAACGAGCTGCCCGCTGTAGGTGAACGGTTGGCGATGGCCTTGTCAGCGCAGGCCGGCGTGAATCGGGAATTACGGTGCGCTGGCACCCGGCTTGAAAAGCACCTATAGGCCCCGAACTGCACCTAATCTTTTGCCCATCTCGGCAAGACAGCTTCGCGCGTTCAAGCGAACGAGCTCGCCGCCAATGGCGCCGACTTCAAGCCACATCTTGATTTCGGTTCGGGCCGTAGTCTTCCGGTTTTGACACAAATTAACCTGGTGTGGTGAAAGCTAGATACACTTCTCTTGGTTGCGAAGACGAGTCTGCGATTGCGATGAAGCTGACTTCGGCTGGCAGCAATGCTGCCGGAATGTTCAGTGCCTCACACACGCAGACTTCATGACAATGCTGGGCGGGCCGCGTCGATTGGCCTGCCTTTGCTGAGGCAGGCGCAGCGACCAAAGCCCATTGGAGATCCAGTCGTGGTCCGCTTGCATGTCGAACGCTTCATTCGTAGCCGAACTGTCCGACGATCCCTGGCGCTCGGCATCATCGCTCTGAGCGGATGGGCCCTGTTGCCGTATGTGACCTACAGAATCGCTCCCTCCGCCTTCGTCAACGCCGAGCTCATGCGCGTGACTGCACCGATCGCGGGTCAGCTCGCGCCTGATCTTCCACGCAAAGGTGAATATTTCCAGCGCAACCGGGTCGTGTCGCTGGTCGAGGCGCGTTCGCCGGATCGCCGGCACCTCATGGACCTCGATCAGCAGCTTGCCGTGTCCAGCAAGCGCGCAGAGCTCGCACGTCGGCAACTTGAGGAAATCGCCGAGCTCGATCGCAAGCTCCGCGAGCGCAGCGAGGACTATCGTTTGGGAGCGGTCGCACGCCTGAGCCACGAGATCGGAGAAACGGAGGCCGAACGAGGCGGCTGTCTCGCCGAGGCGCGGCAGCGGAACGATGTCGCGGGCCGGATGGAGAAGCTCGTCAAGCTCGGCATCAGTTCACAGATCCGTTCTTCCGAAGCCCAGGCTTCCCAGGAGGCAACCGCAACGCGGTGCCAGATGGCCGATGAACGCCTGCAGCGGTTCAAGACGGAGTTGGCGGCGGCTGAGAAGGGCATTTATCTTCGTGGCGATGCCAATGACGTGCCCTATTCTCAGCAACAGCGCGAGCGACTTGTTCTCCGTCGCCAGGAGCTCGAGACGGACCTGTTGCAAAACAGCTCACGTTCCGCGCAGCTGGCTGCGGAAATCACAGAGGAGCGCGCTCGACTTGATCGCCTTCAACACTACGATCTATCGTTGCCTGCGGCCCATGTGGTCTGGTCGGTCGCGGCCAGCCCGGGCTCGATGGTCACGGAAGGGCAATCGGTCTTTGATTTTGCAGATTGCGAACGCCGATTCATCGTCGTTGAACTGCCCGAGCGCGATTTCGAGAAGATCAAGCCTGGAGATGCGGCGACTGTCCGCCTGATCGGGAGTCGAGAGTGGAAGACCGGCCAGATCCGGCAAGTTCGCGGCTCGGCGGCGTACGCCGATGATCGACTGCTCGCGGCTCGGGTGCCGCGACCTGATCCGGGCAACATTACTGTTGAGATCTCGTTGCCGCCTAACGAGACGGCCGCCGACCACAACGGCTCCTGCGATATCGGACGGTTGGCCGAAGTGCGCTTCGAGCGCAGCTCCGACGGCCTGCTTCGATTGGTCAGCTCGAAGCTGAAATGGCTGACTGCTCGGCTGGACCTCGACCAGTCGTCGCTGTGAGCTAGAAATTCCGTGCAGGTCATGACTCTGTCTTTCGCTCAGCTGTTCGCGCCGATGTTGGGCGTCTTTGCGGCTATGTACCTGTTGGCGCCAACCTTTGCAGTCACGCGCCTTTGGGCGCGTATCGCGATTTTTGTCGCGGTTTGGCTTGTCGTTGCCCGCTATCTCGAATGGCGCATCTTCACCACAGTGCTGCCGGCAAGCGGGACCTGGTATCAGGTCGGCTGGATCTGGCTCTGTCTCTTCGTCGAGCTCCTGACCTTCACGGATCAGTTCATTCTCTATCTGACCTTCCTTCGCAGGACCGATCGCCGCAGCGAGGCAGATCAGCACGAACGTCGGCTTCGCGGCCTGCCGGATGATGAGCTTGCCTCGGTCGACGTCTTCATTCCAACCTATGACGAGCCGTTCGAGGTACTGGAAAAGACGATCACGGGCGCACTATGTCTGGACTATCCAAACTTCCAGGTCTGGGTCCTGGATGATGGTCGCAGGCCCTGGCTGAAGGAACTCTGCGAGCGCAAGGGTGCCGGGTATCTCACCCGTTCCGACAATGTGAATGCGAAAGCAGGCAATATCAATCATGCGCTGACGATGACGCATGGCGAGTTCTTCGCGATCTTTGACGCGGACTTCGTGCCGCAGCGCAATTTCCTGGTGCGCACAATGGGCTTCTTCGCTGATCCAAAGATCGGAATCGTTCAGATCCCGCACGCCTTCTACAATGAGGACCCGATGCAGGCGAATCTCGGCCTGCACAGGGGACTGCCGGACGAACAACGGTTCTTCTTCGATAGCATCATGCCTGCGCGCGACGGCTGGGATGGTGCGTTTTGTTGTGGATCCAACTCCGTCACGCGTCGTGCAGCACTCCGCGCGGTAGGCGATTCCTTGCCGACCCAGTCCATTACGGAAGACATCCTGCTGACGCTGGTCCTGCTGCGCAAAGGATACGTCACCCGCTATCTTTGCGAACCGCTGGCAATTGGATTGGCACCGGAAAGCCTTGGCGCCTTTTTTGTGCAACGGCAACGCTGGGCGCGTGGCGCGATCCAGACCCTGTATCTCGCCGCCGGCCCGCTCGGCCCTGGACTGAGCTTGATGCATCGGCTCCTCTTCTTTCCGACGCATTGGCTCTCATTGGGCTTGCGGGCGCTCATGGTCGTGGTCGTTCCGATCGTGTTCATGTGGACCGGCCTCGCGCCTGTGGTCGACGTCACCCCTGAGTCGGTCTTCTATTACTTGTTCCCCGCGATCCTGGCGCTTAACGGTGGTATCTCCTGGTTCGCGCCGTACGCGCATTTTCCACTGGCTGCCCAGGTGTCGGCGACCATCCAGAGCTTCAAGATTCTACCGACGGTGCTCGGGACTCTCGTCAAGCCGAAGGGACATGCGTTCAGGGTGACGCCCAAGGGAGCCGCCGCGCGGTGCACAAGCTATGCCACGGAGATA
This sequence comes from Bradyrhizobium zhanjiangense, assembly GCF_004114935.1. Lineage (NCBI taxonomy): Bacteria > Pseudomonadati > Pseudomonadota > Alphaproteobacteria > Hyphomicrobiales > Nitrobacteraceae > Bradyrhizobium > Bradyrhizobium zhanjiangense. The sequence goes on from NZ_CP022221.1 coordinate 4,356,091, forward strand.
TTCTGGCCGTCGGCGGCCCTGATGGCGTTGACGGTTGTCGGCCTCGTTCTGAACACCATCCCGGAATGGCGGATTATCGATCATCCCGCCGCTTTACCGATGGTCGCCTTCTGGTCGGTCGTGAACATCGTCGTGCTGTTCTTCGTCTGCATGACCTCGCTACAGGCGCGGATGGGACGTTCCGAGGAACGCTTCGATGTCGACGAATCAGTCTTGATCCATACTGAGACCGGTGAGCTGCTTTCCGGGCGCATGAGCAACATCTCTCTTTCCGGCGCCGGCGTCCTGCTCGATTCCGGCATCGACTGTCCTGGTAGCGGAGAACCGCTACGCGTACACATCATGCAGGTCGGCTGGGTCGACGCGATGATCGTGCAACAAAGGGGTCAGCTCGTCGGGGTGCAGTTCAAATTGCCGCAGTCGCTCGAACGAGACCTGTTGATCCGCAAGCTCTTTACCGTCGCCCGCTTGAAGGAGAACAGTGTTATCGCATGGTCGGTGAACAGAACGATGCTCAAGAGCATCTGGTCAATGGCCGCGCCGTTGCCTCAGCTTGAGACAGGTGGCGCGAAACCCGCGGCGCCTTCGCCGGCTGAGCGTCTGCCGGCCGAGAGCCTGGTCATCCGGCCTCAACCGCGGATCGGCGATTTGGCACATCTCGCCGGAGCTCGAAGCCTGCATCCGACGAGTTTCACCAGAACCTTTCCTTAGCCGGGTCGGCGGCTCGGTACTCCAAGCCATCGGCTGAGCTGATGATGTTGATCCCTGTGCTCATCGACCTCCGCGAGCTGTCGATCGCACAAACCGGCTCTCGATGCGGTCAGCCGACTTCCATGTTCTGCCACAAACCTCAACCGGAAATGGGCAAGCCTGTCATAACCCCGAATCGTCCTGGGTCTCAGGGGTAGAGGGAACATCTCTTGTCCGATCATCGCAGCGATTTTCGCCAAGGGCGTCTGACGTTCTGGGCATCCGTATTTGTGGCGGTCGCCTGCGTGGCGATTGTCGCAGTCAGCGGCTGGCGGGAGTGGTCCTCGCGACAGGCGACGTTGAAGAGCTCCGAGACCGACATGGCCAATCTGGCCCGATCGCTGACGCAGCACGCGGACGACACCTTCGAGCTCACCGACACCGTTCTGAACGTGCTGGTCGGCCAGCTCGAACTGGAAGGAACTGGCCCTGCGGCAATTGCCAAGATTCAGACCTTCCTTTCCCGGCGCAAGGCCGCGAATCGAATCCGGGCGGTGTTCATCTATGACGAGACCGGACGCTGGCTCGCTACCAGCGAGCCCGTGGAGTTCGCCGGCCTCAACAACAGCGACCGCGAGTATTTTCAGCATCATCGTGCCGTGGCTGACCGGGGAACCTTCATTGGACATCCGGTGAGGAGTCGATCAGGCGGGCAATGGATCATCACAGCGTCGAGACGCTTCAATCATCCTGACGGCAGTTTTGCCGGCGTCGCCCTCACCACAATCAACGTTGATTACTTCCTGCAGTTTTATAGCGGGTTCGACGTTGGCCAGAATGGTTCAGTTGCGCTGGCGGCTGCAGACGGCATTGTCCTCGCACGTAGCCCGGACAACGGATACACAGGCCGCGATCTGTCTGGCGCCCCGCTTTTTAGGAATCTCCGCGAGCGGCCGGTTGCGGGCGCCTACTACTTCACGTCGCCTCTCGACGGGGTTCGGCGTCTGAGCTTTTATCAACGGAGCAGTCGCTATCCTGTTCTCGTGGTTGCCACCGAATCGGAAGACGATGTCTTGGCCCCCTGGCGCAGAGCCGCTCTGGGGCGCATGGCTGCAGTCCTGGGACTGGCAGGAGGGCTGGCGGTTGCGGGGCTCTTGCTGGTGCATCAGCTGCACCAGCGGCAAAAGATGGCCGCAGCTCTGGTCGCCAAGGAGGCGGATTTTCGCCTCCTCGCAGAGCAGTCGGGCGATATGGTGATGCGCATCGCGATCGATAGGCAGATCCTCTATGCGTCGCCGTCCAGCGCCCAGATTCTTGGCTGGGCTCCGAACGAGTTGGTGAATACGTCAGCTCTCGCCGGGATAAATCCCGCGGACCTGGCACGGGTCGAGCAAACCATCTCCGCGTTGATGGACGGCGAAGCCGAAGAGGCGAGAATCGCATATCGCACCCGTCATCGCGAAAAGATCGAGGTCTGGATCGAAACTGCGCTGCGCGTCACCAGGAGTGTGCAGAGCGGAGACATCAACGGCGTGGTGGCGATCTCGCGCGACATGACCGAACGTAAGGATCTTGAGGATAAGCTGTCGGCTCTCGCGATTTCGGATGGCCTGACGTCATTGGCAAACCGCAGGCACTTCGACGAGCGGCTGGCGGCGGAATGGGATCGGGCCAGGCGTGAAGGAACGCCTTTATCGCTGTTGCTGATCGACGTCGATCATTTCAAGAGCTTCAACGATCAGTACGGACATCAGGCCGGTGATGCGTGTCTTCGCTCAATCGCCAGGGTTCTGGCCGAGCAGGCCAGACGTCCGGCAGACGTGGCAGCCCGCTACGGTGGCGAGGAATTCGCCTTGCTGTTACCGAATACTGATGCAGGAGGGTGCGAGCAGGTCGGCGAGCAAATTCGGCAAGCGATCCAGGAACTCGGCATCCTGCACGCGTTCAACCCACCGTCCAAGCAGGTCACTGTGAGCATTGGCGGCGCAACGCACGTGGCGCTGACCGACAAAGCGGATTGCTCGTCACTGATAGCGGCTGCGGACAAGGCGCTCTATGTCGCCAAGGAGAGCGGACGCAACGGCCTCGTGATGTCAGGGCAAATCATCGCGTGGCCCGGCTCGATACGGGCTTGAAAGGGGCAGCAATCAGACCAGCGCCATCGCAGCACCCGCAGCGGCGCTGAACGCGACGACGACGAGCGGAGGAGCGCGCCAGGCGACCAGCAGGACGAAGCCGACGAGCGCGATGCCGAAGTCCCGTGGCGAATGCACGGTCGCGGTCCATACGGGATCGTAGAGTGCTGCCCCCAAGACGCCGACGACCGCGGCGTTGACACCCCGCATCATGGCCTGGGCGCCGGCGCGCTTGCGGAACGAATCCCAGAACGGCAAGGCTCCGAGCAGCACTAGTATCCCGGGCAGGAAGATGCCGACGAGGCCGAGAGCCGCGCCCGCGAGCCCATTCGGCTCGGCAGAAACCACCGTGCCCAGATAGCCCGCGAAGGTGAAGAGCGGGCCGGGGACGGCCTGAGCGGCACCATAGCCGGCGAGGAATGCGTCGTCGCTCAACCAGCCCGGCGCGACGAATGCTTCGCGCATCAGCGGGAGCACGACATGGCCGCCGCCGAAGACGAGCGCGCCCGTCGGCGAGAAGCTGAAGGAAAGCGATCACAGGAAAGAAGGATGAGGAGGTCACGCCACCTCTGAAACGATTCACTAACTCGCAAAATGTCGTGTCGTCTTTCGTGACGACGCCAGGCGTCGCCTATTCGGCGATATCACCTACAAAGGTCGACGGCGGCATAGTCGCGGAACCAAAGCCTTTGCGTTCGCATTGCCGTCGCTGAACTCGCCGCGGAAATGCCCGACTGGCGGCGTGTGGCCGAGCGCCTGACGGTGGAGGACGATGAGGGACAGTGCGTCGGAGATCGCCGAGATCAGGGATGGCGTTCACCTCTGCATCGACATGCAGAATATTTTCGCTCCTGGCGGGCTCTGGGCGACGCCGTGGATGGAGCGCGTCCTGCCGACGATCGCCTCGATTGCGGCGCGCCATCCGGCCAGAACGATCTTCACACGCTTCATCACGCCGCAGGATCCGGAAGACCGTCCGGGCCAGTGGCAGAGCTATTTCCAGCGCTGGCACCAGGCGACCCGAAGACATCTTCCGCCATCCGGGCTCGAACTCGTGCCGGCCTTGGCCGGGTTCGTTCCGCCGGCGGCCGTCATCGACAAGCCGGCCTATTCCGCATTCAGCAATCCCGGTCTTGCAAGCCTGTTGATCGGAAAGAACGTCGGCACGTTGGTGATCACCGGGGCCGAGACGGATGTTTGCGTGCTGTCGACGGTCCTGAGCGCCGTCGATCTCGGCTTCAGGGTCGTCATCGTCGAGGACGCGCTGTGCAGCTCGTCCGACGTCGGGCACGATGCGCTCATGACGATGTACCGCACTCGCTTTCACGGCCAGGTCGACCTCGTCACCGCGGAGGAGCTGGCGGAATTCTGGCGGGAGTAGATTCGCTGGACATTCCGACGCAGCGCGTCGGCCGATTCACATAGCCTAATGCACGGGTCATCCGGAGCGGCCAGACTATGCCGGCTGGAAAGGGGGCTGCGATGACGATGGATCGCATTGAACAAGCCTTTGTCGCGACCGCGATTACGGGTTTCCTGGTGATGATGGGAGCGATCATCTGGATGATGATGGACTAACGGCCGGGAAGGGTCCTGTCTTGCGCGTCGCGCTACCTTACGCCGCAGTTATCCTGTGCCTGGCGGTGACCGTCTGGATCGCCTTCGCGCATTTGTTCTGATCGTTGTCGGCTGCGATCTTCCGAGGCAGCGGTCTTGTGCGGATGCTGCCTGTCCCGGTGGGGCGGGTTGCGGCGCTCTTGCTCCAGCTCCTCGCGCAGGCGCTGAGCGCTCACGAGATGATCGCTGCTGCGCAGCAGCGCCATGGCCTCGCGCACCAGCTCCTGCGAATGGCTCAGGAGTTGCCTGTCGACGGCGGGATCGGGTGCGTAGATCATTGAACGTCACTCTCTGTTGCGAAGAAGTGGTTAGGAAGACGCGCCGCGCTGGCGTCATGCTCGCCGGTCGCCAATGAGCCTAGCCAGATTCCGTGCCATGGCCACGATATCGATCGGCTTCTCCCAGAGCGGCACGTCCTGGAATTCCGGCTCGATGCTGATCTTCTCGTACCCCGTCGTGAACACGAAGGGCACATCGCGCGCCCTGAGCTCCCTGGCGATCGGAAAGATCATCTGGGTCCGGATGTTGACGTCGAGCACCGCGGCATCCAGAACGCCGCCATTGTGCAGCATCGCGACTGCATCCTCGATGTGACCGACGGGACCGGCAATCTCTGCGCCGAGCTTGCGCAGGGCATTGCCGATGTCGTCGGCGAGGAAATATTCGTCCTCGACCACCAGGATGCGGCGCCCCGTCAGCGGCGTACCTGCAAGAAACGACGCGGGCGAAACTGACATTGATCCCCTCCCGGGAGCCCATCGATACGATTGGAACATAAGGCGGAGGACCGCCTTGGTCCAAACGAGGCAATCCGAGGCGGGTTCCATGAGCAACCGCGACATCATCGTCATCGGGGGCTCGGCCGGCGCCACCCAGCCCTTGAAGCAGATTCTGGGCCGCCTGCCGGCAGACTTGCCGGCCGCGATCTTTGTCGTCCTGCACATTCCTGCGCAGGGCATCGGGATCCTATCCACGGTCGCCAGCAATGCCGGCCCGCTTCCGGTGCGGCAGGCCAAAAACGGCATGAAGATCGAGCCCGGCCAGATTTATCTCGCCGCGCCCGACCACCACCTGCTGCTGTCCGGGGATCACATTTTCCTTGGGCGGGGGCCGCGCGAGAACCTGGTGCGGCCGGCGATCGATGCCCTGTTCCGCTCCGCCGCTCTCTATCACGGCCCGCGCGTGATCGGCGTGCTCCTGAGCGGCCTCTTGTCCGACGGCGCCGCCGGCCTCAACGCCATCAAGCGCTGCGGCGGGATGACGGTGGTGCAGGACCCCATGGACGCCATTTCCGATGAAATGCCGCGGCGCGCCATGGAGGCGACCACCATCGATCTCTGCGTTCCCGGCGCAACCATGGGCGACGTTCTCTCCGAATTGGTCAAGGAGCAGGCCGGAGTCCCGCTGCCGATCCCGCCCGAGATCAGGCTCGAGGTCGAGATTGCGGCCGGTGAACGCATCGGCAGTGACAATCTGATCTCGGTGGCCGATCCCGTTGCGCTGACCTGCCCGGCCTGCGGGGGAGTGCTTTCCGAGGTCAAGGAAGGTCGCCCAATGCGTTTCCGCTGCCAGGTTGGTCACGCCTTCACCGCGGATGTGCTCGCCAAGGAGCAGGAAGGGCGAGTCGATGAAGCCTTGCGGGTTGCGCTCCGCATCATCGAGGAACGGGCGGAACTGGTGCACCGCATGGCCGCCGACGGCCGGCGCAGCGGCCGGCCTGCGGTCGCCGAGATGTACGAAGCCAGGGCGGCCGAATACCGCGAATATGCCGACATGATCCGGCGCGTCGTGCTAAAATCGCTCGATCCTCCGGTTCACAAGCGGGAGGCTTGAGGGCTCTGCCATGGCCACCTCCCTTGCCGAATGGACCAAGCAGCTCCGTACCGAGCAGCGCCTGCTGGTGAAGGCCGATCGGGATATCGAGGAGGGCTCGCAGCGCATCCGCGATCAGGAAGATCGCGTGCGTGAGCTGACGGCGGAAGGCCACGACACGCGGCAGGCAGAACGGCTGGTTGATCTGCTCAAGGAGACCCTGGTCGAATGGGAGCGCCACCGCGTCTTGATCGAGCAGCGCGTCACTTACCTCCGGCGGCAGGTCGAGGCGGGTTAGCCGGCGGGTGGCTGATTGCCGGTCTCCTGAATTCTGCACTGAGCTCGAACATGTAGTCGAGCTATCGCTCCACGCGGCGGCGCCAGCGGTCGTTCTCGGCGAGCAGGCGGCGTGTGGTCGCGGTGGCGCGCTCGGCGCGCCCGATCAGGGTCGCGAGTTCCTCGGAGATTTGCATCGCGCGTTCCTGCGCTACCCGCCGAGTATGGATCTTCCGGCCGGGGCTGACAACGATCGGGCCAGGAATCGAAAAGGGCTTCGGGACATTTTTGCCTTTGATCTGTTGGGGTAATATCGATTTCTGCTATTTGCAGGAGCCGGGCGCCCATTGGTCCCGGTCAGCGAAAGAGAGCTACCAGAGCCATGAAGGAAGTCGGCGACCGGCCAGTCGATGGAGAGCGCCAGATCAAGGCCCCGCTGATCATCGGCGTCGGCGCCTCCCCCCGCGCCCTGGACAGCATCGAGCGCTTCTTTGGCAAGCTGATCATCGGCGCAGATCAGGCGATCGTGCTGGCACTTCAGCATCACGAGTCGTTCGACGAGCCACGGCTGCGCCGGATCGTGCAGGGATCCAACGGCGCCAAGGTCGCCGACATCAGTGACGGTCATGCGATCGAGGGCGGCACGATCTATCTGTGCCCGCTGGCGATGATCACCACGATTCAGGGCGACCGGTTCGCGATCCGCAGAGCCGAGCAGGCGCCCGGCGAGCGCGCCACAATCGACAGCTTCCTAGTGTCGCTGGCCGAAGAACGCGCCGAGCAATCCATCGGCGTCATCCTCGCCGGCACCGGCGGAGACGGCACGCTCGGCGCCGCGACGCTGAAGGACCACGGCGGTCTCGCCATCGCCGAGAAAGCCGCGGGCCCGGACGCGGCTGAGCACCTGCTCGACGGCAACACGCCTGCCGCGATCGCCGACTATGTACTGCCGCCGGAGGAGATCCCCGAGCACATCCAGGTCTACGCCCGTCATCTCAGGCGCCTGGATGAGAAGCAGGGCTTCGATGAGGTGCTGGCCGCGGCCGCGACCTCGCTGTCGCGCATCGCCGACATCCTGCGCAACAAGACCGGCAATGATTTCCACGGTTACAAGCAGAACACCTTCCTGCGCCGCGTGCAGCGCCGCATGCAGGTGGTCCAGATCGACGATATTCCGGCCTATGTCGATTTGCTGCGCAACGACAAGGATGAGGCGCAGCACCTCTTCAATGACCTCCTGATCGGCGTCACCGAGTTCTTCCGCGACAAGCGCGAATTCGAGGTGCTGGAGACCCAGATCATTCCGAAGATATTCGAGGGCAAGGGCGCGGGTCAGCAGGTTCGGGTCTGGGTGCTCGGCTGCGCCACCGGCGAGGAGGCTTACTCGATCGGCATTCTCCTGCGCGAATACATGGCGCGGATGGATTCGGTGCCGCAGGTGCAGATCTTCGCCACCGACATCGACGGCCGCGCGCTGGCGGCCGCGCGCGTCGGCCGTTATCGCACCAGCATCGAGGCCGACATGACCAGCGAGCGCCTGGCGCGCTGGTTCGTGCGCGAGGGCGACACCTATTGCGTGGTCAAGGAGCTGCGCGAGATGTGCATCTTCTCGCAGCACAACGTCATCAAGGACGCGCCGTTCTCCAAGCTCGACCTCGTCTCCTGCCGGAACCTTCTCATCTATCTCAATGCCGAATTGCAGAACCGCGTGATCCCGCTCTTTCATTTCGCGCTGCTGCCGGACCGCTTTCTCTTCCTCGGCAATTCCGAGAACGTGACGCGGCATCCGAAACTGTTTGCGCCGATCGATCGCCGCGCCCGCATCTTCAAGAAGCTGGAGACCGGAACGCGGCTGCCGCCGGAATTTCCGATCACGACCGCGGCGGGCAGGGCGCCGGTCGAAGTCCCGCCGGTGCGCTCCTTCGGCCCCGACGTCGGCCTGGAGCGCCGCGCCCAGCGCATCGCGGAGCGCTATGCGCCGGCCTATGTCATCACCGATGACAATTTCCAGATCCTGCACTTCTCCGGTCGCACCGGCCGCTACATCGAGCCGACGGCGGGCACCGCCACGCTCGACCTGCTCCAGCTCGTGCACCGCGATCTCCGCCTGGAACTCCGCACCGTGCTGAGCCGTGCGGCGGAGACCAACGAGCCTGCCCATGCCGAGCAAGTGCAGCTCGGCGTGAACGGCCACCGTGTCGTCGTCGACGTCACCGTCGAGCCGATCCAGGAGGGCGCCGGCGGCCACCGTAATTTCGTCGTTCTGTTCAAGGACGGCCCCATTCGCGCGATCGAGACCAACCAGAGCAATCCCAACGCCCTCGTGCGCACCGAGCATGTCGAGAGGCTCGAAAGCGAGCTGCGCGCGACGCGGGAGCGCCTGCAGGCGACCATCGAGGAGCTCGAAAGCACCAACGAGGAGCTGAAGTCCTCGAACGAGGAATACCAGTCGCTCAATGAGGAGCTTCAGTCCGCCAACGAGGAGCTCGAAACCTCGCGCGAGGAATTGCAGTCGGTCAACGAGGAGCTGACCACCGTCAATGGCGAGCTGGCGCATCGCGTTCAGGAGTTGACGCGCGCCACCAGCGACCTCAAGAATTTCCTCGAGAGCACGCAGATCGCGACCGTATTCCTCGACAACGATTTGCGCGTGATGAATTTCACGCCTGCGATCACCCAGGTCCTGCATCTGGTCGAGACCGACACGGGCCGCCCCATCGCCCACATCAAGGCGCGCATCCCGATCGAGGAGCTCTATGACGACATTCGCCGCGTGCTGCGAACGCTGGCGAGCGTCGAGCGCGAGCTGAGCGCGCCCGACAGCGGCACACGCTACATCGTCCGCATCCTGCCCTATCGCAGCATCGACAATTTTATTGCTGGCGTCGTCATCACCTTCATCGACGTCACCGCGATCACCCGGGCCGAGGAGCGGCAGCGCCTGCTGCTGGCCGAGCTTCAGCATCGCGTGCGCAACACGCTTGGCGTGGTGCGCTCGATCGCCCGCCGCTCGGCGGAAGCCAGCACGACCGTCGAGGAATATGCCTTCCATCTCGACGGCCGGCTGAACGCTTACGCCCGCACCCAGGCGCTGGTGACCCGCGATCCCGAGGGCGGCGTCGACCTCGAATATCTCGTGGTCGAGGAGTTGCTCGCCTACAATGCTCGCGAAGGCGAGCAGATGAGGGTTTCTGGCCCGAAGGTGCGCTTTCAGCCCAAAGCCGCGGAGACCTTCGCGCTCGCGCTCCACGAGCTTGCGACGAATGCGCTGAAATATGGCGCGCTGAGCCAGCCGACAGGCCGTATCGAGGTCTCATGGCGCGTCGATGAAAGCACCGAACCAACGCGGCTGGTGTTCGAATGGCGGGAGCGGGGTGGGCCGCAAGCGGCGCCGCCGCCGCGAAAAGGTTTTGGCACCGAGCTTCTCGAGCGTACGCTGGCCTTCGAGTTCAAGAGCCAGACCACGATGGCGTTCAATCCCGGGGGGCTGCAATGCACGATCATCATTCCCTTGAGCAAGCGCACTTTCCACACGCCGTCATTGGCTGACTGATGTCCTTGTCGATCGCCGATCGCAGCCTGTTGGAGCCGGCCGCTCGCCGGCTGAACGCGTTGAGGCCGTTGTCGGCAGAGGCGCGCGCCGCGCTTGACTATGCGATGCTCGAAGGGTTGCAGCGCGCCGGCTCCGGCGAGGACCTGATTTCGGAGGGCGATCCCGTCGACAGCGTCCGCGTCGTGCTGTCGGGCTGGCTCTGCCGCTACAAGACGCTCGAGGATGGAAGGCGCCAGATCGTCAACTTCATCTTCCCGGGCGAGAGCTGCGACGCGCATGCGTATCTGCTCGCGGTCATGGACCATTCCATCGCGACGCTGACGCCGGTGGTCTACGCTGAAATCAAGCGCGCGCGTTTCGAGAGCCTGATCGCGGGCGACCGGTCGCTTGCGGAAGCATTTTGGTGCGAGAGCCTCGTCAACAACGCGATCCAGCGCGAATGGGCCATCAATCTCGGCCGCCGCGTCGCGCTGGAGCGCGTCGCGCATCTGTTCTGCGAGATCTTCGAGCGGCTTCGTCCTGTCGGCATGATCGAGGGCAATTCCTGCATCATGCCGGTGACGCAGATGGATCTCGCCGATGCCACAGGCCTGTCCGTGGTTCATCTCAACCGCACCGTGCAGGAGCTGCGTGCGTCCGGCCTGATCGTGCTGCGCGAGCGGACGCTCACCATCAACGATCTCGGCGCGCTCAAGGACGCGGCGCTGTTCTCGCCGAGCTATCTGCAACTCTATCGGGGTGGATGACCAAAGATTGGCGTCAGGTGCTGCTTCGGGGGCTGGCGGCAGCGGCGCTGGTGAGGTGGGAGGTGAGGGCTTGCTACGTTGTCCGCCGGGGCGAGCCTCGCCCCTCATTGTCCTGACGTGCCTTGATCTCGGAGCGGACGCTTGCGCTTTCGTAGATCGACAGTCGAAGCTTCTCGCGCACATCGTCGAACTGCGTCCGAAGAATGTGGCGCTGCTTTCGAATTTCGCCGTTTTCTTCGAGCGCCAGTTGAGCGCGTGCGAACAGGGCGTCTGTCATTTCTAGATTATGATCGATCCCTCCGCTTTCGACCACCACCCAGGTTAATGTTCTTCGTTCTCTCTTCGGCGAAAGGCTCATAGCTCTTCCCACCGGAGCGAACTCAGCATATGTAAGTCGTGCTGACCAAACCAGCACGCCTCTCTGGCAGCGCGCTTGCGCTGAGAGCGGCTGGAGACGCGTCAACATTCCACGTTAGCGACGCAACCGCTCCCGATCGGGAACGTTAATCTCCCGCCGCAGTGAGGACTGCGAAACTGAGGAGTGACGAGAACGCAACGACGCGCTCCGCCCGGAAACAGGGAGAACGCCTGATGTCGATGCGGCATCGATTCAAGCAAACGGAATCGCTGGAAGCCCGGTTGGCCGCCGAAGCAGAGCGGCTACGCGAAGAAGCCAAATCGCTTCCGCCCGGCGCTGCGCGCGACGAGATGTTGCGCAAGGCGCGTCAGGCCGAAACGGGATCGCAGCTGAGTGAGTGGCTGAGGTCGCCAGGCTTGCAGCCGCCGGACTAATGCAGCCGCGATTGGAGCGTGCAGCACATCAGGCTGCACGCGCCGGGAACGGGTCAGATGTCGGCGCGCACCGATGCGCTGATGTCTTGGGCTGATGTCTTGGGCAGAAACCCAAAAAATGATCACTCCGTCCTGTTAACTTATTGAAATGCCGGAACCGGCTGACGCGGCGGAATCTACAATCTGCCCGGCTGGGCCGCCCTCAGCCGGCAATTTCCGCCCATCCGAATTGCTCGTGAAAGTACGATGACCGCCAAACGTAACCGCAGGAAACAGACCCAATCGCTCCAGGAGCGGTTGACGGCCTTTGCCGAAAGCGCCCGCGAGCGCGCGCGTAGCCTGCCGCCCGGCAACGAGCGCGACATGTTGCTGCGCCTCGCCAAGCAGAACGAAGTGACCTCGAACCTAACCGACTGGCTGAGCGCACCCGTCTACCCACGACGAGGACAATGAAGATGGGAAGCATGAAGCACTATCGCGCGTTCCAGATCGAGCCGGACGGGCGTGTGTTCGGATGCGTCAATCTCGTCTGCGACAATGACGAGCAGGCCAAGCGCGAAGCCGCCGCGCTCGTGCTGCTGCATCGCATCGAGCTGTGGCGGCTCGACCAGCGCATCGCGCGCTTCGATCTGCCCCAGGAGGTGGTGCGCCAGTAGAGTTATGGGAACCGCGCGCAGCGCCCCGGGTTGGTCGGACGGTACCGACTTCGCCAGGAGCCAGCATGACGGACGCCGACATTCGCAAGGGGATGCCGCCCGTCAGGTTGTCGCGCGAGGAGTTCGAGCGGCGTTACAGGAGCCAGTTCGTCGATCCCGCCTTTGCTCCGCTGCAACGCGAACTCGATGCCGTTGTCGGCGCTGCCTGGGACGCTTACAGCCATTCGCGCAAGGCGCCGCTGACGCGCAAGGCGGGCGCGGGCTTCGCCGATCCCGATTACGACATCGCCGTCGATTGGCTGGAGGCGCGCGCCGCCGTGCTTGCGGCGCAGCAACGGCATGACGATGCCGCCGAGACGCCGCGGATCCTGATCATCAACGGCTCGGCCCGCAGCGAGCACACCTGTCCCGGCGAGATGTCCAAGACCTGGCGCCTGGTCAAGCTGGCCGAGCCGGTCTTCATCGAAATGGGATTTGCCGTCGACATTCTCGATCTGTCACGGCTCGCCTCGGAGTTCGGCAAGAATATCCATCCCTGCAAATCCTGCGTTGCGACCGCGATGCCGCTCTGTCACTGGCCGTGCAGCTGCTATCCGAACTATTCGCTGGGGCAGACCGGCGATTGGATGAACGAGATCTACCCGCTGTGGGTCGCCGCTCACGGCATCCTGATCGTGGCGCCGGTGAACTGGTATCACGTGCCGGCCGGGCTCAAGGCGATGATGGACCGCTTGGTCTGCGCCGACGGTGGCAATCCCGATCCGACCTCGACCCACGGCAAGAAGGCCGCAGAAGCCAAGGCCATGGAGCTGAAGGGCTGGTCTTATCCGCGTCATCTCGCCGGCCGTCATTTCGGCATCGTCGTTCACGGCGATGCGGTTGGCGCCGAGGACGTGCGCCGCGCCTTGTCCGACTGGCTGACCGACATGCAGCTGATCTCGGCCGGCCGCTTCGCCGAGCTCGACGGCTATGTCGGCTACATGGAGCCATACGCCACCTCGCATCGCGAGCTCGATGAAGACGACAAATTCCAGCAGCAGGTGCAGAATGCAGCGCGCGCGCTCGGCAACGCGGTTCGACTGGCGCGGAGCGGGCGGCTCGAGGAGCCTGGCGCCCGTCTTGCGGACCCAAACCCCAAATGACCAGCGCAGCGACCGGAACCTGGAACGAAGCGCGTTGCCCCGCTTTGGTCGAGCGGAGTGGGGCGCGCGCGATTGGAGAGAACGGATGGCTCAGTCCGAAGACATGACCCGCTGCATCGGGCTCTGCATGAGCTGCTACCAGATCTGCCTCGGCACGGCGATGAACCACTGCCTCGAGTCCGGCGGCAAGCACGTGGAGCCGAAGCACTTCCGCCTGATGATGGCCTGCGCCGAGATGTGCCGGACGGCCGCGCATTTCATGCTGATCAACACGCCACATCACAAGCACACCTGCGGCGAATGCGCGGAAATCTGCGCCGAATGCGCCGAGGACTGCGAGCGGATCGGCGGCATGGACGAATGCGTCGCGATGTGCCGCTCGTGCGCCCAATCCTGCCGCGCGATGGCGGCCTGAAAGGACAAAGCCCATGCTGGAAGAGAAACTCAAGGAAGCCATCATCGGCGAGCTGCAAAGACAAGCTGCCGACCGGCCGCAAGCGCTCAAGGTTCAAGGCTCGGACGATGTGAAACGCTCGGAGGAGCTGACCGTCAACGGCAAGGTCGACCTTGGCGCCCTGGTCATGGTGATCGCGGGATCGGTGGCCGGCGGCCCTTAGCGCGGTCGTCGACCGGCCCGTTTAGCCGTATTCCTCCCCGATACCGTATTCCCGGTAGATCTCCAGCGGATCGAGGTCGGGAAACAGGCGACATTTGGCCTGGGCCAGGTGCAGGCTCACCGCCGCCGGCTCCTTGCCGTTCGAGAGCATCTTGCGGATGTCGTCCATATGCGCGTTCGGCCGGTGCTTTGGCTCGAGCTGTTCCAGCGCGACCAGCGCGGTCGCAAGCGCCTCGGTCAGAACCCAATCGTCGTGGCCCGTGATTCCCTTCTTCGACATCGGCAGACCCCACATGTGGCGGCGGTCGATAGTCTATCGCGACTTTCGCCAAATCGCCATTGAGCCGTTGCGGGCAAGCGGCGCGGGAATGGGGCGACGGCGTGCTCCGGCTTGCAATATGGCCGCGTGTGGCTAAAAGGCGGCGAGTTGCGGGGCGAAAGTATCTTTGTTGAAACAAACTTGGCGTAGACGGGCCTGTACGGCATCCAGGCCGGCTGCTCCGGTCTGGCCCCTGATCCCGTAGGCGCGACGATCCGGTTGCGCTACCCCTTCAAGGCTCGAGCCAGCATGGTTTTTCTTAGCTTCGTCTACCGCTTCATCACCAATTTCGCGTTCATGGCGGTGGTCTATTTCAGCCTGAACTTCATGGAGAAGTACCCTAACCGGGCGATCCTAGCGATCCTGGTGCTGGTCTATGCCGCCATGCGCGCAGCCTCGACGCTGCGCGCGTTCTATTTCTTCCAGAAGATCGAAAAGCTGGAGGCCGAGACGCGGCGGCTTCAGGCCCCGATCAATGATGGTTCGGGCGGAACTTCGGCACGCAAGCAAGTGGTCGCCGACGTTGCGCGGCTGCGGCGCGACGGCGAGCTCAAGTCCTATATGGACCTGTTCTTCCTGGCGCTGATCGTGCTGCTCTGCGTCGCCGCAATCATGCGGCAGTAGGACTTTAAGCGCGCTTCTTCAGGCTGGCGACCCCGGTCGGACGCGGCGCGGCGGCCTTGGGCGCCGTGGTATTGGCCTGCGCAGCGCGCTTCGGTGTGCCATGCGCGGCATGCGCCGTCCGCCGTCCCGGCGATTTGGCTGCCTTGCCCTTGGCCGGATGAGGCCTCTCGGCTGCCATGGCCAGCCGCGTCGCGGCGCGCCGTGAGGCGGTCGTCGACAGCAGCACCTCGACCGAGCCCTCGGGAATCGCAAACAGGTCGCGGTCCGGCACGGGCAGGATGGCCGCGACATTCGCCTGCGCCATGGTCCGGCGCGGCAGCAGCGGCTGATGCTCGGTCTGCGCATTGAGGTCGGCAACAGCGGGCGCCGGCAGCGTTCCGGTCTGCGCGAACACGAAATTCGGCACGCGCGGCCAGCGTGCGATCGGCGTCGTCTCGGTCGGCGGATGCAGCAGCCACTCCACTGGCGTCGTCGGCGTTGCCGGCCGATCGGCGGTCGCAGGCACCACATGGACGATGCGATAGCCGCGCGCCTTGAGGTCGCGAATGATCTTCGGCAGCGCCGCCACCGTGCGGGCCTGGATGTCGTGCAGCAGCAGGATGCCCTTGCCCTTGGCCTCCAGCCGCTGGATCGCGAGCTGATAGACCCGGTCGGACGAGACATGGCGCCAATCGTCGGCCGGGAAATCGGCGCTCCAGACCTGGATGCCGCGCGAGATCAGGTGGTTCTCGACGCCTTCGGCGCGCATCAGGCCGGGAATGCGGAAGAATGGCGCGAGCTTGGACGGATCGGTCATCGCGGCCGAGGTCCATTCGATGCCGCCATTGATCTCGGCCTCGGCCTTCTCGATCGGCATCCGGTCGAACGTCAGCGGATGGTCCATGCTATGGGTGCCGACGGTGTGGCCCGCCGCCACCAGCTTGCGCACCCCTTCCGGATTGGCCTTGGCCTGGTTGCCGATGATGAAGAAGGTGGCCTTGATGCACTCGTCGGCGAGGATCTGGAGCACTTGGTTGGAATATTTCGGCAGCGGACCGTCGTCGAAGGTAAGGACCACCTCATGGTCCTTCAGCGGCAGCGTCTCGCGATATTGCATGGTGCCGATCAGCGGATGCTCGCGCGGATCGACCACGAGGGTGCGGGAGGTCCCGAGCGCGTCCGGATGGCCGGGACAGTCGGCCGCGAGCGCCGCCGGCGAAGCGGTGGTCAGTAATCCCAACAACAGGCCCAGGGCGCTCCACGATCGCGTCCGCGAAACAACGCTACTTCCGATCATGAACCTTCGTCTGCCCCCATATGCGATGGCCGCCTTAATAGGTCGGAGACGTCTGGAAACCGGTTCAGGCGCAAAGAACCCTTTCCCATGACAGGTCCCCCGACCATTTGCATGGGCTAGCATGAACAGAGTGTTAACAGGGCCTAAATCACCCCATTTTGCGCCGGAGTGACATTCCGGCATCAATGCGTGTCGGCATGCTTCTGCGCGGGGCCGGCCGGCGCGATGTGAACAACCCGATAGCCGTTCTCCCTCAGATACCGCAGGAAGGCCGGCATGATCGCGGCCGTGCGCGCCTTGGGGTCGTGGAAGAGGATGATGCCCTTGCCGCTGGCGGCAAGGCGCTCGGTGACGAGCTTCAATTCCTGCTCCGGCGTCATCTCGTTCCAGTCGCTGGCCCAGAGGTCAGCCCCGAACACGACGATGCCGCGCGCCTGGAGCAGGTCGAGCTGTCCTGGTGTTGCCTCGAAATAGGGGAAGCGGAAGAACGGCGTCGATGGCGTCGTGGTCGACACCCCGTGCAGCGCCATCTCGTCGGCCGCGATGCCGCGGTCGATCTCGCTCTTCGCCTTGTCGAGCGGAAGCCGCGCCATGAACGGGTGCGAGAAGGTGTGGTGGCCGATGGTGTGGCCCTCGCTGGCGATGCGCTTGACCATGTCTGGATGCTGGGAGGCGTGCAGGCCGATCAGGAAGAAGGTCGCACGCACGCATTCCTGCGCCAGCGCCGCCAGCACCTTTGAGGTGGTCGGCGGATGCGGGCCGTCATCGAAGGTCAGCACGACCTCGCGATCGGCGAGCGGCAGCGTCTGCGGAAAGCTCTTCAAGCCGACGCGCGGGGTGGTCTTGGCGTCGACGCTCAGAACGCGCGCGGTGCCGAGCGCGTCCTTGCGCGGGCACTCGGCGGCTTCTGGCGAGGTTGCGCCGACGAGGCCGGCCAGCACCGCGCCCAGCGCCATCGAGGTCCATTCCGGCCGATGCATCTTTGTCATTGCGCTCGCAGTTCGCTTGTGGGTATTGCCTGAGCCGTCAGCCCAGACCATCTGATCCAACCTGTCAAACGGCGAGGCGCGCCATGGATGAACAAATGGACGTTGCCCCTCCCGCTGCGGATTCGGTACTCGAGCACGTGCCGATGCGCAATGAAGACGGCGAAATTCGGCACGAATTCGTCGAGGAGATCGCGCATGCGATCGAGGCCGCAGACTCCGCACAGCTGCGCGCGATCGTCGCCGAGCTGCACGAGGCCGACCTCGGCGACCTGATCGGCGCATTGCAGCCCGACGACCGGGTCCGCCTGGTCGAGTTGACCGGGCGCGACTTCGACTTCTCCGCGCTGAACGAGGTCGACGAGGCCGTGCGCGAGGAGATCCTCGAGGAACTGCCGCCGGAGACGGTCGCAGAAGGTGTCCGCGAGCTCGAATCCGACGATGCGGTCGAGCTCTTGGAAACCCTCGACGCCGAGGATCAGGAGGAAATTCTCGAGAAGCTGCCGCTGCGCGAGCGCGTCGCGCTCGAGCGCAGCCTGCTCTATCCGGAAAATTCTGCCGGCCGCCGGATGCAGACCGAGTTCATCGCGGTGCCCCAGGACTTCACCGTGGGCCAGGCGATCGACTACATGCGCGAGACGCCGGACCTGCCCGATCGCTTCTACGAGATCTACGTCGTCGACAAGGACCAGCACTGGCAGGGCGCAGTGCCGCTCGACGTGCTGCTGCGCGCACGCCGTCCGGTGCCGCTCACCGAGCTGACCGACGAGGATCGCCGCCGCGTCTCCGTCCTGGAGGACCAGGAGGAGGTGGCGCGCATGTTCGGCAAGTACAATCTCGTCGCAGCGCCCGTGCTCGACACCCAGGACCGCCTGGTCGGCGTCATCACCGTCGACGACGTCGTCGACGTCATCGAGGAGGAGGCCGACGAGGACCTCAAGGCGCTGGGCGGCGTCACCAGCGACGAAGAGCTGTCCGACACATTTCTCACCATTGCGCGCGGCCGCTTCAACTGGCTGCTGGTCAACCTCGCCACCGCGTTCCTGGCGTCCTCCGTGCTCGGCCTGTTCGAAGGACAACTCGAGAAGATGGTCGCGCTCGCCGTGCTGGCACCGATTGTGGCGAGCCAGGGCGGCAATGCCGCGACCCAGACCATGACGGTCGCGGTGCGGGCGCTCGCGACCCGCGAGCTCGGCTCCTTCAACGCCTGGCGCGTCGTGATCCGCGAGAGCCTGGTCGGCCTCGTCAACGGTCTTGCCTTTGCCGTGATCACGGGGATCGCGGCCGTGGCCTGGTTCAAGATCCCGGGCCTCGGCATCGTCATCGGGCTTGCAATCATCTGCAATCTCGTCGCCGGCGCGCTCGGCGGCATCCTGATCCCGATGGCGCTCGACCGTGTCAGGGCAGACCCGGCGGTGGCGTCCGGCACCTTCGTCACCACCGTGACCGACGTCGTCGGCTTCTTCTCCTTCCTCGGCATTGCGACGCTCTGGTTCGGGTTGAAGTAGGAGGCAGCCTCTCTCTCTTCGTCATTGCGAGCGTAGCGAAGCAATCCAGAAACCCTCCGCGGTGGCAGTCTGGATTGCTTCGTCGCAAGAGCTCCTCGCAATGACGGGGTGGGCACAGGGGCCCCCTCACTCAGCGCTGCGCCGCGTCCGGGGCACGAGACCTCGGTATCTTTAATCCGAACTTAAGCGACCTGCCGCATCATCGTCCGTGCTTGGGGGAATGAGCATGCGGTTGCGGCTGAAGGCGGACGGGCGGATCGTCGAATTGCGGGACGGGCAGGAATTTCCGGTCCGGCCGGCGGCCAATGCCGCGTCGGGCGACACCGGCCCGCTCGCGGTGCGCGATTTGCGCCGCCGCGCCCGTCTCACCCAGATGGAGTTCGCCGCAAAACTCGGCGTCCCCGTCGAGACCATCCGCAATTGGGAGCAGGGCAAGCGCGCCCCGCGGGGACCGGCCCGCGCGCTGCTCGCCGTGATCGCGCATGCGCCGGATACGGTGTTCCAAGCGCTCGCCAAGGTCTGATGACCAAGGCCTGACGCCAAGAGCTCGACGCGAACCTCACGTTAGTATTGCCCTGAATATCCGGCCGAACTGCCGCGGGCTTGCGTTGGCAGTGACATGGGCCGGGTCCATAATGACGCTAGGATGATTTGGGGCTGCCGCAACAGAGAGGATTCCTCATGCTGTTCGTCGAGGCCAATGGTGCAAGGATCCCGGCGATCGGGCTCGGCACCTGGGAATTGGACGGCCGGCCGGCCGCGCGCGTGGTCGAGCAGGCGCTACGGCTCGGCTATCGCCACATCGACACCGCGCAGGTCTATGACAACGAGCGTGAGGTCGGCGACGGCTTGCGGTCCTCGGGCGTGCGCCGCGACGACATCTTCCTCACCACGAAAGTCTGGACCAACCATTTCGCGCCCCACGATCTCGAACGCTCGGTCAAGGAGAGCCTCGCCCGCCTGCGGCTTCCCTCGGTCGACCTGTTGCTGCTGCACTGGCCCAATTCGCACGTGCCGCTGGCGGAGACGCTTGGAGCGCTATCGCATGCGAAGACGATGGGCCTCACCCGCCATATCGGCGTTTCCAATTTCACGGTGGCGCTGATCGAGCAGGCGGTGGCGTTATCGCCCGAGCCGCTCGCCTGCAACCAGGTCGAATATCATCCTTATCTCGACCAGGCGAAGGTGAGGGCGGCCTGCGACCAGCATGGTCTTGCCCTCGTCGCCTACAGTCCCATCGCCAAGGGTCGCATCAAGACCGACCAGACCCTCGCGGAGATCGGCCGCGCCCATCGCAAGACGCCGGCACAAGTGTGCCTGCGCTGGCTGGTGCAGCAGAATGTCGCTGCGATCCCGCGCACCTCGCGCGTCGAGCGCCTGTCGGAAAACATCGAGATCTTCGATTTCGAGCTGTCGGAGGACGAGATGAGCCGGATCGCCGCCCTGGCCCACCCCAAGGGCCGCCTGACCGATTTCGGCTTCGCGCCGAAATGGGATTGAGGGGGGCCTGGGGTATGCTAGGACCAGCGCGGCAACCCGAAGTCAGTCGATGGAACTGCGGAAGATCATACGGACGGACGTCGCGGCGTCGGCGATCGCGCATCTGACGCTGGTGGCGCTGATCATCCTGATCAGCGAGGTCCATCCGTTCCACGCCGCAGCGCCCGAGACTGTTTCGGTCGACATCGTCACGCCGGAGCAGGTCAAGGACGAGATCAAGGAGCAGGAGACGAAAGAGACGGCAAAGGAGAAACCGCCGGAGCCGACGCCCGACCTGAAACTGCCGAAGCTGGATTTCACCGACAAGTCGGATGCGGCGGCCAAGCAGCAGGCCGCGCCATCGCCATCACCGCAGGCGTCGCCCGAGCCGCAACGTTCCCTGCAACAGCAGCCTTCGCCTTCACCGAAGCCGCGCGAGGCCAACGCACAGCCGCAACAGCCTCCGCCGCAGGCCCCGCCTCAGCCGATGCCGCAATCGCCGCCACAGGCGATGCCGCAGCCGCCGATACAGCCGCCGTCGTCACAGGCGATGCAGCAGCCCCAGGCTGCGCCGCCACCGGCCTACCAGGCGCCGGAGCCTGACGTCACCGTCAAATACGGCGTCATGCTGGGCCTGCCGCCTGAATTGCCGACGGAGCTGCCGAAGGACACTCCCAAAGACGACGGCGGCGACGCCAAGGATTCGATCGCCGCCAAGCTTCCACCGGAAGTCATCGACGAGCTGCGCCGTCACCTGAAAAGCTGCGCCAAGCTCCCGGCCGGGGTCGCGCCGACCGACAACGTCCACATCAAGCTGCGTACGGTGCTCGCCACCGACGGCACGCTGGCGCGCGAGCCGATCCTGATGGCGGCCCCGCCATCCGCGAAGGGCGTGGCCCTGGTGAAGTCCGCAATGAGCGCGCTCCAGAACTGCCAGCCCTACAAGATGCTGCCGGCCGCCTTGTACGGGGAATGGAAGGTGTTGGATTTGCCGTTCAGCCCGCGGGATTTTGGTGGGTAGCATGTAGTTTTGTAGCCCGATGGAGCGCACGCTCCGGGCTGCGGGATTTTGTTGTGTCGCTCTCTGTCAATCCCAGTTCGCGAAAATATTCCACTTTACCGAAATTCGGATTTGTCGTATGTATCGCCCATCCCGGCTCACCCTTGAGGGGCGATCATGTGTCGTGATGATCGCTGAGCCGGGCTTGCGGTGGACGCGGCAGCGTCGGGCGCGAGATGTGCGGGTAGGGCGGATTGCTCTCCGTGAGCCCGAGGCTTCGTGCGGACGAACGGCGCTGTCAGGTTCGTCTCGCCAGTAAGTTTCCGGCTCCGTCGACAGGGTTGGAAAAACTGCGGCGCATAGCGAACCGTGCGTACGGCAAAACCGTGTGGTCCTGGCCGTCGTTGCTACGGTCAAGCCTTGGCGGATGCGGCATTGGCGTCAACCGGCGCGATGCCGGCGACTTTCGCTGGGGTGAGGGAGGCCAGAACGAACTCGGCTCCCGGGAGAGCGCGGCATAAGCCGTCCAACCACTGCGCAGGGAAGGCCGAGTGTTCGGCTTCACCTGTATGCCGCTGTGCAGTTTTCTGCGTGTGCCTTCGCACAGCGGACCGTGGGTGCCAGCCGGCACCCGGCCTTCCCTGCGCCCTCTTTCTTTGGGGGCGATGGAGAGAGCAAAGCTCGGGCGAAACGCGCCGCGAGAATGAGAAGGCGTGTCTGGCGCTGTCATCGCCCGCGAAGGCGGGCGATCCAGTATTCAAGAGACGGTCGTGATTGAACCGAGAGGCCGCGGCGTACTGGATTCCCCGCCTTCGCGGCGAATGACAGTGGCATTTGGAGGACGACGGCAGTGCCCCTTGCTCCGTCATTGCGAGGAGCCCTTGCGACGAAGCAATCCAGAGTCTTTCCGCGGAGGGATTCTGGATTGCTTCGCTGCGCTCGCAATGACGATGTGGAGAAAGCGTGGGCTGCACTTCACCGCACCGGCGCGGACAGCTCAATGACTGCGCTTCTGCTCCTCGCCATCAGCCACCACCTCCGGCGCCATCGCCGCCCAGGCGCTGGACGCGAACTGCCGTCGCCAGGTCACGACCACCACAGCCGCCGTGGTCACGAACAGCAGCCAGGGGCTGACGAACCAGCCGAGATAGCCGAGCGCGAAGAAGAAGGCGCGCTGGCCGCGGTTGAAATGGCGGCCGGCGGATTCGAACAGGCGCGAGGTGCGGATGACATGGGCTTCGGCCTCCGCCGTGTCGCGCTGGGAGGCCGGCGGCATGCCGCCGAACAGGATCGCGACGTAGTTGAACAGGCGATAGGCCCAGGCGAACTTGAAGAAGGCGTAGACGCAGATCAGCACGAGGCCGACGCATTTCAGCTCCCACAGTGCGGGCGAGGGGCTGAGGTCGATCGGCAGCTTGCTCAGGATGGTGATGGCATCGTTGGTGGCGTGCAGCAGCGCCAGCGCGCCGCCGAGTGCGAACAGGCTGGTGGAGGCGAAGAAGGCGGTGCCGTTCTGGAGCGAGGCCATGATCTGCATGTCGACCATGCGCGTGTCGCGGTCGAGCAGCTGGCGCACCCAGACCTCGCGGTAGCGGTTCATGCGCGCCGACAGGCTGTCGCGGCCATAGGCCGAATGCTCCAGCGTCAGCGCGTAGGCCAGCCATTCGATGATGAAGAAGCCGACGGCGGTGATGTCGACCCAGTGCCTGCTCATGTCCGTCTCCTCGCGGGCGGCAACGATTGCCACGCATGGCGAGGCGCGGCAACGATTGATTGGCGGCAGGCGATGGCGTTAAAAGCAGCTCGCTTCTGGACGTCTCGGGAAGGACTGATGACATGGCTGCGCTGAAACTCGCGATCGGCAACAAGAACTACTCGTCATGGTCGATGCGACCCTGGCTCGCGCTCCGCGCCAACGACATCCCGTTCGTGGAGACGCTCATCCCGCTCTACACCGACAATCCCGCCGACAAGGAGCAGATCCTGTCCTTCAGCCGCGCCGGCAAGGTGCCGGTGCTGGTCGACGGCGACATCACGGTGTGGGACTCGCTCAGCATCATCGAATACATCGCCGAGCGCTACCCGGAGAAAAAACTGTGGCCCGATGATGTCGCCTCGCGCGCTTATGCCCGTTCGGTATGCGCCGAGATGCATTCCGGCTTCATGGCCTTGCGCAACGAATGCGGCATGAACCTGCATCGTCCCGTACGTCCCGTGACGCTGTCGGCGGACGCCAAGGCCAATATCGCGCGCGTGCAGGAGATTTGGCGCGAGTGCCGGACCCGCTATGGCGCCAAGGGACCATTCCTGTTCGGCCGCTTCGGTGCGGCGGATGCGATGTACGCACCGGTCGTGCACCGCTTCCGTACCTACGCGATCGAGGTCACGTCCGAGACCAAGGCCTACATGGACACGATGCTGGCGCTTCCGGCGTTCCAGGAATGGACCCGGGACGGGCTCGCCGAAACGCTTCGCATCGAGAAGTTCGAGGACGCCTGATCGCTGGTCTGATCGGGACGCCGGCCGGCGGGCCGGCGGCGGTCAGGCCGGCGACCAGGGCCGTGGCGCAGGAGGCTGCGACACCAGCTGCGACACGCCACGCGAACGAGCGGCTCCCGCGGTCCATCGAGCTTGCAGGTTGTCCCGCTATCGTTATGAAATAGCGGCAGAATTTGCGCGATTGCCATGCCGGTTTGCGCTGGCCAAACCGGCGGGGCTCGTGCTATACGACGGCCCGGGTTTCCGGCCGGCCATCGCAGTGGGACACTGGGCGAGGCAGGCGCTGTTTGAGTAATGGAGAGGGTGTTGAAGCACAAATTCCCCGTGGGAACGCGCGTCTTGTTCACGGCCAGCAACGTCGCGCGTCCGGCTGCCAGCGGCGCGTATGAGATCATCCGTCTGCTGCCGACCGAAGGCGACGACTGCCAGTACCGGATCAAGAGCTCGACCGAAGCCTTCGAGCGCGTTGCCAAGGAAAGCCAGCTCGCGCTCTCCTGAAGGCCCGACGCTACCTGCGCATAGGCGCCTGCCGGGAAGTTGTGTCCTCTCGCCGTCAAAAGGCCCGCTTCACCTTCCCAAGGTGAGTGGGGGCAGTTGCCGACTCGCGGTGCTCGCTTTGACCATCCGCTCTTTGCTCGCGTGAGGGGACGTCGCGCATGAACTGGGCATGGGCCACTTCGCTCGACCAAATCTGGCACTCGCCGGCCTTCCCGATGTGGACGACGCTGGCGGCTGCCGGATTCTTCGGGCTGATCCTGCTGATCGCGCTGCCGCGCGCCGACCGGTCCGTGGCCAACGGCGCGCTGACCGTGATTACGCTGCTATCCATCGCGATCGCCGGAGCGGCCACCGTGCGCGTCTATGGTCCTGAGGGGCAGGCCACCCCGGCCGAGGTGCGCGCGCAAGGAACGGTGACAGCGAGCCTGCCCGCGCTGTCCTGTCTCGACGATCTCGCCGGCGATGCCGTGGCCGTTGGCTGCGAGAAGGCGCTGTTCGGCGCGCCTGATACAGCCGCTGCGGCCGTCTCCTACACCGCCGCCAGGATCGACCGGCTGACCGCGCTCGGCGAGGTCGCCACGGCCGAGAGGAGCCTGACGCTGGACATGAAGGTGCTGCGCAAATCGCTGGAGCGTGATCGCTACGGCCTCGTTGCGCATGTGCTGGTCGCGCGCGACGGCTGCACGGAGTTCGATTGCGCTGCGTTCCGCTCGCTGACCGACCAGCAGCAGGTCGCCGCCAATATGAATTCCCATCTCTACGACACGCTGGTCGCGCGCTATGCGCCGACCTGGAACGCGCCGGCAATGCCGGCCAGCGCCGCGCTTGCCGGCTTGC
Organism: Bradyrhizobium zhanjiangense; assembly: GCF_004114935.1. Classification (NCBI taxonomy): domain Bacteria; kingdom Pseudomonadati; phylum Pseudomonadota; class Alphaproteobacteria; order Hyphomicrobiales; family Nitrobacteraceae; genus Bradyrhizobium; species Bradyrhizobium zhanjiangense. The sequence goes on from NZ_CP022221.1 coordinate 4,381,152, forward strand.
CGCCGTCGATGCCGACAGGCAAGCCGACCAATGCCGAGTTCCCGAGCGCCTCGTCGACGCCGCCGGTCAGCATCATGAATCCGGAGCCCACGGCGACGACGCGCCCGGCGGCACCGGCTGCAAACGCGGCAGCAGCGCCCGCGCCGCGCGCGCCGGCCGCGACCTCGGCGCAGGCCGCAGTTCCCGCGGCCCCCGCCGCCAAGAAGCCGCCGGCGCCGAAGGCTGCGCGTGCCCCAGCTGCCGCGCCAGTTCCGCTCGCGCCGCCGCCGGCCTCGGCGGCTGCGCCCGCGGCTGCGGATAACGAGTAGATCGGCATTCCAAATGCGCGGCTGCCCGGCTAATGCTGGGGCATGCCGCTACATCTGATCAAGCTCGCCGTCGGCTGCGACTCCGTCAAGGAATTGAAGGAGTGGGTCGCCGAACGGATGCAGGCCGCCAAGAAGAAGGGGCTGCCGCAACGTCACATCCACATCACTCGCATGGTGCCCAAGCGCGACGCCGAGATCCTGGCGGGCGGCTCGCTCTATTGGGTGATCAAGGGCGAGATCGCTGCGCGGGAGAAGATCATCGGCATCGAGCCGTTCCGCGACAAGGACGGCATCGGACGCTGCCGGATCGTGATGCAGCCGAAGGTGATCTCGGTGTCGCCGCGGCCGATGCGGCCGTTCCAGGGCTGGCGCTATCTCACCGATGATTCTGTGCCCGCCGATCTCGGCAAGTCAGCCGCCGGCTCGATCGCGGCGATGCCGGAGCCGATGCGGCGCGAGCTGCGCGATCTCGGCCTGCTCTAAACCGCGATATTGTCGATCAGCCGGGTCGTGCCGAGCCTGGCCGCGACCAGGATCCGCAAGGGGCCGTCCTTGCGCGAGGTGACCGGTGCCAGCGTCGCGGCATGGCGGGCTTCGAAATAGTCGAGCGCGAAACCGGCCGCCTTGATCATCTCGGCGCCGCCCGCCATCGCGGGCGCGATCGCTTCGCCGGCACGGATGCGCCCGGCGCTCTCCTTCATGGCGCGGTAAAGCGTGGTTGCGATCTGCCGCTCCTCGGCTGAGAGATAGACGTTGCGCGAGGACATCGCGAGCCCGTCGCGCTCGCGCACCGTGCGGGAACCGATGACCTTGACGCCGAGGTCGAGATCCCGCGCCATCTGCGTCACCACCCGCAACTGCTGAAAGTCCTTCTCGCCGAAGATTGCAAAGTCGGGCCGGCATTGCGTGAACAGCTTGCCGACGACGGTGGCGACACCGCCGAAGAAATGCGGCCGGAAGCGGTCCTCGAGCCCGGCCAGCGCCGGCCCCTCCGGCACGATGCGGGTGGCGAAGCCTTCCGGATACATGGCCTCGACGCCGGGGTGCCAGACCACATCGACATCCTCGGCCGCGAGCTTGGCGATGTCGGCCTTCCAGGTTCGCGGATAAGCGCCAAAGTCCTCCGTCGGAGCGAACTGAGTCGGATTGACGAAGATCGACACCACGACGCGGCTTGCGCGCCGCCTAGCGAGGCGAACCAGCGACACATGCCCGTCATGGAGCGCCCCCATGGTTGGGACCAGCGCGATCGTGGCCTTTCGCTTGCGAAGATTGTCGATGGCGCGCCGCAGGGTGGGGACCGTGCGGGCGATCAAGGGGCTTGGTGACATCAGGACTCGACGGGGTTGGGAATCAGTGCGGGTGAGGGCTGGCGTCCGGCTGGCTAACCTTAACAAGCCGCGATCGTGGACGCCATGCATCCGGATGCGGCACAGCATCCCGCGCAAGTCTGCGCATGACGTCGCGACACTTGCGGATCACAAACGAAAGCTCGCGTCGCGATTCATGATGAAGAACGGCGCGCTGCAATTTGCATGACCTGTCACGCATTTCACTTGACCGCAAACGCGGTCAACTCGAAGATATTCGTTAGGGGTGTTGAGGATCGCTATGCTTGTGCAGGCTAGCCAAGGCCAATCCGGCTCGGCGCATGTCGTCGTGCTCGGCAACGAGAAGGGCGGCTCCGGCAAATCGACCACCGCCCTGCACATCGCGGTTGCGCTTCTGAAGGCCGGCCAACGCGTCGCCACCATCGACCTCGACTGCCGACAGCAGAGCTTTACCCGCTACATCAGCAACCGCGCCGCCTGGGCGCGCCGCACCAAGCTCGACCTCGAGCTGCCGGTGCATCGCTGCATCAAGCTCGGCGAGACCATGCAGATCGCCGAGAACGAGAATTCCGAGTTCCAGCAATTCATGGAGGCGGTCTCGGCGGTCGAAAGCAATTTCGACTTCATCGTCATCGATACGCCCGGCACCGACAGCTACCTGATGCGGCTGGCGCATTCGATGGCAGACACGCTGGTGACGCCGATCAACGACAGCTTCCTCGACTTCGACGTGCTGGGCACCGTCGATCCCGCCAACTACGCGGTCACGGGGCAGAGCCATTACGCCGAGATGGTGCGCGATGTCAGGCGCAAGCGCCGCCAGCTCGACGGCGCGACCACCGACTGGATCGTCGTGCGCAACCGCCTGTCCATGCTCGGCTCCCGCAACAAGCAGCTTGTCGCCGAGGGGCTGAAGGATTTGTCGCTCCGGCTCGGCTTCCGCTATGTCGACGGCTTCGCCGAACGCGTTGTCTATCGCGAATTCTTCCCGCGCGGCCTGACCGCCCTCGACGAGATCGACGAGGCGACGCTCGGCATGCGCCCCAATCTCGGCCATCTCACCGCCCGGGAGGAAGTGACGAGCCTGCTCCGCCAGCTCAAGCTGCCGCTCGACGAGCGCGGCCGCCGCCGCGCCGCCAACCGCGCCGAGTGGTTCAGCCAGGTCGACAAGCCGCTTGAGGTCCACGACATCCTCGGCGCCTAAGGCAGCGGTATATCGCTACTTGCAGTCAATCCCAGCGGCCGCTTTGTCGCGGGAACTCAACCCGCGTTCCGCCGTTTTCATCCTGCACTTACCTGTGAAATCGAACCCAATCGCCACTGGTTGCGTCGAATAGTGGCCTGCACCTAAAGTGGCCGTATGAGGACAGGGTGCCCAACAAACGTGTGCGACGCACAATGAAAGGGCTGCCGGTTCACAACATTTAGCCTTCCTGTCACGCTGCTGTGACATATATTAGCGAACAGGCGACAAGGGGACGAAGAGCCCCGGAAGAACACGATTTTCAACAGGGATCAGGCCGCAAGAGCCTGCGGCTGAGGACAAAAATGAAGCGTGGAATTGCCGTTCTGGTTTCAGTCAGTGCCCTCTGCGGCATCGCCTATTTCACGGCGAGCAAGTGGGCCATCAAGCACGAGACCATCACCTTCTACGACACTTCGCGCGACAATCGCCCGGTGCCGGTCGACATCGCGGTGCGCCGCGACAAGGAAATGCAGGCCAATGCCGGCATGATCACGCTGCCGGTCGCCGTGATCAATCACGGCAATACGGTCAAGAATACCGAGTACGGTTTCCTCGCCAACATCTTCGCTGCGCGCGGCTACATGGTCGTCAGCCCGCAGCATGATTTGCCGACCGATCCTCCGATGGTGACCAAGCCGGGCGAGCTCTATGTCGGCCGGCTGCCGCAGATCCTGCGCGGCGTTGCCAACATTCATCTTGCCGTGCAGGAAATGAAGAAGGTCCAGCCGAACGCCGACTACGACAAGGTGACCATGGTCGGTCATTCCATGGGCGGCGACATCTCGATGTATTTTGCCAAGCAGTATCCGGACGAGGTCAAGAAGGTTGTCACCCTCGACAATCTGCGGGTTCCCTTCGTCACTGCCGGCAAGTTCAAGATCCTGTCGTTCCGCTCCACCGATCCGCAGTTCAAGACCGATGCGGGCGTGATCCCCACGGACGAGGAGTGCGAGAAGGCGGGCATTCAGGTCGTGAAGACCGAATTCCAGCATAATGACATGCGGGACACCGGTCCGGACGTTGCCAAGAACTCGATCCAGGGCATGCTCGACAAGTTCCTGAGCGCGACTGACAGCGAGATTGCGCCAGTCGACACGCAGTCGTCCCCGCCCAAGATTCTCGAGCCCGGTCCGGTCGCATTGATGGCGCCTGCCAAGAGCTGACGCCTCTCTCATCATCGGCACCGATTTCAAAGCCTCCGCCGGCGTAAGCTCGCGGAGGCTTTGCACATTGACCGGGCTCTGTGTGCGCACCACATTAATCGCCCACGCATGGTTGAGCAGCGATGTCGGGCGAACCCATCAAGCCGCGCGGTGATGCCGTCTCGACGAAGGCCGGCGGCGCGGTGTCGCAGGCCGGGACGTCGACCTCGGCGGACATTGCCGCCTTCGTCACCAAGGCGCGTGCGCTGTCACCGCATGCGCCCGGCGCGAAGGGACGGCTGATCTTCGCGCTGGATGCGACGATGAGCCGGCAGCCGACCTGGGACATGGCCTGCGCGCTCCAGGCCGACATGTTTCGCGAGACTGCGGCGCTCGGCAGTCTCGACATCCGGCTCGTGTACTATCGCGGCTTCAACGAATGCCGCGCGACGGCGTGGATCTCCGACAGTGCCAGGCTTGCGACGCTGATGAGCAAGATCGATTGCCGCGGCGGCGACACCCAGATTAGCAAGGTGCTGAGCGAGGCCCGGCGCCAGGCGGTCGCCTCCGGCGTGCGGGCCGTCGTCTTCGTCGGCGATGCCATGGAGGAGAAGGCCGACGAACTCTGCGCCAAGGCCGGCGAGCTCGGCATGCTCAAGGTGCCTGTGTTCGTGTTTCAGGAAGGCCATGACGCGGTGGCCGAGCGGACCTTTCGCGAGATCGCGCGCCTGACCGGCGGTGCCTGGTGCCGGTTCGATCCGGGCGCGGCGGCGCAGTTGCGCGAGCTGTTGCGGGCAGCGGCGGCTTACGCTGCCGGCGGCCGCGAAGCGCTGCTACAACTGGCGAAGAGCGCGAGCGGCGCAGCAAAGCTGATCGGACAGATGAAGTAACGCTTCAAGCTGGCTGCGACCCGCTGCGGCCGTGGACGCGATGCATTTTTCCGGGAGGGCGACTATATTATTCCGGCCATGACCCTGATTGCCGGCGCTGTCGCTGTTATCACGCTCTATCTGCTGCTCCAGACGTTCCGCTCTGCCAATCCGGCGGCGTTGGCGCGCGCTATCAAGTTCGGTGGCGGCGTGGTGGCGCTGGCGGCCGCAGCGTTCACGGGTCTGCGGGGCGAATTGGTGGTCGCGATTCCGCTCGGAATCTTCGGCGCCGGGCTGCTCGGCTGGACACCCCTGGCCAACGCCGGCTTCGGCAATGTCGGAGGGCTGTTCGGCGGCGGCGCGACGCGCCCGTCCGGACAGGCCTCGCGGGTGCGCTCGCAATTCCTGGACATGCGGCTTGACCACGACACCGGCCAGTTGACAGGCCAGATCGTTGCCGGACCTCATGCCGGGCGCGACCTCGGCGAGTTTGATCTCGCCGGCCTGCTGGCGATGGTGCCGGCGTTCGACGCCGAGAGTGTGGCCTTACTTGAAAGCTATCTGGACCGCCGGTTTCCCGCTTGGCGTCAGGACGCGCAGCGCGATGCGGCAGGGCGGCAGCGCCGCGCGGCGACGAGCGGCAAAATGACGACGGAGGAAGCCTATCAGATCCTTGGCTTGCAGCCGGGCGCGGGGCGCGACGACATCAGCAGGGCTCACAAGTCCCTGATGAAGAAACTCCATCCCGACCAGGGGGGCTCGACGTATCTCGCTGCCCGTGTAAACGAGGCCAAGGATACTCTGCTTCGTACGCATAACGGCTAACTCCGGCACCACGCCACAAACGCCCGTACCGCGTGAGCTCCGCTTGCTCCGTTTGCCGTCGCCCGATGCCCGCCATTGTCGGCGTGGTCGATCCCTTGAGGAAAATCTTAACCGTAAATCCTTGACGAGAGGTTGTCGCGGAACTGGCTTCTGCTCACCGCACGTTCGAAAACAAAAATGCCCGCGCAAGAGCGCGGGCATTTGTTCGGAAGAGGGTGGGGGAGATCAGTTGCGCACGGTGATGCAGGAGATCTCGGCGCGCTTCAGGGTACGGCAGACGGCTTCGGCCTGGTCGCGCTCGAGCCCGGCGAAGCGGGCACGGTAGAGCTTGCGATTGTCCTTCGCGACGACCGGTTCGGTGAACGGATCGGCCTTGCTGAGCAGGCCGCGGGCCGAACTGCGGGCGGCGTCGATGCGGTGCTGGGCTTCGGTCTCGCTCTCGAGCGCGCCGACCTGGACGATCCAGCCGCTGTGGGTGACGGCCGGCTTGGTCGTGGCGCTCATCTGGATCGGCTGCGGCGCCGGATCGGCGGAAGCAAGCTTCGGAGTGGCCGGGGTAGGCGCGGCGGCGCTTGCGGCCGGCAGCACCCCGAGGATGCCGTTGCCGGTGCCAAAGCCCGCCGGCTGCCGCGGCAGCTCGGTGCGGGCGATCTCGGCCTTCGGCGCCTCCGGTTGGGTCGCGACCTCGGGCTTGTTGATGAGATCGGCCCGGGCGACGACGGCGCCGGAGGTCTCCGCGACGTCGGACCGGGACGGAATGGTGTTCGTGACTGGCGGCGATACCTGGGCCGGGGCGGCGGAGGCGACCTTCACGGCGCCGGCCTTGACCTGCACCGTCTTGACCCGCACCGGCTTCATCGGCTCGGATGAGCCGGGGATGATGGACAGCGGCTGGCTCGAGATCACGCCGTTGGTGAGCGGCGCCGGCTCGATCTTGGATTCAGTCGGCCTGGCTTCGGGCTTCGGCTGAGACGGCGGCATCGCGGCAGTTGCAGCGGCCAGCGTCGACAGACGCGCGGCAAGGCGGGACGGGGCGGCCTCGGGAGCAGGGGCGGCCGCGGCCTGAACCTGCGCCACGGGGCGTGCCGGGGTATCGGATGCGTCGGCGACGTCGGCATTGGCGTCGGCGCCGTTGCGCTCGGTGACGGCAACGACGGTATGGGTGGTCGCGCCCTTCTCGAGATTCTCCGCGAGCAGGTTGCGCATGATGGCATCGCGCGAGCCGCCGCTGCGGCCGCCGAGCACAACGCCGATCAGGTGGCGATTGCCGCGGCGCATCGAGCTGACGAGGTTGAAGCCGGAGGCGCGGGTGTAGCCGGTCTTGATGCCGTCCACGCCCTCGACATTGCCGAGCAGGTGATTGTGGTTCCGGATCGACTGTCCACGCCAGTTGAACGAGGCGGTCGCGAAGTAGCGGTAGTAGCGCGGGAAGCGCTCCTGGATGGCGCGGCCGAGCGTGGCCTGGTCGCGTGCCGTCGTTACCTGCTCGTCGTTCGGCAGGCCCGAGGCGTTGCGGTAGACCGTCTTGGACATGCCGAGCGAGCGTGCCTTGCGCGTCATCATCTGCGCGAAATCGTCCTCGTCGCCGCCGATCGCTTCCGCGATCACCACGGCGGCGTCATTGGCGGAGCGCGTCACGAGGCCCTTGATCGCGTCCTCGACGCGGATGGTCTGGCCAGGGCGGAGGTTGAGCTTGGTCGGATCCTGGTCGGCGGCATGCTGAGACACCGGCATCTCGGTGTCGAGCTTCAGCTTGCCGGACTCGAGGCGCTCGAACAGCAAATAGAGCGTCATGATCTTGGTGAGCGAGGCGGGGTGGCGCAGTCCGTCGGGGCTGGTCGACTGCAGCACCGCGCCGGAATTGCCGTCGACGATGATGGACGCGAATTTCGGGCTGGAGCTCTCGGACACATCGCGCTGCACCCGGTGGTGCGCGTAATGGCGCCGGTGGCGCCGCGCTTCGGCAGCATCGGTGGTGAAGATGACTGCGGTGGTGACCGTAAGCAGCCCGAAAACGCCAACCCGCGCCAAGCGCGAGGAAGACAAGTTGTTACGAAGCATGGAACCCCGTCCCCGTTTCTGACTTGATCACCGGCTCGTGAGGCGAAATTGTGCCCAATGGACCCGAGATCATTACCTGCTCAGGCTGTCCCTCCGCTGGTGTTCGCCGCGGGAAACGTTGGGCCTGAGCCGCTGTTCTGGCTAAGGTGATGTTCTCAAACGGCTTTTGACCGCTTGCGGAAGTGAACACGTCCAGGGAATCAGGGTAGGGGGCCGCGGTTTCCAAAAGCTTAAGGAACCCTTGCGGGAAACCCCGGGAATCTCAGCGATTTGGATCTAGTTTTGTGCGTCGCACAAGATTCTTGACTTTTTTGTGCGTTGCACTAATTGTGGGCAGAGTCAGGGAGCCGGGGCTTCCCGACGAGAGCCAGGGAAAAAGGATTCCGACATGTTCAAGGTTGAAGACTTTCAGAACTACGGGAAAGAGCAGTTCGAGCAGTGCGTCGCCTCCGCGACGTCGGTGCAGCACGGCCTCCAGGCGATCGCGAGCGCTTATGGCGACTACACCAAGAAGTCGTTCGAAGACACCAAGTCCTTCGTCGAGAAGCTCTCCGGCGTGAAGTCGCTGGACAAGGCCATGGAAGCGCAAACCGATTTCGCCCGTTCCGCCTACGAGACCTTCGTTGCTGAATCGCAGAAGATCGCCGGCCTCTACAGCGACCTCGCCAAGCAGGCGTTCAAGCCGGTCGAGACCATCGTGTCGAAGTTCACCCCGGCTGCGAACTAACGCTTTCTGGAAGTCCTGGAATGAAAAAAGCCCGGCATCAGCCGGGCTTTTTGTTTGCGCGAGATGAATTCGTCAGAGTGCCGCATCGATCGTGACGCTTGCCGACCTGCCGTTGTCGCAAAGCTGGAGACGTCGAACGCGACACGGCCCGATCTCGCGCCACGCACTCGAGCCCTTGGTAAATTGGACCGTAGAAAACCGGAGATGTGCCGTGCGCGAAACGTCGCGGCCGCATGGGACGGTCGGGTTCCTGGTCAACACGTTCCAAATGGGCGCCACGGAAAATTTTGTCAAACCGGTCCGGATTGACTAACCTTGGTGAGGATCACCGGGCCGGGAATCGGGACCGCCGCGGCAGCATCGGCTGGACCGTTGCATGCTTGCGGCGAGCCGGGGGCAGGGCCATATTGCTATCGACCGATCCGGTTTGGACCGGATCGGTCGGAGGCGGCGATTCAGAAAGGCGGCGCGCCTGTGCGAGGCTCCGAAGTGCTGAGCTGCGCCGCAGACCGTCATTCGCTTCCGTGGGGAATTTGAACGCCTGTGCCATGCCGCAACTGACTTCCAGACTCGACCTGTCCGCGGTCACCGCCGCCTACGCTCCCCGGATGAGCAACGATGAGAACCGTTCGGGCGGCCCTTCCGGGCCGAACACCTCGGTCATCACCAAGGTCAAGCCCAAGACCAAACGGCCGAACCTGTATCGTGTGCTGATCCTGAACGACGACTACACGCCGATGGAATTCGTCGTTCACGTGCTGGAGAAGTTCTTCCAGAAGGACGTCGAGGCGGCGACCAAGATCATGCTGCACGTCCATCATCACGGCATCGGGGAGTGCGGCGTGTTCACCTACGAGATCGCGGAGACCAAGGTGACACAGGTGATGGATTTCGCCCGCAAGCACCAGCATCCGCTGCAATGCGTGATGGAAAAGAAGTAAGACGCCTTACGGCGCGTTGAAGCCGGCTCCCTTGGTAGTGGCGGTGTGATCGTCGCCTGAGGTCTGCGCGCGACATCCCTTGCAGCCGGCAGCAACGGAATTTTGTGCCGGCGCCGATCCCGCCCAAATCGGAACGGGTTTTGCATCGAGAATACCGTAATCGAGAATACCGGAGGTGCGCAGCCGCCAGAGTCGCGGAACCGGTCTTTTGCCGCGATCTTGTATAACTATATGTGACAAAGGTTGTTGTTGCCTGACCGGGCGATGACGATCATGATGGTGGGGGCCATAGAGGACGCGAATGCCGACTTTTTCCCAAAGCCTTGAACAATCCCTGCATCGTGCGCTGGCGATCGCAAACGAGCGTCATCACCAATACGCGACGCTCGAGCATCTTTTGCTCTCTTTGATCGACGACTCCGATGCAGCCGCCGTCATGCGCGCCTGTAGTGTCGATCTCGACAAGCTCCGCACGAGCCTCGTCAACTATCTTGAAACCGAATTCGAGAATCTGGTGACGGATGGCGCCGACGACGCCAAGCCGACCGCCGGTTTCCAGCGCGTGATCCAGCGCGCGGTGATCCACGTGCAATCGTCCGGTCGCGAAGAGGTGACCGGCGCCAACGTGCTGATCGCGATCTTCGCCGAGCGCGAGAGCCATGCCGCGTATTTCCTGCAGGAGCAGGACATGACGCGCTATGACGCGGTCAACTATATCAGCCACGGCATCGCCAAACGACCGGGCGTCTCCGAGGCGCGGCCCGTGCGCGGCGTCGACGAGGAGACGGAGACCAAGGGCAACGAGGACGCCAAGAAGAAGGGCGAGGCGCTCGAGACCTATTGCGTCAACCTCAACAAGAAGGCGCGCGACGGCAAGATCGATCCGGTGATCGGACGCAACTCCGAGATCAACCGCGCGATCCAGGTGCTGTGCCGCCGGCAGAAGAACAACCCGCTGTTCGTGGGCGAAGCCGGCGTCGGCAAGACCGCGATCGCGGAGGGTCTCGCCAAGCGCATCGTCGATAGCGAGGTGCCGGAGGTGCTGGCGGCTGCGACGGTGTTCTCGCTCGACATGGGTACGCTGCTTGCCGGCACGCGCTATCGTGGCGACTTCGAAGAGCGTCTGAAGCAGGTGCTGAAGGAGCTCGAGGCGCATCCCAACGCCATCCTGTTCATCGACGAGATCCACACTGTGATCGGTGCGGGCGCGACGTCGGGTGGGGCGATGGACGCCTCGAACCTGCTCAAGCCGGCGCTGGCCTCAGGCACGATCCGCTGCATGGGCTCGACGACCTACAAGGAATATCGTCAGCACTTCGAGAAGGACCGCGCGCTGGTGCGGCGCTTCCAGAAGATCGACATCAATGAGCCGACGGTCGAGGACGCCATCGCGATCCTCAAGGGTCTCAAGCCGTATTTCGAGGACTACCACCGGCTGAAATATACCAACGAGGCGATCGAGGCCGCCGTCCAGCTCTCCTCGCGCTACATCCACGACCGCAAACTGCCGGACAAGGCGATCGACGTGATCGACGAGTCAGGTGCGGCGCAGATGCTGGTCTCCGAGAACAAGCGCAAGAAGACCATCGGCATCAAGGAGATCGAGACCACGATCGCCTCGATGGCGCGGATTCCGCCGAAGAGCGTGTCGAAGGACGATGCCGAGGTGCTCAAGCATCTCGAGCAGACCCTGAAGCGCACCGTGTTCGGCCAGGACAAGGCGATCGAGTCGCTCGCCGCCTCGATCAAGCTGGCACGCGCGGGCCTGCGCGAGCCGGAGAAGCCGATCGGCTGCTACCTGTTCTCCGGACCCACCGGCGTCGGCAAGACCGAGGTCGCCAAGCAACTCGCGGCCGCGCTGGGCGTCGAGCTCCTGCGCTTCGACATGTCCGAATATATGGAGCGGCACACCGTGTCGCGCCTGATCGGCGCGCCTCCCGGCTATGTCGGCTTCGACCAGGGCGGCCTGCTCACCGATGGCGTCGACCAGCATCCGCATTGCGTGGTACTGCTCGACGAAATCGAGAAGGCGCATCCAGACCTCTACAACGTGTTGCTCCAGATCATGGATCACGGCCGGCTCACCGACCACAACGGCAAGCAGGTTAACTTCCGCAACGTGATCCTGATCATGACCACCAATGCGGGCGCAGCGGATCTCGCCAAGCAGGCGTTCGGGTTCACCCGCTCCAAGCGCGAAGGCGACGACCACGAGGCGATCAACCGGCAGTTCGCGCCGGAATTCCGCAATCGCCTCGATGCCATCGTCTCGTTCGGCCATCTCAGCGTCGAGGTGATTGGCACGGTCGTGGAGAAGTTCGTGCTTCAGCTCGAGGCGCAGCTCGGCGATCGCGACGTCACAATCGAGCTGTCCGAGGAGGCCAAGGCCTGGCTGATCCAGCACGGCTATGACGAGCAGATGGGCGCACGTCCCATGGCCCGCGTGATCCAGGAGCACATCAAGAAGCCGCTGGCCGACGAGGTGCTGTTCGGCAAGCTGAAGGGCGGCGGCCACGTTCGCGTCGTTCTGGTCAAGGACGAGGCCGACGAGACCAAGGAGAAGATTGGCTTCGAGTTCGTCGAGGGCCCGGTCACGCCGAAGCAGGAGAAGCTGCCCGGCGCCCGCAAGCGCCCGCCGGGCAAGTCCAAGCCGGGCGGTCCCGGCGGCTCCAAGGGGCCGACCTCGAAAGGACCGCTGGTCAAGGTCTGATCGGGTGTCATGAAAAAAGAAAAGGCCGGCTGAAAAGCCGGCCTTTTTGTTGCTCGCATCATCGTAGCGGCTTCATTCCCCCCGCAGGCGCTGATCGTCCTGCACGCGGACTTGCTCGGCGCCGCGCGCGCCCGCGGGCGACAGCCGTAGCATGCTCAGCACCGCGCCGCAGAGTGCAAAGCCGACACCGGCGAGCAGCGCCAATCGGGTTCCGTCGATCGGATAGCGGCCGAGCAACAGCGCCACCAGCGCCGCGCCGGTGGTCTGGCCGAGCAGGCGTGCCGTGCCCAGCATGCCGCTGGCGCCGCCGGCGCGCTCGCGCGGGGCCGCCGCAATCATGGTGCGGTTGTTGGGGGTCTGGAACAGGCCGAAGCCGGCGCCGGCCAGTGCCATGCGCCAGATCACGTCGAACGGCGTCGGGCTAGCGGGCAGCAAGGCGAGCGCACCGAGGCCGCAGGCGAACAGCGTGAGCCCGATGCCGCCGAGCAGGCCGGCCGGATAATGCTCGACTAGGCGGCCGGCGAGGGGCGCCGCGAAAGCCACCGCGATCGGCCAGGGTGTGATCAAGAGGCCCATATGCACGGCCGAATAGCCGAAGCGGCTCTGGAGATAGAAGGGGATGGCGACGAAGGCCAGCATCTGCCCGCAGAACGATGCGATCGAGGTCGCAATCGACAGCGCGAACACGGGGATGCGTAACAGGTCGACCGGCAAGAGCGGCGAGGTCATGTGGGTTTCGCGATAGATCAGCAGCGCGACGGCGATGATGGCGATGGCGAACTGCACGAGGCAGGTGATCGCGGCCTCCCCATGACCGACGCTATCGACGGCGGCGATGCCGACGCCGAACGTGATCGCCGATAGCCCCGCGCTCTGCCAATCGAAGGAACGGCTCGCTCGCTTGGTGTGCGGCAGGCTGCGCAAGCCGATCAGCAATGTCGCCGCACCGAGCGGCACGTTGATGGCGAACAGCCAGGGCCAGCTTCCGACCGCGAGGATGCCGGCGGCGAGCGTCGGTCCGACCGCGGCCGAGAAGGCGACCACGAGCGCGTTGAGCCCGATGCCGCGGCCGAGCTGGCTGCGCGGATAGGTGAAACGCACCAGCGCCGCGTTGACGCTCATGATGCCGGCCGCGCCAAAGCCCTGGATGATACGCGCGATCGTCAGCAGCGGCAGCGTATGTGCCAGCGCGCACAACGCGGATGCGAGCGTGAACAGCGCGAGCCCGACCAGATAGACGCGGCGATAGCCGACGATCTCGCCGAGCGAAGCCAGCGGCAGCAGCGAGATCGTGATCGCGAGCTGGTAGCCGTTGACGATCCAGATCGAGAAGGCCGGGCTCGCATCAAGGTCGGCCGCAATCGTCGGCAGCGCCACGTTGGCGATGGCGCTGTCGACCACGGCCATGATGATGCCCAGCGCAATGGTCAGCACCGCCTGGCTGCGTTGTGGCTGCGGCAAGCCGTCGGCATGCTCGATCGGGGCGGACGACATGATGGAGGCGCGGTTGATTCGAGCCGTAATTCATCTCCGAATAGGAAATTGCCCGATCGACAGCAACCCGTCAGGACACCGACAGTTCCCCCGCCGGAGCCGGGCTTCCGCCATGAAAAGACAGGGGTCGGAACGCGTTTTCACGAAAGCTCAACAGCGCGCAGTCATGGCAATTGACCGGCTTCTACACCGCCGGCGGATTGCGGTCAGTGAACGTCGTGCGCTGGTGCCAATAGGGATAGGGCAGTGTCACCTTGCTCGCGGCATCGAGCTTTGCGACCTGGTCCTTGGTCAGCGACCAGCCGACCGCTCCGAGATTTTCGCGCAGCTGCGTCTCGTTGCGCGCGCCGATGATCAGGGTCGAGACGGTCGGACGCTGCAGCAGCCAGTTGAGCGCGATCTGCGAGACGCTCTTGCACGTCTCCTTCGCGACCTCGTCGATGGCATCGACGACCCGATAGACGTGCTCGTCCGGCACGGGCGGGCCGAAATCGGCGGTCTGGGGCAGGCGGCTGACGTCCGGCTTGGGCTGACCCCGGCGGATCTTGCCGGTGAGGCGGCCCCATCCGAGTGGCGACCAGACCACGGCACCTAACCCCTGGTCAAGGCTGAGCGGCATCAACTCCCATTCGTAGTCGCGCCCGATTAGTGAATAATAGGTCTGGTTGGCGACGTAGCGCGGGAAGCCATGCTTGTCGGCGACGGCGAGCGACTTCATCAGGTGCCAGCCCGAAAAATTCGAGACGCCGACGTAGCGGATCTTGCCGGCACGCACGAGCACGTCGAGGGTCGCGAGCACCTCTTCAGGTGGGGTGAAGGCGTCGAATCCATGGAGTTGGAATAGGTCGATGTAGTCGGTGCCGAGCCGGCTCAGCGAACCGTCGATGGCTGCGAGCAGATGCTGGCGTGATGATCCGATGTCGTTGGCCCCGTCGCCGAAGCGGAAGCTTGCCTTGGTCGAGACCAGGACCTTGTCGCGGCGTCCCTTGATGGCTTCGCCGAGAACGCGCTCGGATTCGCCGAGCGAATAGACATTCGCGGTATCGAACATCGACACGCCGGCATCGAGGCAGATATCGAGAAGCCGCCGCGCTTCGGTCGCGTCCGTCGTGCCCCACGCGGCGAGGCGGCCGACGCCGCCGAAGGTGCCGGTCCCAAGACTCAAGGCAGGCACCATGAGGCCTGACCGGCCCAAGCGTCGGTATTCCATCGATATGCTCCTCGGCTGGTCGCTGATTGATCACTGCGGCCTGGTGGCGAGGATAATGCAAGCAGGCGCCGCGTCCTATCACGCGCTCACATACCGGCCTTGCTTGGGAATGGCCTAATCGTGCAGGCGCATGTCATCGAACGCTGCATCGGCAACGCGCGAGCCGGGTGTCTTCACCAAAGATTGAGCTTGGAGCCTTGTTGCGGGCGAGGGCAAGCACGCGGGTTCGCTGTCGCGCGCTTGCCGCGGCAGCAGCGTCAGGCTCCAGCCCACCAGGACCAGCACTGCGAGCCGGATCGCGATCACACCCAGCAACAGCTCCGTTCCGCTTATGGTGGCGTGAGTCCTCATGCGTGCCAGCTTGATGCAGGTCACGAGGCAAGACAATTTGGAATTGGCGAGCATGGCCTTCGCTGGAAGCGAAGGCTCGAGCTGACAGCTGATTGCAAGGGACGTCAGTGCCGCAACTGGCTCTGCCGGAAGTCGCGCGGCGACATCCCGAAATGCTCGCGGAAGACACGACCGAAATGCGAGAGGTCGTTGAAACCCCAGGCGAAGGCGATCTCGCTGATGTGGCGATGGGCGAGCACGGGCGAGGCGAGGTCGCGCCGGCATTGGGCAAGACGTTCGGCCAGCACGTGGCGCTGGAACGAGATGTCCTCGTCCGCGAGGAGATCGTTGACGTAGCGCGGCGAGATGCCGAGCGCGGCCGCGGTCTCCGCGAGCGAGAGCTCGGGATCGGCGAGATGCGCGCGGATGTGCGCTTTCAGCCGGTAGAGCAGGGCGGAGCGATGGGTCGAGGATGGCAGCGATGTCTTGCCGAGCCGTTCGCCCAGCGCCATCGCAAGGAGATCGACTGCCTGCTCCGACAGCGCGACCGCGTTGTTCGGATCCAACCGGTCCGCGCTCTGGCAGAGCCTGATAATAAAATCATAGGCGAGCCGTTCGAGCGGTGCGTCAGCGCCGAACGCGATCGCGGTCAGCGCCTCGGTGCCGCCGAGCCGGCGCTGCAGCATCTCACGCGGCACCTTGAAGATGGTCTGCGTGAAGGTGTGGTTGAACTTCAGCTCATAGGGCCGCGTGGTGTCATACAGGGCGAACTCGCCGGGATGGATCACGGTCTCGCGGCCATCCTGCACCACGCCGCCGTCGCCGCGATTGCCGAGCGCGACCAGGACGAAATCCTGATCAGAGCGCGCGATGCGCGAGGGCGTGCGGAACACGTGCTGGCGCTCGGAGCAGACCTCGGAGCACACGGCCCTGCCGAGCGAAGCCTGCGTGACCGAGCCGTGAAAGGCGCTGCCGAGGTCAGACTTGCAGTCGAGCCCGACGAAGACGTCGCAGACGATGTCCTGCCAGAGAGCAAGCCGCCGGTAGCCGGGGCTGCCGTCCGTCGTGAACTGGACTGGCATCTGAGGAGCCTCCCTTTCACATCCTGCAAAATCGTCTGTTGGCGGATCCAGCCTGCCCAGAGGCAAATCCCATACCGGTCGGTGGCCGCGTCCAGTCGAGTTTTTGTTCCGCCGTGGTCGAGCGCCCGGCCGCCCGGCTTGGCTCAATAGACTGCATCGGACGTGGCTTCCGATCAACCGGCAATGGAGGCGGGAATGGGCATCGAACATCCGAGATATAAGGTAGCAGTGGTGCAGGCGGCGCCGGCCTGGCTCGACCTCGACGCCTCGATCGACAAGTCGATCGCGCTGATCAGAGAGGCCGCGGAGAACGGCGCCAAGCTGATCGCCTTTCCCGAGGCGTTCATCCCCGGTTACCCCTGGCATATCTGGATGGACTCGCCGGCCTGGGCGATCGGCCGCGGCTTCGTGCAGCGCTATTTCGACAATTCATTGTCCTATGACAGCCCGCAGGCCGAAAAGCTGCGCGAGGCCGTGCGCAAGGCAAAGCTCACCGCCGTGATCGGCCTGTCCGAACGCGACGGTGGCAGCCTCTATCTGGCGCAATGGCTGATCGGACCCGACGGCGAGACCATCGCAAAGCGCCGCAAGCTGCGGCCGACCCATGCCGAGCGCACGGTCTATGGCGAAGGAGATGGCAGCGACCTCGCCGTGCATGCCAGACCCGACATCGGCCGTCTCGGCGCGCTGTGCTGCTGGGAGCATCTCCAGCCGCTGTCGAAATACGCGATGTACGCCCAGAACGAACAGGTGCACGTCGCGGCCTGGCCGAGCTTCTCGCTCTACGATCCCTTTGCGCCGGCACTCGGGGCCGAGGTGAACAATGCGGCTTCGCGCGTCTATGCGGTGGAAGGCTCCTGCTTCGTGCTCGCGCCTTGCGCGACGGTGTCGCAAGGAATGATCGACGAACTGTGCGACCGGCCCGACAAGCATGCGCTGCTGCATGCCGGCGGCGGCTTTGCCGCGATCTACGGCCCCGACGGCAGCCAGATCGGCGAGAAGCTGGCGCCGGACCAGGAGGGCCTCCTGATTGCCGAGATCGACCTCGGCGCCATCGGCATCGCCAAGAACGCCGCCGATCCCGCCGGGCACTATTCGCGGCCCGACGTGACGCGGCTCCTGCTCAACAACAAGCCGTACAAGCGGGTCGAGCAATTTGCGCTGCCGGTTGACACCGTCGAGCCGAAGGACATCGCCGCGGCGGCGAGCTGATCGTCGGCGTCGAGGGGAGGGCACGATCATGGAATCCGCAATTCCTCTGCATCTCGAGGCCCCGCGCACGCGCCACAAGCGCGTGCCGGACGACTATCAGCCGCCATATCCGTCGTTCGTGGCGCGCTACAAGCCTGCCGTCGGCCGCGTCGTGATGGCCTATTGCGGCGTGCAATATCGCGGTGAGGCGCCGGCAGCGACGGGTGCGTTGAAAGAAATCGCAGGGCTCTTCGCTGCGGAGAACGGTCCATCACATTGGGACCGCGCGCATTATGTCGATCGGTCCGGCCATGAGAACGTCGTCTCGGTCGCTTATTGGGACGACATTGCGCGCTTCGATGCCTGGTTCGCACCGGCGCGAGAGGCCTGGACCGGACGACAGCGAGACGGCATCGGCACCTTCATCGAGGTGCTGAGGCCCATTGTGGCGCGGCACGAGACGCTGTTCTCCTCGCCTGACCGGCCCGAGGGGGTTGCCGCAATCGCCGGCGGCATGAGCGGCGAGGTGCAGGAGCACGCTTATTGGGGCGGCATGCGCGACCGTATCCCGCTGTCTCAGACCGATGCGATGGCGCCCGGCGGCGCACCGGAGCTGATCCGCGACGGCGCGCGGCTGCGCGTCGTGGCGCACGACAATCTCTGCCTGATCCGCTCCGGGCAGGACTGGAGCGATACCGAAGCGTCCGAGCGCAAGCTCTATCTCGACGACGTCGAGCCGGTGCTGCGCGAGGGCATGGACTTCCTGCGCGACGACGGCCTCGGCATCGGCTGCTACGCCAACCGCTACATGCGCGTGCTCGCGGCTGACGGCAGCGTCAGCGAAAAGTCCTATGGCCAGAGCTGGTGGAAGAGTCTCGCTGCGCTCGAACGCTGGGCGGAGTCTCATCCGACCCATGTCAAGATCTTCGGTGCGGCGATGAAATATCTGTCGACGCTCGGGCCGTCAGCCAAGCTGCGGCTCTATCACGAGGTGACGGTGGCCGCTGCCGACGAGCAGTTCTTCGAATATCTGAACTGCCATCCGAAGACGGGCATGCTGGCGGCGGTGGAGACTGTCGGCGCCTGACAGGCTAGGTCACGCAATGGCCGAGCAGCTCGGGATGTGCGGCGCAGATGTGGTGCGCGCCGGCCTCCTTTAGCTCGGCCTCGCTGCCATAGCCGTAGAGCACGCCGATGGCGGTCATGCCGTTGGTGCGGGCACCGACCACGTCATGGCTGCGATCGCCGATCATGATGGCGCGCTGCGGATCGACGCTGGCCTGGTCGAGCGCATAGCGGAGCAGGTCGCGCTTGTCGACGCGGGTGCCGTCGAGCTCGGAGCCGAACACGCGTTCGAAATACGGTTTCAGGCCGAAATGATCGACGATGCGCGTGGCGTAGACCGCAGGCTTGCTGGTCGCCACGAACATGCGCTGACGTGTCGCTGCGAGCGTCGACAATGTGTCCGTAATTCCGCTGTAAGCCTCGTTCTCGAACAGGCCGATGTCGCTGAAGCGCTCGCGATAGAGCAGGAGCGCGCGGTCAGCGAGTTCATCGGTCCCGGTGAGCCTCTTGAGGCTGGCATGCAGCGGAGGGCCGATGCACCAGGTCAGTTCGTCCTCGCTCGGCACCGAAACGCCGAGCCGTTCCAGCGCGTACTGGATCGAGCGGGTGATCCCGGGCTTCGGGTTGGTCAGCGTGCCGTCGAGATCAAAAAAGATTGTCACCATCGGAGCGGGACCTGCGTTGATACTGCCGCTCGTTGCTAGTTGGCTGGGGTTCCAAGTCAAGGTCCGAATTGTCCGATAGCGTCAATGCCATGCGAATAGCTCGGGTTATCGCTGTCTTGTGCCAGGCCCTCGTGCTGTCGCCGGCGCTGGCGGAGGAGGCGCCTCCGCCCGTCGTGCCTCCGAATGCCGAGGAACCCGCGAAGCCGGCGGAGAAACCGAAGGACGCCCGCGAGAGCGACACGCGGGAGTCGCTCTGCCTGATCATTGAGGCGGCGGCGCGCGAGGCCAATCTGCCGCTGGAGTTTTTCGCCCGCGTGATCTGGCAGGAAAGCCGCTTCCAGTCCGACGCGGTCGGACCGGTGACCCGCAACGGCGAGCACGCACAAGGGATCGCGCAGTTCATGCCGAGCACTGCAAGCGAGCGCGGGCTGCTCAATCCGTTCAATCCGGTGCAGGCATTGCCGAAGTCGGCGGAGTTCTTGAACGAGCTGCGCAACCAGTTCGGTAATCTCGGCCTTGCGGCGGCCGCCTACAACGCAGGTCCGCGCAGGGTGCAGGAATGGCTCGCTGGCACGGGACCGATGCCGGAGCAGACCCGCAACTACGTCTTCGCCATCACTGGCACGAGCGTCGATGCCTGGGCCAAGGCAGGCAGCGCCGGCAAGGGCCCGCCGAGTTCACCGCCGACGAGCTGCCGCGATCTCATGGCGTTGCTCAAGCGTGCGCCCAACCCGTTCGTGGCCGAACTCGAGCAGCATGTCGAGCTTGCCGCCGCAAAGGTCTGGGGCGTGCAGCTCGCCGCCGGCTTCGACCGCAACAGGGCGCTGGCGATGTATTCCCGCGCGGTCACGCGGCTGAGCGCGGTGATCGGCGACCGCGATCCGAGCTTGCTGAGCTCAGTGATGCGCAGCCGCGGCACACGCGCCTTCTATCAGGTGCGCATCGGTGCCGACACGCGCGCCGAGGCGGATGATCTGTGCAATCGTATCCGCAAAGCGGGCGGTGCGTGCTTCGTGCTGAAGAACCGCGGTGTGAGTGGGTAGGGCTTGTCATTCCGGGGCGCGCCTCTTGGCGCGAGCCCGGAATCCATCGGGCCGCAGAGATCGTGGTGAAATGGATTCCGGGCTCGCGACTTTGTCGCGCCCCGGAATGACGTCGGCGGGTGCCCCGCGCCACGTGCGCATGCCAGCCCCGCCGCGGGCTTTCTTGACGTGCGTCGCCGTATCGCCCGTTATGAGGCACGATTCCTCTCCTCGACCAAACCTCCCGTGGCGCTTCCTCCGCTCGATTCACCTCAATGGCAAAGCTCCTGGCGCGCCTTTGCGTGGGGGCTGTGCTCGATCACGCAGACGATCCTCACCATCGTGCTGTTCGTGACCTATCTCGGCATCGGCGCGCTCGCCCACGACACCCATTTCAGCCTGCTCTGGGCGCTCGCCTCGACGTTGTTCGTCTGGGCCGGTCCCGCGCAGATCATCCTGATCACCACGCTCGGCTCGGGTGCCACCATCATCCAGTCGGCGATCGCGGTCACCGTCAGCGCCATCCGCCTGTTTCCGATGGTGGTCTCGGTGCTGCCGTTGATGCGCACGCCGACGACGAAACGGCGCGAGCTGATCTTCGCTGCGCATCTCACCGCGGTGACGCTGTGGGTCGAATGCCACCGCTTCCTGCCGCTTGTGCCGCGCGAGCGGCGCATCGCCTTCGTCCACGGGCTCGGCTGTGGCTTAGTCTCGGTGTGCCTCTGCGCCAACACGGTTGGCTATTTCCTCGCCGCCAATCTGACGCAGACGCTTGGCGCGGCGATTCTGCTGCTGACTCCGCTGTCTTTCCTGTTCTCGACCGCACGCAATAGCCGCGAGGTCGCTGATGTCGTCGCATTGACGCTCGGAATCTTGCTCTATCCGCTGGCGGCGAAAATGAACTCGGGCCTCGACATCCTCGTTAGCGGCGTCGTGGCTGGCACGATCGCCTATGGCGTGCATTGGTGGCGGGAGGTGCGCGCATGAGCTTTTCGCAGCTCATCGGCGAATGGCATGCGCTCGCCGTGCTCTTCGTCGCCGGCGTCGTTCCCAACCAGATCTGGCGCATGCTGGGTCTGTGGTTCGGCGGCGGTATCGATGAGGGCTCCGAACTGCTGGTCTGGGTGCGGGCGGTCGCGACCGCGATCCTGGCCGGCGTCATCGCCCAGATCGTGGTCGAGCCGCCAGGGGCGCTTGCCAGCGTGCCGGATATCTTGCGCTATGGCGCGGTGGGAGCGGGGCTCGTCGTCTTCCTGCTGACCCGCCGCGCGATCTTTGCCGGCGTGGTCACGG
Organism: Bradyrhizobium zhanjiangense; assembly: GCF_004114935.1. Classification (NCBI taxonomy): domain Bacteria; kingdom Pseudomonadati; phylum Pseudomonadota; class Alphaproteobacteria; order Hyphomicrobiales; family Nitrobacteraceae; genus Bradyrhizobium; species Bradyrhizobium zhanjiangense. The sequence goes on from NZ_CP022221.1 coordinate 4,402,664, forward strand.
GCGAAGTCTTCATGCTGGTCGGCAAGTGGTGGTTGGGCTAAAACCGCCGGCGAACAGCAAGGAACAGGAAATATGGTTCGCGAACAGGAGCTCCGCGAGGGCGAGGTCGCCATCGAACTGCCGCCCGCAGAGGATGCCGGCCTCGTCTTCATCGGCCGCATCCGCACGCCCTGGACGTCGCGGCTGGAGACGCCGCGGCAGGGGCGTCACGACGGCCCGGTGTGCCGGCTCGAAATATTCGAGCCGTTCGTGCCGGCCATCAAGGGCGTCGATTTCTACAGCAACCTCGAAGTGCTCTACTGGCTCGACAAGTCGCGCCGCGACATCATCCTGCAGAGCCCAAAGAACAACGAGAAGACCCGCGGCACCTTCTCGCTACGCTCACCGGTACGGCCCAATCCGATCGGCACCTCGATCGTGAAGCTGGTCGGCATCGAGGGCAATGCGATCCTGGTGCGCGGACTCGACTGCCTCGACAACACGCCGCTGATCGACATCAAGCCGGACCGTTGCGAGTTCACGCCCTTGGCGGCGCCGCAGAAGGGCGACTTCGAGACGGAGTGAAGTCTCTCCTCCGTCATTGCGAGGAGCCCTTGCGACGAAGCAATCCAGAGGACGTCTCCGCGGAAGCAGTCTGGATTGCTTCGCTTCGCTCGCAATGACGAGCAGGAGCCAGCGTAGCCCGCATGGAGCGAAGCGGAATGCGGGGACAGTCCCGGATTGCGCTTCGGTCCATCCGGGCTACGGGGCGCGCCCCGGAATGACGAGCGGAGAGATCTACCCCGCCTTCAACGCCGCCATCAGCTTGGCCGCGTGCTCTTCCAGCACCTTCGCGTCTTCCTTGCGGCTCGCGGGCGGCAGCATGGCGACGCCGTCGCGGCGCGGCATCACGTGCATGTGGAGATGAAACACCACTTGTCCGCCGGCGGGCTCGTTGAACTGCTGCACGGTGATTCCGTCGGCTTCGAACGCCTTCATCGCTGCCGCCGCGATCTTGTGCGCGCCGCGGGCGACATGGGCGAAGTCGTCCGGTCTGATGTCGAGGATGTTGCGGGCAGCGGCCTTCGGGATCACCAGCGTGTGGCCAGGCACGCGCGGCATGATGTCGAGAAAGGCGAAGACGTGCTCGTCCTCGTACACCTTGTAGCAGGGCAGCTCGCCGCGCAGGATCTTTGCGAAGATGTTGTTGGTGTCGTAGGCGGTCATGCTAGCTCCTCGGCGGCTCCTCGAGATTTTGCGCTTACTGTCACCAGCAACGGCGAGGCGTCAAGGCGCCTCGTCGGCGCCTTTGCGGAACGGGCCGAGCTCGGCGAGTTCGCGTCCGGCTTCCGCAACATAGGCGCGCTCGCGCTTGAGGTAGTCGTCGATGGCGCGCCGCAGGCCCGGATCGGCGATGAAGTGGGCGGAATAGGTCGTCTTCGGCAGGTAGCCGCGTGCGATCTTGTGCTCGCCCTGTGCGCCGGCCTCGACGTGCCGGAGGCCGCGCTTGATGGCGAAATCGATCGCCTGATAGTAGCAGACCTCGAAATGCAGGAACGGATGATGCTCGACCGCGCCCCAGTTGCGGCCGAACAGCGTGTCTGAGCCGATGAAGTTGATCGCGCCCGCGATCCAGCGATTGTTGCGGCGGGCCATCACCAGCAGCACGTCCTCGCTCATTGTCTCGCCGATCAGCGAGAAGAACTCGCGCGTCAGATACGGCCGGCCCCATTTGCGCGAGCCGGTCTCCATGTAGAATTCAAAGAACGCGTCCCAGGCATCCTCGGTGATGTCTTTGCCCGTGAGCCAGTGGATGGTGATGCCGGCGGCGAGCGCATCGCGTCGCTCCCGCTTGATCGACTTGCGGTGGCGCGAGTTCAGCGTCGCCAGGAAGTCATCGAAGCTGGCAAAGCCGTCATTATGCCAGTGGAACTGCTGGTCGGTGCGCTGGAGGAAGCCGTGCCCGGCGAGCAGCTTCCATTCGGCCTCGCGGGCGAAGGTGACGTGCACCGAGGAGGCCTTGCTGACCCCGCACAGCGCCACCAGCCCGCTCGCCAGGGCCTCGGTGATCCGCCCGCGGTCGACCCCGTCGCGGACCAGCAGACGCGGTCCTGTGGCCGGGGTGAACGGAACCGAGACCTGGAGCTTGGGATAGTAGCGCCCGCCGGCGCGCTCATAGGCGTCCGCCCAGCCGCGGTCGAAGACATATTCGCCCTGCGAGTGCGACTTGAGATAGCAGGGCACTACGCCGGCGACGCTACCGCCGAGCTTGGCCACGAGATGCCGCGGTCCCCAGCCGGTGCGGATCGTCGCTGAGCCCGATTTCTCAGCGGCGGAGAGAAATGCGTGTGAGACGAACGGGTTATAGGCCGACTTTAAGAGACCGGCGGAATCGCCTGGAAGGGCGGATGAGGTTCCCGTGCTATTCCCATTGCAGGCCTTGCCGGGATTGGCGCAGGCGTCCCAATCCTCCGGTGCCACTTCGCCAATCGAAGGTACGGCCTCGAGCGTGATTTCGGATGATGCCATCGTCCCCAAGATCGTGCATTGCAGCAGCGACTTCAAGGGTGGGGAACGCCTCTCTCGTGCCCCGGACGCAGCGCAGCGCTCCTTCAGCGGGGCGCTGCAGAGCCGGCGCCCTTGTGGCAGCACGTTCGCGGAGGGATGGGTCCCGGCTCTGCGCCGCAACGCTTGGAGCGTTGCAGCTTGTCCGGGACACGACCGCGTTCGCATGCCGCACCCTACGGCACGAACCCCTCGAAGATCATCTGATCCGCATATTGACCGACCCGCGTCCGCTGCTCCGGCGTGCGCACGGTCCAGCCGAGCAGGGCGCAGCCGAAGACGTTGCGGGCAATCCAGGGGGCGGGGGCCGGCAGGTGGTCGACTTTGAACGCTACGAAGTGGGGCTGGGTCTGGAAGCCGTGACGCAGGTACAGCATGCTGTCGCGCTGCGCCTGGGTCAGCTTGGCCCAGTACTCGTCCTCATAGGTCCGCTGCGCGACGATGCCGCGCGGGCGGGAGGGCAGCAACTCGCGCAGTGCCAGCACCTGGTCGGGATCGAAGGACATGCCGACAGCGGGACCGTCGTAGGACGCCAGCACCTCGGCCATCCGCTTCACCAGCTTGCGGTCGCCGCCAAAATGGCTCTTCACCTCGATCACCAGCGGTACCCGGCCGGCGACCAGGGCGCAGAGGTCGCCGAGCGACATCATCCGCTCCGGCGTGTCCTTGAACTTGATGGCTTTCAACTCGGCCGCGGTCTTCTCGATCACCTCTCCGGTGGCCTCGGTGAGGCGGCCGAGCGCATGGTCGTGATGCACCATGGCCTCACCGTCGGCGGAGAGCTGGATATCGACCTCGATCGAAAAATTGCCTGCGATCGCGGCCTGGACCGCGCCCGGCATGTTTTCCACGATGCCGCGCGAAATGTCATGCAGGCCGCGATGGGCGACCGGCCGGGCTATCAGCCAATCCGGAGCGCGCATTCGTGTCAGGCGACCTCGAACACGCCATCGACCTCGACCGCCGCGTCGGCAGGCAGCGAGGCGACCCCGACGGTGGTCCGGGCATGGCGGCCCTTGTCACCGAAGGCCGCGACCATCAGGTCGGAGGCACCGTTCAGCACCTTGGGCCCGTCCAGGAAGTCGGGCGCCGAGTTGATGAAGCCGCCGAGGCGGACCACGCGCACGACCTTGTCGAGGTCGCCGAGCGCGGCCTTGACCTGGGCCAGCAGGTTCACCGCGCAGCCGCGGGCGGCCGCAGCGCCGTCTTCGATCGAGACGCCGGCACCCAGCTTGCCCTTGGCGATCAGCTTGCCGGCAGGATCGAAGCAGACCTGGCCGGAGACGAACAGCAAATTGCCGGTGCGCACGAACGGGACATAGTTGGCGACGGGAGTGGGGGCTTCATGCAGCTTGATGCCTTGTTCCGCCAGTTTCTGCTCGACTGTGCCAGCCATGTTCGACCTCGTTGTCCAAGAATTCATCTGCCCCGACGCCTCTGGAGGCCGACGGTCCTGTTTCGCTCATCGTGCCGCCACATGCAAGCAACCGAAGGGGACTGCATTTTGTTGAGGCAGGGGAGGAGGTTCAACACGCGAGCCGCAACTTTACGTGAAACGGCCTCAGTTGCGACGCAATGGATCGGTCATTAAAATGTCGAATCTGCGCTTCCCCAGGGAATAGACATGGTGCACCTTTTCCGGACTTCGCTCGGTGTGATGGCGCTCGCGGCGGCCACTGTCGGCCTTGGGGGCTGGGCGCAGGCCGCCAACGGTCCGTTCCTCGCGCATCAGGCGCTTTATGACCTCAGCCTCGTGAAATCGCGCTCCAACTCGGTCAACAGTGCCCGCGGCCGCATCCTCTACAATTTCACGGGGAATGCCTGCGAGGGCTATACCTCGGAATTCCGTCAGGTCTCCGAGCTCGACAGCGGCGAGGGTAAGGTCACGCTGAGTGACCTCCGCTCCAATTCCTGGGAGGACGCTGCCGGCAAGAGCTACCGCTTCAACATCGAGACGCGGATGAACGAGGCCGATGCAGGCCGCGTCGACGGCTCGGCCGAGCGCGACGGCGACCACATCAACGTCAAGCTGAAGCTGCCGGCGCCGAAGACATTTACCCTCGACGGCAAGATCGTATTCCCGACCGAGCAGATCCAGCGCATCATCGCTGCGGCCAACGAAGGCAAGTCGCTGCTCGAGCTCTCCGTCTATGACGGCTCCGACGACGGCCAGAAGGTCTACAACACGCTGACCGTGATCGGCCAGCCGATCCCGGCCGACCGTGCCACGGCGTCCGACCCGTCGATCTCCGACGAGCATATGAAATCGCTCAAGCGCTGGCCCGTCACCGTCAGTTACTTCGACCGCGAGGCCCAGCAGAAGGAAGGCGAGCAGACGCCGGTCTACGCGATGGCGTTTGAGCTCTACGAGAACGGCGTTTCCCGCCAGCTCGTGCTCGATTACAACGATTTCGTGATCTCCGGCGCGATGGGCAAGTTCGACGTGAAGGACAGCAAGCCCTGTAATTGAGGGGCTGTCTCTCCTCCGTCATTGCGAGCCACCGGGTCCGCGCGCAGCGCGGCCCGATGATAGGCTCGGCGAAGCAATCCAGAATCTCTCCGCGGAAAAATTCTGGATTGCTTCGTCGCAAGAGCTCCTCGCAATGACGGGGCTGGCTCTCCGCGCGCTCTCCCGCTACGCTCCGCCCCAATCACAAACATCCGGGAGCCAACCATGCCCAAGCTCGACCATCTCCGCCCCAGCGGCCTGCATCACAATCCCGCCTATTCCCACGTCGTCACCGCTTCCGGCGCCCGCACCATCTACATCTCCGGCCAGGTCTCGGTGGACGAGGAGGGGCGGATCGTCGGCGAGGGCGATATTGCTGCACAGACGACGCAGGTGATGCAGAATCTCGGCCACGCGCTGAAGGCGGCGGGGGCGAGCTACGCCAACATCGTCAAGATCACGACCTTCGTCGTGAACTACAAGCCGGAGCTGCGCCCCATCATCGGCAAAGCCCGCTCCGTCTTCTTCGAAGGCATGGAGCCGCCGGCCTCGACGCTCGTCGGTGTCACCGCGCTGGCCGCGCCGGAGTGGCTGATCGAGATCGAGGCGGTGGCCGTCGCGGATTGAGGTCCCTCTTGTAGCCCGGATGGAGCGAAGCGTAATCCGGGGTCTGCTGCTAGGATGCGCTGTCCCGGATTGCGCTCCGCTCCATCCGGGCTACGAGTGTCTCGCGCCAGAGATATTCTGTAGAACAGCCATCGCTTCATCGGCCTTGTCGACAGGCACGAAGAGGTGATCGTGATGGAAGGCCGAAACGGCATTCACGCTGATGCCAGCTGCGGCGAGATGGGCTGTGATCGCAGCCAGGAATCCGACCGCGTCCAGCGACGAATAAACCGTCAGGGTGATCAGGCGCGAGGCGAACTCGTAGCGCAGGCCTGCCGCTTCGGCCTCTTCGCGAGGGATCACGAGTGTCGTTCCTTCGCGTTCGCGGAACGTCAGGATCGGGCTGATGGTGGCTGGAATGCTCGCGCTCGGCGCAACCGTGCAAAACACGAAGATGCCGTCCAGGATCTCCGGCTTCATGTTGCTCAGCAGCGCTTCGAGATCGCGTTCGCCTGTCACGGTGCCAGCCCCTGAAGCGGTAGGATCGTTTGAGCCCTTGCGAAGCTATCGGCGACAGAGGCTGTCGGAGCCATTGTCAACATACCTTTGTATATCTCCTCTAATCCTTCTCATGCGCTGACCTTACGCTGGTAGAATTGAGCGACGGCGGGAGATTCTTACAATTTGAGCCCACTCGGGTCACTGCGAGGAGGCTCAAATGAACGTCGTCATTCGAAAGCTCAACGGCTTGTGGCACCTCATCGTCGGGTCTTGTCAGATCCGAACGCCGTTCCTGGAAACTCAGGATCGGCAGTTGGTCGTTCAGTATGCCCGGCGCGCCTATCCGGGTGCACGGATCTTCGAACGCGACTGAGTTGAGCAGGACTCGATCACTCCTGCGCCTTCTCCGGCCCCTCATACGCAATGCCGCGGATCACCGCGGCACTGCCGAACTTCTTGCGCAGACTGTCCACCGCGCGCTCGGCGTGCGCGGCGCGGCGGTCGAGCATGTCGGTGTCGTCGGAGGCCGAGCCGTCACGCAGCGCGCTGACGCCGGCGCCCATCAGGCGGAAGGCGGTGCCGTCGATCTCTTTCGCCAGCATCTCGCGGCAGATCGAGAAGATCTTTGCGGCGAGCTGCGTCGGGGCGGCGATCGACTGTGAGCGCGTGCGCTGGCGGAAATCGGCGGTCTTCAGCTTCAGCGTGACGGTCGAGCCGGCGAGCTCGCTGCTCTTGAGACGCGACGACGTCTTCTCGCACAGCCGCCACAAGATCTTCTCCAGCGTCGCGAAATCGCGGATGTCGCTCTCGAACGTGGTCTCGCTGGAAATCGTCTTGGCGCCGCGATCAGGCTCGACGCGGCGGTCGTCGATGCCGCGCGCAAGCCGCCACAGCCGGCGGCCGTCACTCGGAAACTGCCGCATCATCTCGATCTCGTCGGCCTTCTGCAGATCGGCGATGATGCGGAAGCCGCGCTGCACAAGGCGTTCCTGCGTGGCCGGTCCGACGCCAAAGATGAAGCCGACCGGCCTCGAAGCCAGCATCAAGCGCGCTTCGTCCTGGTCGAGCGCGGCAAAGCCGCGCGGCTTGTCGAGGTCGGAGGCGATCTTGGCCAAGAACTTGTTGCAGGACAGGCCGACCGAGACGGTGATGCCGATGTCGCGCTCGACCTCGCGCGCAAAGCGCGCCAGCACCTTTGCCGGGATCATGCCGTGGACGCGCTCGGTGCCGGACAGATCGAGGAAGGCCTCGTCGATCGAGAGCGGCTCGACCAGCGGCGTCAGCGCCTGCATGGCCTGGCGCACCTCTCGGCCGACCCGGACATATTTCGCCATGTCGGGGCGGATTACCGTCGCATGCGGACAGGCCTCCAGAGCCTTGAACATCGGCATGGCCGAGCGCACGCCATAGGTCCGGGCGATGTAGCAGGCAGCCGACACCACGCCGCGCTTGCCCCCGCCGATGATGACGGGCTTATCGGCGATAGCAGGATCGTCGCGCTTCTCGACGGTCGCATAGAAGGCGTCGCAGTCGATATGGGCGATGGTCAGGCCCGCGAGCGCGCGGTGGCGGACCAGGCGAGGGGATCCGCAGGAGGAACAGCGCCGCACGCCCATGTCCAGATCGGCCAGACAATCCCGGCAGAAGCAGCGGGGCCCGGCCGGATCGGGGGAGGTCACGGCACGTCGCGCTCCCAGGAGGGGTCGCCGAGCGCGTCGCCCAGCACCTGCCGCGCTGCGGCAACGTTGGTCGGATGCAGTTCCGCGGTCTTCGCAAAGGCCTTCACGGTCTCGTCATCGCGCAGCACGAAATCGAGCACGCTGAGCAGGAAATTGGGGTCGGAAGCGGCATTGCGCAGGGTCTCCGGACCGACCCCTGTCTCAGCCAGGAACAGGCCCAGCCGCTCGGGCTCGCCGGCGACGAAGGACAGGGCCTGAATCGCAACGATTTCAGCGACTTCGCGGGGGTTGTGAACAGGCTTTTTCACGGGGCCGGTTTGCCTTTCCGTTAACTTTCGGTCTCTAATTTGGAATCATCATGCCCGAGTCTTCGCCTCGAGTCTTGCGAGCCCGACAAGCAACTGGAAACCACATCGCAGAAAGTCGGCCCTCGGGTTTAACGAAACTAGAGCGAATCTGGGGCTAGTTTGAATCCAGTTTTCGAAGCGCCGGCGAGCGGCGCCTGAGGCGTCACATGTATGGGTCTGCGGACCAATCAGGAGGGCGGGATGGCTAAGACCGTCCTGATCGTGGAAGACAACGAGCTCAACATGAAGCTCTTCCGCGACCTGTTGGAGGCGCACGGCTACCAGACCTCCGGCACCAGCAACGGCTACGAGGCGCTCGATCTCGTTCGCAAGATGCGGCCCGACCTCGTGCTCATGGACATCCAATTGCCGCAGGTCTCGGGCCTCGAGGTGACACGCTGGATCAAGGACGATCCGGAGCTGCGCGCCATTCCCGTCGTCGCGGTCACCGCCTTCGCGATGAAGGGCGACGAAGAGCGCATCCGCGAGGGCGGCTGCGAAGCCTATTTGTCCAAGCCGATCTCGGTCGGCAAATTCATTGAGACGGTCCGGCGTTTTATCGGATAGGAAGTGAGTTCAAAGTGTCCGCGCGTATCCTGGTTGTCGATGACGTTCCTGCCAACGTCAAGCTCCTCGAAGCCCGCCTGTCTGCCGAATATTTCGACGTGATGACTGCGGCGAACGGCGCCGAGGCGCTGGCGATCAGCCGGCGCGCCGAATGCGACATCATCCTGCTCGACGTGATGATGCCCGACATGGACGGCTTCGAAGTTTGCCGCCGCCTGAAGACGGATCCTGCCACCCACCACATTCCCGTCGTGATGGTCACCGCGCTCGACAGCCCGTCCGACCGCAACCGCGGACTCGAAGCCGGCGCCGACGATTTTCTGACAAAACCCGTCTCCGACGTCGTGCTGATCGCGCGCGTGCGCTCGCTGACGCGACTGAAGATGATGACGGACGAGCTGCGCATGCGCGCCATCACCTCGCTCGAGATCGGCATGCAGGCGCCGGAGCGCAGCGCGGTGGCCGATACCGGCAAGGGCGGCCGCATCCTGCTGGTCGACGACCGCGAGTCCTCCTATGAGCGGCTGGCGACGATCCTCGCCGCCGAGCACACCATCGACGTCGAGCCGAACCCGACGGAAGCGCTGTTCCACGCCGCCGAGGGCAATTACGACCTCCTGATCGTCTCGCTCGACCTGAACAATTTCGATGGCCTGCGGCTCTGCAGCCAGGCGCGCTCGCTGGAGCGCACGCGGCACGTGCCGATCCTGGCGATCGCCGACCCCGAGAACTCGACGCGGCTGCTCCGCGGCCTCGAGATCGGTGTCAACGACTATCTGCTGCGCCCCATCGACAAGACCGAGCTGCTGGCGCGGGCCCGCACCCAGATCCGCCGCCGCCGCTACACCGATCACCTGCGCGACAACGTGCAGAACTCGATCGAGATGGCGATCACCGACGCGCTCACCGGGCTGCACAATCGCCGCTACATGGAGAGCCATCTGGCGACGCTCGCCGAGCAAGCCGCGACCCGCGGCAAGCCGCTCGCGCTGATGATTCTGGACATCGACTACTTCAAGTCGATCAACGACAATTACGGCCACGACGCCGGTGACGACGTGCTGCGCGAGTTCGCGGTGCGGGTGCGCAAGTCGATCCGCGGCATTGACCTTGCCTGCCGCTATGGCGGCGAGGAGTTCGTCATCGTGATGCCCGAGACCGATCTGCACGTGGCCGGCATGGTCGCCGAGCGCCTGCGCCGCTCGATCGCGGGCGAGCCGTTTGCGATCCACAAAGGGACGAAGCGTATCGAGGTCACGATCTCGATCGGCCTGACCACGCTGGAGCAGAAGGGTGAGGCGGTCGCCGACGTCCTCAAGCGCGCCGACACCGCGCTCTACCGCGCCAAGCACGACGGCCGCAACCGCGTGGTGGCGCAGGCGGCGTGAGCTGCCGGCACAAAAAGTGCGAAAACAACCCCATGCACAGTAGCCGGCGGTAGCAAGATCAACGGCTTACGCGAGGAGCAGCGCGGTTTGCGCTGGCGGCAGCGCCATTTGACACGTCGGGCAAAACAGGGGCATTCTGCTATCATCCCGAACGGATCCTACAAACTCCGCTGTCATTCCCCGCGCATGCGGGGAATCCAGTACGCCGCGGCTTCTCGGTTCTAGCCTCACCGTCTCTGGAATACTGGATCACCCGCCTTCGCGGGTGATGACACCGAATGGTGCGGCGACGGCGGTTATTGTTGTGGCGCGGGCTTGCGTCCTTTCGCGGCCTTCGCATCAAGCCCCACATCCACCCCCGCATTGCGCAGCAGCACCTTCGCCGCCTCCTTTGCCGCCCTGGCCATCGCCGGATCGTCGCGGACGAGGTCCTGGGCGATGGAGCCGTCGACGAGCAGCACGAGCTGGGTTGCGAGCGCGTCGGCATCGGCGACGCCGAGCTCGGTCAGCCGATCACGAAACCAGAGGCGGCGGCTTTCCTTGAAGGCGATTGCGATCTTCTTCACGGCGCGGTCGGAAGGCCCGAGCTCGGCGACCGCATTCACGAACGGGCAGCCGCGAAAATCCTTGGCGGCGAAGCGTCGCTCCAGCGAATCGAACGTCGCAAGGATCTGCTCGGCCGGCGGCTTGTCGGAGGGGCGCTGAGCTACGAAGCGGCGTTCCAGATAGGCGGCGATCAGCGCGTCCTTGGAGGGAAAGTGGTTGTAGAGCGTGCGCTTGGAGATGCCGATCTCGGCCGCGATGGTGTCGACGCCGATGGCGCGAATGCCTTGCAGATAGAACAGCTTGTCGGCGGTCTGAAGGATCCGCTCTTTCATCGTCTGTGGGGCGGGCGGGGGAGCCATGCGGTAGCGCGCGTCCTGTTCGCTTGACAGCACCGGCCCTTTATAGCCTAAGTACACAGACCTGTGTAACCAAAATCAACGGCAAAAGCAGACGGCGGCTTTCGCGCCGCGCCCAAAAGGGAGAAGAAGAATGCCCCTGTTGCAGGTTCTGCGTCCGACCTTGCCCATCCTGATCGGCGCCTCGATCATGCTGACGCTGAGCATGGGGCTGCGGCAGTCGCTCGGCATCTTCCTGCAACCGCTGACGCATGACATCCACATCTCGGTGTCGGATTTCACACTGGCGCTGGCCGTGCAAAACCTCGCCTGGGGCTTTCTCCAGCCGCTCGCCGGCGCCATGACCGAGCGCTACGGCTTTCGCCCGATCATGATCGTGGGCGCGCTGATGTACATCGTCGGCCTTGCGCTGATGGCGACCGCCAACGGGCTTGTCAGCATCATGATCGGCGCCGGCGTTTTGATCGGCACCTCGCTGGCCTGCACGGCGGCTGCGATCGCGATGTCGGTGGCGGCGCGCGCGGTGCCTGAGACGGTGCGCTCGACCGTGCTCGGCATCGTCTCCGGTGCGGGCTCGCTCGGCGCGCTGCTGTCGGCGCCGATCGGGCAGATGCTCAACGAGGGCTTTGGCTGGCGCATTGGCCTTGCCGGCTTCGTCATCATGTCGGTGCTGATGATCCCCGCCGCCTGGTATGCCGGGCGCGTCGACCAGATCCCGCTGCCCAAGCCGGCCGCCGACGAGATCGACGATGCTACGGCTGCGATCGCGGCGCGGACTGCGTTCGGCAATGCGTCCTTCGTGGTGATGACCTGCGCCTATCTCGTCTGCGGCATGCAGCTGGTGTTCCTCACCACGCATCTGCCGTCGTATCTGGCGATCTGCGGCCTCGACCCGATGCTGAGCGCGCAGACGCTCGGCATGATCGGTGGCTTCAACGTGCTGGGCTCGCTGTTCTTCGGCTGGGCCGGGCAGCGCTGGAATAAGCTGGCGTTGCTGGGCGCGATCTACATCCTACGCTCGCTGGCGCTTGCCTGGTATTTCATGCTGCCGGCGACGTCGTTCTCGACGCTGCTGTTCGGCGCCATCATGGGCTTCCTCTGGATGGGCGTTGGTCCGCTGGTCGCGGGCGCGGTCGCCGAGATGTTCGGCCTGCGCTGGCAGGCGATGATCCAGGGCCTCGCCTTCATGAGCCACCAGATCGGCAGCTTCCTCGGCGCCTACGGGGGAGGGCTGCTCTACGACGCGCTCGGCTCCTACACCATGGCCTGGCGCATCGGAGTGGCACTGGGCCTCGCGGGCGGCATCGTGCAGGTCGCGTTCGCGCTGATCAGGCCGTCGCAGCCGCCGGTGTTGAAGGCGGCGTAGCGAGGGGCGTTGTCGTAAGCGCTAGCCCACGAGTTCAAGCAAACCTCGCGCCGCTTGGCCGCGAATAGCCGCTCGTGCCCCTGAAGCCGACCTGGCGCGCTGTCCAGACCCCGGCCTTTCGTCCGGCTGGGACGGAAGATGTTCATCCTGCTATATTAATTCCAAACTGGCAGGGTGGCGGTGGCTATGGCGCGAGTTGAGAGACGGTTAGCGGCGGTGCTGGCAGCGGACGTTGCCGGTTATTCGCGGTTAATGGGCGCCGATGAGGTCGGCACGCTCGAAGCCCTTAAGGTCATCCGCCGCGAAATCGTCGATCCAGCCATTGCGGAGCACAAGGGCAGGATCGTCAAGACAACTGGCGATGGCCTCCTGGTCGAATTCGCCAGCGCCGTCGACGCGGTGACATGCGCCATGGCCGTTCAAGAGAAGATGGCCGGCCGGGAAGGACAGATTGCCTTTCGCATCGGCATCAACATCGGCGACATTATCAGCGACGAAAACGACATCTTCGGTGATGGCGTGAATGTGGCCGCACGCGTTGAGAACGAGTGCGCACCAGGCGGCGTGTGTCTGTCGGGAAGTGCGTTCGAACAAGTCAGGGGAAAAACGACATTCGAGTTCGATGATCTAGGCGAACGATCGCTGAAGAACATCGATCGGGCGGTTCGACTATATGGGGTCAAACCTGCCAATGCGAAGCCAGCGACGGCGGAGAGCAATCGACTGCTGTCATTACCCGACAAACCTTCAATTGCGGTTCTGCCGTTTCAGAATATGTCCGGCGACCCGGAACAGGAGTACTTCGCCGATGGCATGGTGGAGGACATCATCACTGCGCTGTCGCGCTTCAAATGGCTGTTCGTGATCGCCCGCAATTCGACCTTCACGTACAAGGGGCGGTCCGTTGACATCAGGCAGGTTGGACGCGAACTGGGGGTTCGTTACGTGTTGGAAGGCAGTGTGCGACGGGCAGGCGACCGCGTACGGATCACAGCGCAGCTGATTGACGCGGAGACCAGGGCCCATATCTGGGCAGATCGCTACGACCGCGCGCTCGACGACATCTTTGCCTTGCAGGACGAAATTACCGTGAGCACTGTCGCCGCGATCGAGCCCAGCGTGCGTCAGGCCGAAATTGAACGGGCGAAGCGCAAACGGCCTGACAATCTCGACGCCTACGATCTCGTGTTACGTGCGACGCCGCTGGTGGATACTGGGATGCCGGAAGGCGCGTCGCAGGCAGTGCCACTCCTCGAGCGCGCACTTCTACTTGAGCCGAACTACGCGCTCGCGCACGGCCAAACGGCGTTTTGCAATGAAATACTGTATCTCCGAGCGGGAAGGCGTGAAGACAATCGCACGGCCGCGATAAGGTACGCGCATACTGCAGTGGCGCTTGGTCCCGACGATGCCCCGGCACTTGTCTACGCCGCAATCGCTATCGGTCTTGTCGAACATGACCGTATCTTGGCTCTGGAAACCTTCGAGGCCGCCCTGGCAATTTCCCCGTCGGCGGCGTGGGCCTATTCCTGGGGCGCGTTGATTTTGGGCTGGGGAGGGGAAGCCGAGCGCGCCATCGAATGGGGCGAGCGGGGTATCCGCCTTAGTCCATTCGATCCGTGGATTACCGCTGCGCTGCATGGCATTTGCATGGGCCATTTTCTTCGTGGACGCTATGAAGATGCCGCGGCGGCAGCGCAACGGGCCATTCGCAGCAAACCAGGCTTCAGCGTCTCGCACATGTTTCTGGCGGCGTCGCTTGCCAAACTCGGACGAATGGAAGATGCGAATGCAACCGCCGAGCGCGTGATGCAACTCCAGCCCAATTTCAGCAGCAATGGTCAGTGCTCCGCCATCGGCTGCGTGCCGTTGCTCGCAACACCCCTGATCGAAGCAATGCGCGCTTCAGGTCTGCCTGAATAACCGGGATCCGCCACCAGGCGGCCGATGCGTCAGCACAGTTGACTTTTAACCAAGGTTCCACAGGGCTAGGCTGCCAAGATTAATGATCGCGCTCCCGCCAGATGGTGAGAGGAGGCGTGGCATGATCGAACAGCCGCACTTTGATGCGTATTCAATCCCAGCACGTATCTGCTTTACCGTTGCATTGCTTGGTTGTGCCGTACTGATCGCCGTGTTGGTTACGAGCGTCTACTTCCTGGAATAAGGTGCTGGAGAACCTTCGCAACGAACCAGGCTCGCGCCATCGGCATGGCGGCTGGGAGAAGGCTGACCGCCGGTTCCGACATTGCGGCCACCGGGTCCGCGAAGCCATCGATGGCGGCCAGAGAACGGCGACCGGTGGCTTGGTCTTTGCGCAGCGAAGCAATGCAGAGTGCGTCCTGCTTGCGCGGGCACTCTACCGACGATCCCGAATACTGGGCTCCCTATTCTTACCTGCGCGAGGCATCTCAAGGACCCTCTGGAGCAGCATGGGATGGCCAAGAACGGCGCGCAATTCCGGCCTTTCGAGCCATGCGACTGCATCCTCCAAGCTTTCGCATTCCTCGAGCTTGGTGGTTGCCGTCGCCAAAGGCACGTCGACGGCGCCAAATTTGCGCGGCCTGGCAAGCGATAGCGATCCCAAATGCTGGCCTAGCAGTTCTGGATCCTGGCTGAGCTGGTGCAGGGCCCCGGTTATCGCTGTTGGCTCAGATGCGGCGAGTTCGTTTGCACGGAGCACCACAGCGGGCGGGTCGTTGGTTTCCGGCGTGGCAAAAAGTCCGGGCGTCTTCAGTCGTGCAGACGTCATGAGGCCCAACGGGATTGAAAGCAGAAGACCCAGCACGACAGGCGACATCCAAAGCAGCAGCGGCAGAGAGACCGCGTAGGCACTGAGCAACAGGGCCAATCCGCAGAGCGTGGGGCCGACGAGCTTGCGATAGATTTCGCCTCGAGCCAGGTAGCCATCGCTTCGGCGCTGCACCTGCCAGCCCGCGTCCCGGCCAGCTAGAATTTCAAACACGGCCTTGGTCTGGAGGATCATCATGCACGGAGCGATCAAAGCCGCAAGAAATGTCTCGCAAACGACTCCGGCCAATACGCGAGGATTCCCTGCGAATCCGATCCGCTCTCTTCGATTGCCGATCAGCACCAGATAGGCCAGCAGCTTCGGCAGGATCAGAAGTCCCATGGTCGCTGCAAAGATCTGGGCGGCAAGCACCGGGTCCTGTTGCGGCCAGGTCGGAAACAAGCTGAAGCCTTTGGGAAAATATTCCGGTCGGATGAAGTGCGCCTGCAGTGCAATCAGCAGGCCGAGCACCAGGAATAGAAACCACAGCGGCGCGGTGACATAGGAGCCGATGCCTGTAAGCAAATGCAGCCGCGACACCCAGTGTAGCCCGCGCGCGGGCAACACAGCGAGATGCTGAAGGTTACCCTGGCACCAGCGACGATCTCTTGCCGCAAAGTCCAGCAGTGACGGCGGGGCTTCTTCGAAGCTGCCGCCGAGGGTCGGTGCCAGATAGATTGCCCAGCCCGCGCGGCGCATCAACGCGGCCTCGACAAAATCATGGCTCAAGATGTGACCCCCGAAAGGCTTACGACCGCTCAGCTCCGGCAGGCCGGCCTCCGCAGCGAACGCCCGTACCCGGATGATGGCGTTGTGGCCCCAGTAATTGCTGTCGCCACCGTGCCACCAAGCATTGCCGGCTGCAATGATGGGGCCGTAAACGCGCCCCGAAAATTGCTGCAGCCTACTGAACATTGTGCGCGCGTTGACGATGACCGGCTGCGTCTGGATCAGCGCAGCAGCGGGATGGGACTCCATCGCGTTGACAAGGCGAACTATTGTGTCGCCTTCCATGAGGCTGTCCGCGTCGAGAACGATCATGTGATCATAGGCCGACCCAAACCTCATGACCCAGTCGGCGATATTGCCGGACTTGCGCGCGATGTTGTTGGAGCGATGCCGGTAGTACAGCCGAGCGGCGCCGCAGGCGCGGCGCAGCCGAATGAAGGTCAGCTCTTCACGAATCCAGATGTCGGGATCGGTCGTATCGCTCAGTAAAAACCAGTCGAACTGGTCCCCATATCCGGTCGCTTGAACTGATTCATACATTGCGCGTAGCCGCGCCATGAGATGATGCGGGTCCTCATTATAGGTGGGTAGCAGCATGGCTGTGCGCGAGGTGATAGGAGGCAGTGAGCCCGTCGCATCGATCGGCAGAAAAGACCGGCTGCGCGTGAGCAGCACGAAAAATCCGGCGAGCGCGGACATGAAGGAGAGCGCGACCCATGCGAGCAGCACGAGGAAAAAGCCGAGCAGCACCGCCTCGAGAAAGGTTACACCGCCAACTTTCACCACGTCATACATGCCGTAGCCGCCGGCAAGCGTCAGCACCCCAGTCCCGACAAAAATAAAGAGGCGGCGAACCATCAAAGTGGTACCCGAATGCACCGGCGACCGGTTAGCTTCAGTCGCGCGATCCAGCCGGCAAGGCAGCATCGGCAGCGGACTTTCCGGCGGCAGAAATGGGCTGCCAGGGGCGTTCGGCGAAGGCGTCGGCGACGGTCTCAGGGCGTCCATCGATAGGTCCACACTTCGGAGACTGGCGCTTCGTTTTGCGCCAGGAAAGCTCGTAATTCGATTGCGGCTTGCTTCTTGACCGAGCATTGGAAGCTCAGACGCCATCCGCCTGTCATGGGATTAGGTTGCGTGACGATGTTGCTGACTTCGGCTTTTGCAGCGGTCACCACGCCTTTGATGGTCTTGGCATCGATGCCTTTGAGTCGGTCCCCCATCAGTTCCAGCACGAACAATTTGCTATCGTCACCCCGGCTTCCGATCCCCGTTCGCGTGAACCGTGCGAGCGCCTCCGGTTTGGGGGCGTCCGGCCCCCAGTGCAGCCGATAGGTGAAGATGTGTTCGCTTTTGGCTGTCAGCGGCTGCTTCGGTTGCCACAGCGCTGCGATGTTGTCGTGGACCTCCTCCTTGGTAGGTATCTCGAATAATTTCACTGCTCCTTCGCCCCAATCGCCGATCGGCTCGAACCATAAGCTTGGGCGCTTTTCGAAGTTGGATTCGAGGTCCTGATAGGCGAAGAAATTCCTCTCCCGCTGCATGAGGCCGAAGCCGCCCGGATTGACGTCGGCAAAGCTGCTGACCTGCAGATCGTGCGGATTGTTCAGGGGACGCCAGAGTTGCTCACCTCTACCGTTGAAGATCGCAAGTCCATCCGAGTCGTGAACCGCGGGGCGGAAATCGTCAAAATCTTTGCGATCGTTCGGCCCGAAGAAGAACATGCTGGTCATAGGCGCGAGCCCGGCATGCTCGATGTCTACCCGCGGATAGAGAGCCATCTCGACGTCGAAAACCGTGCTTTGGCCAGGCCGGATCGTGAATCGGTAGCTTGCGGCCGCACTCTTACTGTCCAGCAGCGCGTGTACTACGATGGAAGAGGCATTCGGCACCGGCTTCTCCAGCCAGAAGGCCTTGAACGCCGGGAATTCTTCGCCCTTGCTCTCGCCGGTATCGATCGCTAGTCCGCGCGCGGACAGGCCATACGTCAGTCCTTTCGCGACTGCTCGGAAGTAACTGGCGCCCAGGAACACACAAACTTCATCGTAGTAATCCGGCCTGTTGATCGGAGCGTGAATGCGGAATCCGCTAAACCCGATGTCGACATCCGGCCATTGTCCGAGACCCTCTCCGAACGAGAAGTCGTCGCGCCGATACGGGATCGGCATGAAGCTCCCGTTCACCACCTGAAAAATCTCGACCCGGTTCTTGTAGAAAAAGCCGCGGTGAAAAAATTGCACTTCGAACGGTAGCTTCTCATCACGCCACAACGCCTTCTCAGGCCTGAAGCGAATTGATCGGTATTGATCGTAGTTGAGATTCTTCAGTGCATCCGGCAGCTTCTCGTCCGGAGGCTCGAACGATTTCGCGGCAAGGGCGCGGGCAAGCTCGCGCACGTAGGACGGGCTGAATGGCGGGGCGGAGCCCGTCTGAGCCTTCGCTGCACGCAGCAGCATGGTGGCAGCCGAGAAGGCAGCCGATGCGCGAAGGACTTGCCGGCGGTTCACGCTTGCGTCTCCCCGTTCAAAACAGGTGGGGAAACGGCCTATGTTCTCCGGAGTTCCATGCGGGTAAGGGGATGTGACACCGCTGACTCCAGAAAAAAATGTGCGGACGGACTCAGGAGAGGGTCTGCAGCAATGGCAGAACGGTCCTGGATTGCTTCGTCGCACCAGCGACAAAATTGCTTTGCAATATTGTCGCGGGCTCCTCGCAATGACGGCGTGGAGAAATGGTAGCGCGTCAATTTCTGTCTCGTGCCCCGGACGCAGCGCGGCGCCTCTTCAGCGGTACGCTGCTGAGCCGGGGCCCATGTATCAGCATCGCGTTGTGTTGCTTCCTGGGTCCCGGCTCTGCGGCGCAGCGCGACCGGACGATGCTACGCATCGCCTAGGCTGTATCACGTTCGGGACACGACAGGGGTCGCAAAATAAAAACGGGGCCCGAAAGGGCCCCGCAAAACTCTTCAACGCTCAGCCGATCTTACTTGATCTTGGCTTCGCGGAATTCGACGTGCTTGCGCGCGACCGGATCGTACTTCTTCTTGACCAGCTTGTCGGTCATGGTGCGCGAATTCTTCTTGGCGACGTAGTAGAAGCCGGTGTCAGCCGAGGACACGAGCTTGACCTTGATGGTGACCGCTTTGGCCATGTTCAGAACCTCAGGAATAAAGGGAATCTGGAGCCGGCCAAACGGCCCGCGTTGGCCGGCAACCTAGCCAGAAACCGTCTGATGTCAAGGTTTTGGGGCCGGAAATCTACCCGAAACGGCCCCATTATGCCTCAAAGAACCGATTTTTCGGCCGCGGCAGGCCCAGATTCTCCCTCAAAGTGGGCCCTTCATACTCTTTGCGGAAAATCCCGCGGCGCTGCAGCTCCGGCACGACCTTGTCGACGAAATCGTCGAGGCCGGCGGGCAGGAACGGGAACATGATGTTGAAGCCGTCCGAGCCGAGCCCGACCAGCCATTCCTCCATCTGGTCGGCGATGGTCTTGGCGGTGCCGACGAAGGACAGCCCGCCATAGCCGCCGACGCGCTGGGCGAGCTGGCGGACGGTGAGCTTCTCGCGCGCGGCGAGATCGACCATGCGCTGGCGGCCGCTCTTGCTGGCGTTGGTCTCGGGGATGTCCGGGAGAGGGCCGTCCGGATCGAAGCCCGAGGCATCGGTACCGAGAATGACGGACAGCGAGGCGATGGCGCTGTCGTAATGCACGCGGCTGTCGAGCAGCGCGCGCTTCTCCTTGGCTTCATCGACGCTGTCGCCGACCACGACGAAGGCGCCGGGCAGGATCTTGAGGTGCTCAGGATCGCGGCCGACCTTCTCCATGCGACCTTTGATGTCGGCATAGAGCTTTTGGCCGTCGGCGAGGCTGCCGCCGCCGGTGAACACGGCTTCCGCGGTCTCGGCGGCGAGCTGCTTGCCGTCTTCGGACGCGCCGGCCTGCACGATCACCGGCCAGCCCTGCACCGGGCGGGCGATGTTGAGCGGACCGCGCACTTTGAGATATTTGCCGTTGTGGTCGAGCGTGTGCATCTTCGCGGGATCGAAGAACAGGCCGCTCTCGACGTCGCGCACGAACGCATCGTCGGCGAAGGAGTCCCAGAGGCCGGTGACGACGTCGTAGAATTCGCGGGCGCGCCTGTAGCGCTCGGCGTGCTCCATGTGATCGTCGAGGCCGAAATTCAGCGCCGCGTCCGGATTCGAGGTGGTGACGATATTCCAGCCGGCGCGGCCGCCGCTGATGTGATCGAGCGAGGCGAAGCGGCGCGCGACGTGATAGGGCTCGTCGAACGTGGTCGAGCCCGTCGCGATCAGGCCGATGCGCTCGGTGACGGCGGACAGCGCCGACAGCAGCGTGAACGGCTCGAACGACGTCACCGTGTGGCTGCGCTTGAGCGCATTGATCGGCATGTTCAAGACGGCGAGGTGATCGGCCATGAAGAAGGCATCGAACTTGCCGGCCTCGAGCTTTTGGATCAGCTGCTTGATGTGACTGATGTTGAAATTGGCGTCGGGCCAGGCGCCGGGATAGCGCCAGGCGCCGGTGTGGATGCTGATCGGGCGCATGAACGCGCCAAGCTTGAGTTGCCGTTGTGCCATCGCCCGGTGTCCGTTTTGGGTGTCGTTGGGGAAAGACATAGGCACGCGGCGGAACTCCGCCATTGGCGGCGGCGGGAAGATTATTTTGTTTTTTGCAGATCTCTCAGCACGTCATTCCGGGGCGCGCCTCTTGGCGCGAGCTATGATGCGCAATCGCGCATCTGAGAATCCATCGAGCCGCAGACACGGTGGATGAATGGATTCCGGGATCGCGCTGCGCGCGCCCCGGAATGACCAGTGGAGAGAGGCGCGCCCCGGAATGACGGAGAGGGGAGCGCCGATCAGCTCAAAACATCCTTTTGCATCTTGCCGCCGTAGAAATGGAAGAACGGCACCGGCGCATCGTGGCGGAGCGGGCCGCTGGCAAGGCGGGTGTCGAGCTCGTTGAGCACGTTGCGCGTCATCGGATGCAGATCCGCGAGCGGTTTTGAGCCGAGCTCGACCCAGACCAGCTCGACCAGCTCGGCATCGGCATGGATCACGCCGTCGACGCGGTGAGTGATCGCGGAGGCATCCGCCGTGAAGAAGCGCGTATCGAAGCGCTTGACGCGGCCGGGCGGGGTGATGGCGCGGGCGATCAGGAACAGGCCGGATGGGTCGGGCAGGAGGCCGGCATCCGCGAATGGCTTCCAGGGGCCTTCGAGCTTGGGCACCTTGCCCTCCGCTTGGCGGCCGAGGCACAGACCAGTCTCCTCGCAGGCTTCGCGGATCGCAGCAATGGCGAGCGACTTCGCGCGCGAGGCCGGGGTCTTCGGGCTGCCCTTGGCGAGATTGGCTTCGAGCTCCGTGGTGATAGGGGCGGCGCAGGGCACGCGATAATCGGCCTTGTCGACGCGGCCGCCGGGGAAGACGAACTTTCCGGGCATGAACACCACCTTGTCGTGGCGCTTGCCGACCAGCACTTTCGGAATGGGCCCGCTGCGATCGACCAGGATCAGCGTCGCCGCATCCCTCGGGCGAAAATAGGGATGGTGGTCGGCTTCCTTCTCATCGTGAACCTTGGCCTTCTCCACTGCTTGCGCAATATCCGTCATATCCTCACCCAAACCGTTTTTTGCTTCTTACTTACACAGGCGGAATACCATCGGGAGGGTTCTCGTCAAACCCGTGCATGCGCAGAGCCCATTGCAAGCCGACCACAGCTCCCTTCACGGGCTGCAATAGCGCGAGTGAGGCGACGAAGGTGAAGGGCAGATAGGCCACGAAACTGAGCCAGATCGGCGTAGTGTAGTTGGTCTCGATCCAGAGGATGGTCGGCACCACGATGTGACCGACAATGACGATGACGAGATAGGCGGGCAGATCGTCGGCGCGATGCGGGGTGAAGTCGAGGCCGCATTTGGCGCAATTGTCCGCCGTCTTCAGGAAGGCGCGGAACAGCTTGCCCTCGCCGCAGCGCGGACAGCAGCCGCGAAAGCCGCGCTTCATCGCAGCCCACACGTCGCGCTTCTCGACGAGACCGGTCTCGCGCGTCCAGATCTTTGGGGCCGTGCTCATCGTCACCATACCTTGCCCTTCTGTCCCTTGCCTTTGCCCTTGCTCTTTCCCTTGACCTTCCTGCCCTTGGCAGATTTTTGCTTTTCCGGCTTGCGTTTTCTCTCCGGACTGCGCCCCGGATGCGCCTTGGACAATTTGCGCTGCGGACGGAACGGCCGGCGCTCGCGGGGACTGGTCTCGCGTTCTGACGACAGCAGTTCGAAGCGTAGCGCGCCTGCGATAGGAGCTGCTTCTATCAGACGGACGTCGACGACGTCACCCAGCTGATGCATGGTGCCGCTGCGCGTGCCGACCAGCGCGTGGCGGCTCTCGTCATAGTTGAAATATTCCGTGCCGAGGGATCGGATCGGGATCAATCCGTCGGCGCCGGTCTCGCTCAGCTTGACGAACAGGCCGGCGCGCGTGACGCCGGAGACGCGGCCCTGGAAGCTGGCGCCGATGCGGTCGGCGAGATGATGCGCGATCAGGCGATCGACGGTCTCGCGCTCTGCCTTCATCGCGCGCCGTTCGGTCAGCGAGATATGCGCGGCGACTTCGCCGAGACTTTCCGGCGTCTCGCTGTCGGGCAGGGCGCCTTCGCCGAGGCCGAGCGCGCGGACCAGTGCGCGGTGCACGATGAGGTCGGCATAGCGGCGGATCGGCGAGGTGAAATGCGCATAGCGGCGCAGGTTCAGGCCGAAATGACCGTAATTCTCCGCGGAATATTCCGCCTGCGCCTGGGCGCGCAGCACGACCTCGCTCACCAGCGGGTAATAGTCGTGACCTTCGAGCTGGGCCAGCACGCGGTTGAACAGGGTGGGGCGCAACGCGCCTGATTTCGCGAAGGGAACGTCCAGCGTCTCCAGAAACTCGCTGAGCGCGTGGACCTTCTCCAGCGTCGGCTCGTCGTGCACGCGGTAGATCAGCGGCAGCGATTTCTTCTCCAGCATCTCGGCCGCGGCGACGTTGGCGAGGATCATGAACTCCTCGATGAGCTTGTGCGCATCGAGACGTTCCGGCACGACGACGCTGTCGACCGTGCCGTCGCTCTTCAAAAGGATCTTGCGCTCGGGCAGATCGAGATTGAGCGGATCGCGCTCGTCGCGGGCGCGCTTGACGCAAGCATAGGCGGCGTAGAGCGGCCTCAGGATCGGATCGAGCAGCGGGCCGGTGGTGTCATCGGGTCGACCGTCGATCGCAGCCTGTGCCTGCGCATAATGCAGCTTCGCCGCCGAGCGCATCAGGATGCGGTGAAAGGTGTGCGAGCGCTTGCGTCCGTCGGGTCCGATCACCATGCGTACCGCGAGCGCGCCGCGCGGCTCGCCCGGCACCAGCGAGCAGAGATTGTTGGAGATGCGCTCGGGCAGCATCGGCACGACGCGGTCAGGGAAATAGACCGAGTTGCCGCGATCGAGCGCGTCGCGGTCGAGCGCGGTGCCCGGCCGCACATAGAAGCTTACGTCGGCGATGGCGACGTTGACGATGAAGCCGCCCTTGTTGTTGGGATCATCGTCGGCCTGCGCATGCACCGCGTCGTCGTGATCCTTCGCATCCGGCGGATCGATGGTGACGAGCGACACGTCGCGCCAATCCTCGCGCCCTTTCAGGTTCGCCGGCTCGGCCGCCTCCGCCTCGCGCTCGGCCGCAGGCGAGAATTGCAAGGGGATGTCGTGGGCGTAGATCGCGATCAGGCTGATCGCCCTCTCCGACTTGACCGAGCCGAGCCTCTCCTTGACGCGGCCGGAGGCGAGGCCAAAGCCGCGCGAGCGGACGATGTCGACGCTGATGAGGTCGCCGTCCTGTGCGCCTTGTGTGTCGGCCTTCGCGATGTTCAATTCGCGGTCGGCGAACTTCTTGTCGACGGGGACGAGCCGTCCGCCGCCTTCGGGCAGTGCTCGGAATACACCGAGGATGCGGCTCTTGGCCTTGTCGATGAGCTTGATGATGCGGCCGCGATAGGCGGGGCCTTCGTCCTCGTCGGTGCGTTCGATGCGCAGCAGCGCGCGGTCGCCGACACCGGCGGCGGTGCCAGGCTTGGGCCGGCGCGGCATCTCAATCAGGATTTTGGGCGGCTCGCCGCTTTCGACCTCGTCCCATTCGGCGCGGGAGGCGATCAATTCGCCGTCGCTGTCGCGCCCGGTGATGTCGGCGAGCAGCGTCGGCGGAAGCGTGTCCGGCTCGGAGACCTTGTGGCGCTTCTTCTTGATGATGCCGTCGTCGGCGAGCTCGCGCAGCATGCGCCTGAGCTCGGCGCGATCGGCATTCTTCAGGCCGAACTCGCGCGCAATTTCGCGGGTCCCGACCTTTCCGTGGTTTGCCTTGATGAAGGCGACGATGGCTGTCCGGTCGGGAAAGCCACGGTCATTCTTGCGTTTCACTTAACCTCTAATTCTTGCCGGCACTCTTCTTGGCCGGAGCCTTGGTGGCGGCTGCCTTGGTCGGCGACGGCTTTGTGGCAGAAGTCTTGGCCGTCGACGGCACGGCGGCGCGCGCCTTGCTGGTGGATTCGGTTTTCGATTTGGCCGCGGCTTTCTTCGCGGCCGGTTTCTTCGGCTTTGGCGCGGCGTCCTCGCCGTCCGTAGCCTTCTTGGCCTTGGCGGGCTTGGCCGCCTTCTTCGCCTTGGTCTTGCCGCCGCCCTTGGCCGCGCGTTCGTCGATCAGCGCGATCGCCTGCGGCAGCGTGATGGCGTCCTTTTCGAACTCGGCCGGGATCGTGGCGTTGACGCCGCCTGCGGTGACGTAGGGGCCATAGCGGCCGCTCTTCACGGTGACGGTGCCGAGCGTCGGATGATCGCCGATTGCCTTGCCGGGATCGGCGCCGAAGCGGCGGCTCGGGCCCTTCGCGACCTTTTCCGCGATCAGCGTCACCGCGCGGTTGAGGCCGATGTCGAACACCTCGTCGCCGGCCTCGAGGCTGGCGTAAGTCTTCTCGTGCTTCACGAACGGCCCGAAGCGGCCGAGGCCGGCGGTGATCGGCTGACCGGTTTCCGGGTGCTTGCCGATCTCGCGCGGCAGCGACAGCAGTTTCAGCGCAAGCTCGAGGTCGACATCGCTGGGCGAGGTGCCCTTCGGAATGCCGGCGCGCTTCGGCTTCTCGCCTTCCGCATAATCATTCTGCTCGCCGAGCTGGATGTAGGGGCCGAAGCGGCCGGCCTTGATCCAGACATCGAAGCCGGTGTCGGGATCCTGGCCGAGCGAGCGGTCGGCGTTGGCTTCACCATCGGCGGCGAGCTGGCGAGTGTAGCGGCACTCCGGATAGTTCGAGCAGCCGACGAAGGCGCCGAACTTGCCGGCCTTGAGGTTCAACCGGCCGGTGCCGCAATTCGGGCACTGCCTGACGTCGCCGCCATCGGCGCGAGGCGGATAGATGTGCGGGCCCAGCATCTCGTCGAGCACGTCCAGGACCTGCGCGACGCGCAGATCCTTGATGTCGTCGACGGCCCCGATGAAGTCGCGCCAGAAGTCCTTCAGCACCTCCTGCCAGGAGATCTCGTTGTTGGAGATGCGGTCGAGCTGCTCTTCGAGGCCAGCGGTGAAATCATATTCGACGTAGCGGCTGAAGAAGCTCTCGAGGAACGCGATCACGACGCGGCCCTTGTCCTCGCCATGCAGGCGCTTCTTCTCCAGCTTGACGTAGCCGCGGTCCTTCAGG
This sequence comes from Bradyrhizobium zhanjiangense, assembly GCF_004114935.1. Classification (NCBI taxonomy): domain Bacteria; kingdom Pseudomonadati; phylum Pseudomonadota; class Alphaproteobacteria; order Hyphomicrobiales; family Nitrobacteraceae; genus Bradyrhizobium; species Bradyrhizobium zhanjiangense. Next base: position 4,428,261 of record NZ_CP022221.1, read on the forward strand.
ACCTGGAGGATCGAGGCATAGGTCGAGGGCCGGCCGATGCCGAGCTCTTCCATGCGCTTGACGAGGGATGCCTCAGAGAAGCGCGGCGGCGGCTCGGTGAAATGCTGGGTGACGGCGAGCGACTGCCGCTTCAGGGCTTCGCCGGCGCTCATGCTGGGCAGGCGGCGGGAATCCTCGTCCTCCTCGTCGTCGCGGCCTTCCTGGTAGAGCGCGAGGAAACCGTCGAACTTGATGACCTGGCCGGTGGCGCGCAGCTCCAGCGTCCGGCCGCCGGCTTTCGCGGTGATGTCGACCGTGGTGCGTTCCAGTTCGGCCGCCTCCATCTGGCTCGCGATGGTGCGCTTCCAGATCAGCTCATAGAGCCGGGCCTGATCGGCATCGAGCTTGCGGCTCATGCTGTCGGGGCGGCGCGAGAGATCGGTCGGACGGATCGCCTCGTGCGCTTCCTGGGCGTTCTTGGCCTTGGCCTGGTACTGGCGGGGAGCGTCCGGCACATAGGCGTTGCCGTAATCCTCGCCGATCACCTTGCGTGCCTGGGTGATCGCCTCGGGGGCGATCTGCACGCCGTCGGTACGCATATAAGTAATGAGTCCGGTGGTCTCGCCGCCGATGTCGATGCCTTCATAGAGGCGCTGGGCGATGCGCATCGTATGGGCCGGCGCGAAGCCGTATTTGCGGCTGGCTTCCTGTTGCAGCGTCGAGGTGGTGAAGGGCGCCTGCGGATTGCGTCGCGCAGGCTTGGCATCGACCGCGGTCACGGCATAGGCGGCCGCTTCCAGCGCCTTCTTGAAGTCTTCGGCCTCCGCGCCGGTGCCGATGTCGAGGCGCTGGATCTTCTTGCCGTCGGCGCCGACCAGGCGGGCCTCGAAGGCATCGCCGCGCGGGGTCAGCAGGGTCGCGACCAGCGACCAATATTCGCGCGGGACGAACTTCTCGATCTCGAGCTCGCGGTCGCAGACGAGGCGCAGTGCCACCGACTGCACGCGGCCGGCCGAGCGCGCGCCGGGCAGCTTGCGCCACAGCACGGGGGAGAGGGTGAAGCCGACCAGATAGTCGAGCGCGCGGCGCGCCATATAGGCATCGACCAGAGCGCCGTCGATCTGCCGCGGATGCTTCATGGCTTCCGAGATCGCCTGCTTGGTGATGGCGTTGAACACCACGCGCTCGATCTTCTGGTCCTTCAGCGCGCGCTTCTCTTTCAGCACCTCCAGCACGTGCCAGGAGATGGCCTCGCCCTCGCGATCAGGGTCGGTGGCGAGAATCAGGCGGTCAGCGCCCTTTAGCGACCTCGCGATATCGTTCAGCCGTCCGGCGGCCTTGGGGTCGACCTCCCAGATCATCTTGAAATTGGCGTCGGGATCGACGGAGCCATTCTTGGCGGGGAGGTCGCGGACATGGCCGAACGACGCCAGAACCTCGTAGGACGAGCCTAGATATTTGTTGATCGTCTTGGCTTTCGCCGGCGACTCCACAATGACGATATTCATGTAGTTCCAGTAACTTATGGGAAAATCTTGGGCCGAAAACGAAAGGACTCGGGTCGGCCGTTTCGACCCGAACATGGGTGGTGAGGCCGGTCCTGTCAAATCGGCGGGTGTTGAAAGCCGCCGCAATGGGAAAAGTTTCATATCGAGAAAGTTGCAAAATACCACCTTGGAGTTGCGGTCGATGTCGGCATAATGTTTCTCCGGGGCATGGATTCGGGGTGGGCTGGTGACTAGGCCAGGAAAGAAACGGGCGCGCGCTTCATCGGGCGCGCCGGGAGGCGCGCGCAACGAGGAACCGGGGGAAGGCGGGGCGGATGAGGCGGTGGCCTTCATTGCCGAGCAGACCGCCGCCCTGCGCAAGCTCGCCGAGCGCCACAAGCTGCACGTGTTACATTATCTCTTGGGCATGACACAGGTCGAGGCCGACGAGCATCTGAGGCTGCGGAGCAGGCGCAAGCTGTCGTAGCGGTGCGGCCAACATCAGATCCGTCATCCTGAGGCGCGAGTGGAGCGATGCCGAGCATCGCGTCGGGAGCCTCGAAGGATGAACGGCCGAGTTGCCAGCCGGGCCGTCGCCCTTCGAGGCTCGCCGAAGAGGCGAGCGCCTCAGGGTGACGGTGATAAAAATGAGTACGCTGCATCAACGTCGTCATTGCGAGCGTAGCGAAGCAATCCAGACTGCCGCCGCGGAAAGACTCTGGATTGCTTCGCTGCGCTCGCAATGACGGTGGGGCGGCAGCGCGTTGCTATCCCGCCGACCGCCGCCGTCGCGCCGGCCGCGGCTTCAGCGCGGTATCGGCGGGGCTGAGCAGGCGGCCGTCCTCGGCGCGCATTTCGAGCTTCTTCACCGGGCGGCCCTTCTCGCGATCGACCAGGATCGTCGCGATCCCCGCGGGGTGATCGTCGAACTCCTCGCTCCATTGCCGTAGGGCCACCAGGATCGGGAAGGTGCCGCGCCCCTTGGGCGTCAGCACGTATTCCTGGTAGGCGCTGCCGTCGGAGGCGGGGGCGGTTTCCAGAATGCCGTGATCGGCCAGCGCGCGCAGCCGCGCCGCCAAGATGTTCTTGGCCATGCCGAGCTTGCTCTGGAATTCGCCGAAACGGCGTAGGCCGAACAGCGCCTCGCGGATGATCAGCAGCGACCACCAGTCGCCGAGCGCCTCCAGCGATCGCGCGATCGGGCAGGCATCGCCCTCAAAGCTCGTTCGTTTCACCATGGTCTCGTCTCTATCGCTTCCGTCGGAGTGGGCGGGTCCGATCACGCGCTTGTGTGGTTGCATCATAAAACCATTTGCCCTAGATGGCAATGTAGTTTCATCATGCAACTACTGGAGGCGAGCGTGAGACTGAAGAACAAGACGGCCCTGATTACCGGCGGCAACAGCGGCATTGGCCTTGCGACCGCAAAGCTGTTCGTGGCCGAGGGCGCCAGGGTCGTGATCACCGGGCGCAACAAGGAGACGCTGGAGGCGGCTGCGAAGGAGCTCGGGCCGAATGCGCTGGCGCTCGCCGCCGACGCCACCGACATCGCCGCGACGGAAGCCGCGATCAAGAAAGGCACCGAGACGTTCGGCAAATTCGACATCGTCTTTGCCAATGCCGGTATCGCCGGCGGCACGCCGCTCGGCTCGGCGACGCTGGACGTCTTCGAGAAGGTCATCAGCACGAACCTCACTGGCGTGTTCTTCACCGTTCAGTCGGCGCTGCCCTATCTCAACGACAATGCCTCGATCATCCTCAACGGTTCGGTGATCTCCGTGCTCGGCATTCCCGGCTACTCCGCTTACGGCGCCGCGAAGGCCGGCGTGCGCGCGATGGCGCGGACCATGGCCTCGGAACTGTCGCCGCGCGGCATTCGCGTCAACGTGGTGGCGCCCGGTGCGATCCGCACGCCGATCTGGGGACCTGCGGTCGCGACGCCCGAGGCCGAGAAGGCGTTCGAGAAGCGGATCGCGCTATCGACGCCGCTCGGGCGGATCGGCGAAACGGATCATGTTGCGAAGACGGTGCTGTTCCTCGCCTCCGATGATTCCGCCCATGTGCAGGGCCAGGAGATTTTCGTCGACGGCGGCGCGGTGGCCTCGCCGAGCGGCGCGCCGATCTATCGCGGCTGATCAAATCAAGCGCAAATTGAATCGGCCGGCGCGGTGCACGCAGTTGCGCCAGCTGGTTCCTGTGCCTTGCGGGATGTTTCCAAAATCTTGCGTAAGGCGTTGAACCTTCGCGCATACCGCCAATACATTCTTACGGGGTCAGAAGACTCATCTGAGGGAGTCTGCGATGCCGAAAGCAGCCCGTATTTTTTCCGCGATTCCATCACCGCGAAGATCCGCCGTTCCGGTGAAGCGCTCCGGTACATCCGAACTCGTCGCGGTCGCATTATTTTCCGCAATTGGCCTGTTCGTCTCGCTCGTCGCCGTGATCCTGGGCATGCAGGGCGTCTGGATCTAGCTTCGCAGATCGTGCGACCGACGACCGGCCGCCGCAGACGATTTCGCGGCGACCGGTCACGTGATCTCAAGCGGCGCGCAGGCTGGTTGCGGCCTGGAGCGCGCCGGTGAGAGCCTTCTCGCGATGGTCCGGCCCGACCTGGATGCCGTCGGCAGGGATGAATTCGACGCTAGTGATACCCATGAAGCCGAACACCCAGCGCAGATAGGTTTCGAGATGCTCGCCGGCCGCGTATGGCGTCTCGGAGCCGTAATAGCCGCCGCGTGAGATCGCGACGATCACGCGCTTGCCGCCGGCGAGCCCCTCAGGTCCGGTCGCGCCGTATTTGAACGTCTTCCCCGCCACGAGAATGCGGTCGATCCAGGCCTTGAGCTGGCTTGGGATCGTGAAATTGTACATGGGCGCGCCGATGACGACGATGTCGGCGGCCAAGAACTCGTCCAGCGCGGCTGCGCTCGCGGCAAGATCGGTTGCGAGTTCCGCTGGCGCCGGCGCGCCTTGCGCGGCGGCCAGATGCGAGCCGGAGAGATGGGCGAGCGGGGTCTGGGTCAGGTCGCGATAGGTGATGTCGAGCCCGGGCGTCGCCTGGCGCAGCCGGTCGACGATGGCGGCGGAAACCTGCCGGCTGACGGAGTGGGGGCCGAGGACGCTGGAGTCGAGGTGGAGGAGTTTCATTTGGGGTCACCCTGGTATAAGATTGTAACCAGCGCTACATGAGTGACTATCGAAATCCTCGCAAGAACGCACTTTTTTGAGCCATGGGCACATTATTGAAACCTGAAAACACCGATTTGCCTGCTCCGCCGAGGCCAAATCCAAAACCAGATACGAGGCCCGGCCCAAGGCCGGATCCCAACCATGCGGATTGTCGTGGGGTCGCCTCCGTGCTGTCCCGTGTCGGCGACAAATGGAGCGTGTTCGTCATCATGATGCTCAGCGACGGGCCGAAGCGCTTCAATGAGCTGAAGCGCATGATCAACGGCATCTCGCAGCGGATGCTGACCTTGACGCTGCGCGGGCTGGAGCGCGACGGCCTCGTCACGCGCACGATCTTTCCGACCATCCCGCCGCGCGTGGACTATGAGCTGACCGATCTCGGCCACGGACTGTCGCAGCCTGTCGAGGCGCTCGGCAAATGGGCAAAGGACCATCTGGGCCAGATCGAGGCGGCACGGACGCAGTTCGATCAGCGCAACGACGGCTAGGGTTGCGACTCCGACGATCCATTCCGTCATTTCGGGGCCCGAGCGGAGCGAGGGAGCCCGGAATCCATCTAGCCGCAGAGTGCGTGGACGAATGGATTCCGGTCTCGCGACTTCGTCGCGCCCCGGAATGACGTCTCTCCAGTGAACAAGACGTCAGAGACCCAGCACTAGAGCAGCGACACCAGCCCGCCGCCGTGACGCTCCAGCTTGCCGGCGAGCTCGAGCTCCAGGAGCACGGTACGCACGATTGCGGGCGAGGCGCCGGACATCCGCACGAGATCGTCGATCGAGATTGGGGCGGGGCCGAGCAGGCCGGTGATCTGGTCGCGGTCGTGGCCTTGCGGATCGCTCTCGAACGGCTCGCTGTTTGGCTCGCTCGCCGGATGCATCAGCGGGCGCTCCATGATCGGCTGTACCGCATTGACGATATCGTCGGCCTCGGTGACGAGCGTTGCGCCCTGCTTGATCAGATCGTTGGTGCCGGCGGCGCGCGGATCGAGCGGCGAGCCGGGCACTGCGAACACCTCGCGGCCCTGTTCGGCCGCCATGCGCGCGGTGATCAGCGAGCCCGAGCGGTGCGCCGCTTCCACCACGACCACGCCGAGCGATGCACCGGAGATCAGGCGGTTGCGGCGGGGAAAATCGCGGGCACGCGGCTCATGGCCGAGCGGCATCTCGGAAATCGCGGCGCCCTCGTGATCGAGGATCGCGGCGAGCAGGTCGCCATGCTCGGGCGGATAGATGCAATCATGCCCGCCGGCGAGCACGGCGATCGTGCCGCCTTCGACGCTCGCGCGATGCGCGGCCTGGTCGACGCCGCGGGCGAGGCCGGAAATGATGACAAAACCGGCTTCGCCGAGCTCGCGCGCAAGCTGGCCGGCAAACTTCAAGCCGGCACCGGAGGCGTTGCGCGAGCCGACGATCGCGATCATCGGTCGCATCAAGGTTTTCGCGTCGCCGCGCACCGCGAGCAATGGCGGCGCATCGTCGAGCGTTGCGAGCCGCGCCGGATAGCCGTCTTCGCCGGGCGCGCGCCAGGCGATGCCGAACTTGCGGCTTGCGGCGAGCTCGGCCTTCGCTTCATCGGCGCTACAAATGCGCCCCGATCGCTGCGCACCGCCGCGGCGCGCCAGATCCGGCAGCCGCTCCAGCGCGGCGCGCGCGGTGCCGAAATGGTCGACCAGCGAACGGAAGGTGCGCGGCCCGACATTGTCGGAGCGGATCAGCCGCAGGTGGTCGATCCGCTCAGCCTCGGTCAGGTCCACGCTCGGATTGATGGCGTCCACGGCGTCTCCTTGTGAGTGCAGCATGGAACAACCTGAGGGCGTTGCGCAACAGTGACGTGCGCTTGCGCGGCTTCGCCCCAATGCTAAAAGCGATGCCAATAAGAAGGATTTTGCCATGATCTCACTCGCCGACCTCCAGCGCCGCATTGAAGCCGGCGAGTTGTCGCCCGATGCCGCGATAGCCCAATCGCATGCGGCGATCGAGGCCAAGGAGAAGGACGTCCGCGCCTTCGTCCGCCACGACAAGGCCGCGAAGGCGCAAGGCGCCGGTCCGCTGCGCGGCATCGCCGTCGGGATCAAGGACATCATCGACACCGCCAATATGCCGACCGAGATGGGCTCGGAGATCTATCGCGGCTGGCAGCCGCGCTCGGATGCGCCGGTCGTGATGATGCTGAAGCGGGCGGGCGCCACCATCATCGGTAAGACCACGACCACGGCGTTCGCCTCGCGCGATCCCACGCCGACGCGCAATCCGCACAACACGGGCCATTCGCCAGGCGGCTCGTCCTCCGGCTCCGCGGCAGCCGTCGGCGCCGGCATGATCCCGCTGGCGCTGGGCACCCAGACCGGCGGCTCGGTGATCCGCCCCGCCGCCTATTGCGGGACCGCCGCGATCAAGCCGTCGTTCCGCATGCTGCCGACGGTCGGCGTCAAATGCTATTCGTGGGCGCTCGACACGGTCGGCCTGTTCGGCGCGCGCGCGGAGGATCTCGCGCGCGGACTGCTGGCGATGACGGGGCGCAGCGAATTCTCCGGCATCGCCGCAGCGAAGTCGCCGCGGATCGGCGTCGTCAGGCAGGAGTTCGCCGGCGCTGTCGAGCCGGCGGCCGAAGAGGGACTGCAAGCCGCGATCAAGGCGGCGACGCGCGCCGGCGCCAGCGTGCAGACCATCGATCTGCCCGAAGCGGTGCAGGAGGCCTGGCACATCCATCCGATCGTCCAGGATTTCGAGGCGCATCGCGCGCTGGCCTGGGAGTTTTCCGAACGCCACGACGAGATCGCGCCGATGCTGCGCGCCAGTCTCGACGCGACGGCCGGCCTGACGCCGAAGGAATATGACGAGGCGCGGCGGATCAGCCGGCGCGGCCGCCGCGAGCTCGGCGAGCTGTTCGAGGGCGTCGACGTGCTCCTGACCTATTCCGCGCCGGGCACGGCGCCGGCCAAGGAGCTCGCGACCACGGGCGATCCCCGTTACAACAGGCTCTGGACGCTGATGGGCAATCCTTGCGTCAACGTACCGGTGCTGAAGGTCGGCGGCCTGCCGATCGGTGTGCAGGTGATCGCACGCTTCGGCAACGATCCGCTCGCACTCGCAGCGGCCTGGTTCCTGGAGGACGCGCTGGCGAAATCAGGCTAGTGCGGGTTCGTCGGCAACAATGCGCTGGCCGGATGCTGCCAGCGCGGCGCTGCTATCCGCACCTTGCTTCAGCCAGCGCTCCGCGGCCTCGCGGCCGCTGCGGTGCCGGAGGCGAATGAAGCCGCGGCCGAGATCGGTGGACGAGCGCTGCGCCAGCCCATCAACAAAGTCTTCTGCCGCGATCCTGGAGAGCCGCAGCGATGGCGCGGCATGAGCCTGCGCCCATTCGATCGCGGCGATCTCGGCGTTGAGCGCGGCGTTGGCCGCGATCTGGTCGAGCCGGCGGTCGATCGCGGCGAGCGTGATCGGCACGTAGCTGTCGCGCGCCGGCGTGACCTGGACCAGCAGGACATCGGACGTGGTCGTTTCCTGCGCCAGCCGCAGCAGCGGCGGGTTGCCGCCAAAGCCGCCGTCCCAATAGGCCTCGCCGTCGATCTCGACGGCGCAGTGGACGAGGGGCGGGCAGGTCGAGGCCAGCGCGACGTCGGCGGTGACAGCGTCATTGCGGAAGATCTGTTGCTGGCCGTCGTGGATCCGCGTCGCTGCGATCAAGAGCTTCGGACAGTTCGGATGGCGCAGGGCGGCGAAATCGATGTCGCGCGACAGCGCCTGCCGCAGCGGATCGAGATCGAACGGATCGAAGTGGCCGGAGCGCAGCGTCGGCCCGAACGCGACCGAGCTTCCCGCCGGCGAGAAGCCGCCGACCAGCATCAGCGCGCGGAACGAGGCTTCGTGCATCAGGCGGAGCCAGAACCGGTTCAGCCGTGACCGGGCGCCTTCGCGCCCGCCTTCGGCAAAGCCGGAGGCGAGCAGGAGTGCGTTGATGGCGCCGGCGCTGGCGCCACTGATGGTGTCGATCGCGATGGAGGGCTCTTCCAGCAGCCGCTCGAGCACGCCCCAAGTGAAGGCGGCGAAGGTGCCGCCGCCCTGAAGCGCCAGCGACAGTTTTCGCGGCGGCCATTGATCGGAATGCGTCCGCGCGGGCGCGACCGGTGCAGCCGGCTCGACTGTCGCAGGTGCTTGCACAACGAGATCAGGCTGCGGTGCTTGCGGTAAAGCGGGAGCAGGTTCTGGTGCGGGAGGCGGCGAGGCCGCATCGGACCAGATGTTGGTCATTGACAGCAGTCGGCTCGCTGCGGTGCCCGGAGCACCCTGCGAACCAACCCCGTCATGCGCGCCGACAATCTTCTCGCTCATTCTGAGCTACCGCGTAACGCTATCCACGCTGTCAGGATGACAGCCCCAGAACCCCGCTGGCCAATACAACAGTGATTCGGCCGCAAGTTGCGAACAGGATTTGGGATTTAATGTGGAAGGACCGCTTCGGTATCCGTAGACGCCCGGCTTTGGATTCTTGTTTTGATGCGTTGTCTTGACGCGAACCGGCATCCGCTTCGCTCGAAAACACTCTAGGCCTTCTCGCCGATCCGGCTTTCTTTGCCCGCTTGCAAGCGCTTGATGTTCTCGCGATGCGCGTAGAACAGCAACAGCGTCAGCACCGCTGTCAGAGCAGACAGTGCGAGGTGCCCGAACCACCACAGGAACATCGGCGTGATGAACGCCGCCACCAGCGCGGAGAGCGAGGAGTAGCGGGTGGTGAAGGCGGTCGCCAGCCAGAGCAGGCAGAACACGACGGCGCCAGGCCAGAACAGGCCGAGCAGGATGCCGATATAGACGGCCACGCCCTTGCCGCCTTTGAACTTGAGCCAGACCGGGAAGAGATGGCCGAGGAAAGCGCCGAGCCCGGCCACCATGGCGGCATTGGGGCCTGCAATGTAGCCGGCGATCACCACGGCCACAGTGCCCTTGAGCGCGTCGAACAGCAAGGTGCCCGCGGCAAGGCTCTTGCGTCCCGTGCGCAGCACATTGGTGGCGCCGATGCTGCCGGAGCCGATCGAGCGGATATCCTGCGTGCCCGCGAGCTTGGTGAGGATCAGCCCGAACGGAATCGAGCCGAGGAGGTAGCCGATGACGAAGGCCACCGGCAAAAATGCTTCAAGCCCCATGGCTGAATCTCCATGTCGAACGATCGCGCGCGTCAGACATGCTCGTACACCGTCCGTCCGCCGACAATGGTGCGCACCACGCGGCCTGTAAAGCGCGCCTCGTCGAACGGGGTGTTCTTGCAGGGTGATTTGAGGTCGGCGGGATCGACCACCCACGGCGTATCGGGGTCGATCACGATGACATCCGCCGGGCTGCCGGCGCGCAGGGTTCCGCCTTGTAGCCCGAGCAGCTCCGCCGGTCGGGTCGACATCGCGCGGATCAGCGTCTTCAGTTCCATCTCGCCATTGTGCACGAGGCGCAGGCCCGCGGGCAGCATGGTCTCGAGTCCGACGGCGCCGGGAGCGGCTTCCGCGAACGGCAGGCGCTTGACCTCGACGTCCTGCGGATTGTGGTCGGACATGATGACGTCGAGAAGGCCGGAGCCGAGCGCCGCCACCAGCGCGCGGCGGTCGTCCTCGGTGCGCAACGGAGGCGACAGCTTCAGGAACGAACGATAGGGCCCGATGTCGTTCTCGTTCAGCGCCAGATGATTGATCGAGACCGAGGCGCTGACGGTAAGCCCGGCGTCGCGGGCGCGCTCGAGGATCTCGAGGGAGTCGATGCAGGTCAGCGACGCCGCGTGGTAGCGGCCGCCGGTGAGCGCGACGAGCCGCAGATCGCGCTCCAGCATCACGGCTTCGGCGGCGTTCGGAATGCCCATCAGGCCGAGCCGGGTGGCGAACTCGCCCTCGTTCATCACGCCTTCGCCGACGAGGTTGGGATCCTCGGTGTGATGAACGATCAGCGCGTCGAAGTCGCGGGCGTAGGTCAGCGCGCGGCGCATCACCTGGGCGTTGGTCACGCTCCTGTCGCCGTCGCTGAAGGCGACCGCGCCGGCGGCTTTCAACAGGCCGAACTCGGTCATCTCCTCGCCGTGCATGCCCTTGGTGAGGGCCGCCATCGGCTGGATGTTGACGATCGCGGTGTCGCGCGCGCGCCGCATCACGAAGTCGACCGTCGCAGAATTGTCGATCACGGGCGAGGTGGCGGGCTGGCAGATGATGGTGGTGATGCCGCCGGTCGCGGCGGCCTGGCTCGCCGAGGCAAAGGTCTCGCGGTGGCTGAGGCCGGGCTCGCCGACGAAGGCGCGCATGTCGATCAGGCCCGGCGCCACGATCTTGCCGGTGCAATTGACGATGTCGGTGCCTTCGGGGACGCCGGCCGCACCAATGCCGCGACGAGTCTCGCGGATGGTGCCGTCGGCAATGAGGACGTCGGCGACACCATCGAAATCCCTGGAGGGATCGACGACGCGGGCGTTGGCGAGCAGGATGGGGCGGCGGTCGGTCAACATCGGCATCACGCGTTCGGCAGGTTGCGGGCGAGCGCTTCCAGCACGGCCATGCGCACGGCAACCCCCATCTCCACCTGTTCGCGGATCAGGGACTGGGCGCCATCGGCCACGATCGAGTCGATCTCCACGCCGCGGTTCATCGGGCCGGGATGCATCACGAGCGCGTCCGGCTTGGCGTAGGCGAGCTTCTTCTGGTCGAGCCCGAAATAATAGAAGTATTCGGATGACGAGGGCACGAAGGAGCCGTTCATGCGCTCGCGCTGCAGCCGCAGCATCATGACGATGTCGGCGCCTTCGAGGCCCTCGCGCATGTCGCGCGCGACCTCGACGCCCATCCGCTCGATGCCGGGCGGCAAGAGCGTGGAGGGGCCGACGACGCGGACGCGGGCGCCCATGGTGTTGAGCAGGATGATGTTGGAGCGGGCGACGCGCGAATGCAGCACGTCGCCGCAGATCGCGACCACGAGGCCCTCGATCCGACCCTTGTTGCGGCGGATGGTGAGCGCGTCGAGCAGGGCCTGCGTTGGGTGCTCATGCGCGCCGTCGCCGGCATTGATCACGGAACCGTCGACCTTGCGCGCCAGCAGTTCCACCGCACCGGAGGCGTGATGGCGCACCACCAGGATGTCAGGGTGCATCGCGTTCAGCGTCACCGCGGTGTCGATCAGGGTCTCGCCCTTGCGGATCGAGGACGAGGACACCGACATGTTCATGACGTCGGCACCCAGCCGCTTACCGGCGAGCTCGAACGAGGACTGGGTCCGGGTGGAGGCCTCGAAGAAGAGGTTCACCTGCGTCCGTCCCCGCAGGACGGTGCGCTTCTTGTCAACCTGGCGGTTAAGCTCGACATATTCTTCGGACAGGTCGAGGAGGCCGGTGATGTCGGCCGCGGAAAGGCCCTCGGTGCCCAGCAAATGCCGGTGGCCGAGGACGAAGGTCGATTTCGATGTCATTAAAAGCAGAGCTATAGGGGGGGACGGGGGGGGGAGCAAGGGGCAAAGACGGGGAAGTGAGTTATCCCCTGATCTGTCGGCGCGGGCGGCGCGACGTCATCCTCCCTGTCATGCCCGGGCTTGTCCTGGCTTGTGCCGGGCATCCACGTTCTTCTATCGCATTTGACGCAAAACAACGTGGTCGGGACAAGCCCGGGCATGACGGTCCGGAGGCCATAGCGTGAGATCACTTCTGATTGCGATTGTCGTGATGGCTATCGTTTCGCCTACCCACGCCCAATCGCTGCCCGGCGGTTTCGTGTACCTGCGCGACATCGATCCCAGCATCATCCAGGACATCCGCTACGCCACATCGAACAATTTCGTTGGCCGTCCGCTCGCCGGCTATGGCGCCGGCGAATGCGTGGTGAAGCGGGAGGTGGGGCTGCGGCTGAAGGCAGTTCAGGAGGAACTGGCGGCGCAAAATCTCTCGCTCAAGATGTTCGACTGCTACCGGCCGGCGCGGGCCTCGCTCGACATGGTGAAGTGGTCGCAGAACGGCCACGAGACGGCCGCCGAGCGGCGCTACAATCCCAAAATTCCCAAGACCGAGCTGTTCCGCCTCGGCTACATCGCGAGCCGTTCGCAGCATTCCACCGGGGCGGCACTCGATCTCACTCTGGTCGATCTGAAGGGCGACAATTCCGCCAAATATGATCCGTCAAGGATCTATGCCAATTGCACGGCACCGGCCGAGGCGCGGGCGCCGGAGGGCAGCGTCGACATGGGCACCGGCTATGACTGTACCGATGCGCTGGGCCATACTGCGGCACCATCGATCAACGCGGCCCAGCGCGCCTGGCGCAAGCGGTTGGTGGCTGCGATGGCCAGGCAAGGCTTTGTGAACTATTCGAAGGAGTGGTGGCATTTTTCCCTGCCGGGGGCGGGCGGGGCGGCCTATGATTTCCCGATCCAGCCGCGGCGGAACTAAGGCCCCGTTCGAGGAAGCGCAGATGACCCAGCCGAGCTTTGCGACCCACGAGGTCTTCAACCAGTCGCCGCCGTTCGAGAACGTCGACCTGTTCGCGGTGGATCGGCCGCTGGTCGAGGCAGTCAAGGCCAATGGCGGCGCGGCGGCGGAACGCGAGCTGTCGGAGTTCGGCAAGCACTGGGGTTCGGCCGCGATGGCTGATCGCGGGCGCGTCGCGAACGAGAACACGCCAAAACTGCGCACCTTCGATGCCAAGGGCAATCGTCGCGACCAGGTCGAGTTTCACCCCTCTTATCACGAGCTGATGGCGCACAGCGCGCATGCCGGCGTGCACAATTCGACGTGGACGGCGGACGGGAAGCCCGCGGGCGATGCCGCCGAGGTCATCCGCGCGGCAAAATTCTATATCGCCGCGCAAGTCGAGACTGGCCATCTCTGCCCGATCACCATGACGCGTGCCTCCGTGGCCGCGCTGGCGATGCAGCCGGATCTGCTCGCGCGCGTGATGCCGGTGCTGTCGACGAAAAGCTACGATCCCAGCTTCGCGCCGTGGTGGGAGAAGCGCGGCATGACGCTCGGCATGGGCATGACCGAGAAGCAGGGCGGCACCGACGTGCGCGCCAACATGACGCGCGCAGTGCGCGACGGCGATGCTTACCGAATCACCGGCCACAAATGGTTCATGTCGGCGCCGATGTGCGATGCGTTCCTGGTGCTGGCGCAAGCCGACACTGGGCTGACCTGCTTCTTCATGCCGCGCTTTGCGCCGGATGGCTCGGTGAATGCGATCCAATTCCAGCGGCTGAAGGACAAGCTCGGCAACCGCTCCAATGCCTCCTCCGAAGTCGAATTCGTCGGCGCCTATGCGCAAGCGGTCGGCGAGGAGGGCAAGGGCATCCGCACCATCATCCAGATGGTGCAGCTGACGCGGCAGGATTGCGCGATCGCCTCCGTCGGCCTGATGCGCTCGGGCCTCGCACATGCGCTGCATCACGCCCGTCACCGCAGCGTGTTCCAAAAGCATCTCGCAGACCAGCCCTTGATGCAGGCGGTGCTGTCGGACATGGCGCTGCATGTCGAGGCGAGCACAGCCCTGGTGATGAGGCTCTGCCGCGCCTTCGACCGCACGCCGCACGATGCGGCGGAGGCCGCGTACATGCGCCTGCTGACGCCGGCGATCAAATACTGGACCTGCAAGAGCGCGCCGCCGTTCCTCTACGAGGCGATGGAGTGCCTCGGCGGCAACGGCTATGTCGAGGACGGCATTTTGGCGCGTCACTATCGCGAATCTCCCGTCAACGCGATTTGGGAAGGCTCAGGCAACGTCATGTGCCTCGACGTGCTGCGCGCGCTCTCGCGCGAGCCGGAGGCGGCGATGGCGGTGCTGCAAGCGCTTGCCGCCGAGACGAAGGGGCTACCAGGGGCAGGAGATGCGGTGGCGTTCATCGGCAAGACCTTCCGCCGCGCCGACGGCGAACGGGTCGCGCGGCTTGCGGTCGAGAAGCTGGCGTTGCTCGCTGCGGCTGCGGCGCTGAACGGCGTGTCACCGCACGATGCCGAACTGTTCGCGAGCACGCGTCTCGCTGCCAATCACCCCAGCATGTACGGTGCCGTGGAGCTCGACAGCGCCGACGTGCGCGCGTTGCTGGAGCGCGCGCTGCCGTGAGTCTCCCAAAGAAAGCCTTTTGATGGACTCCGTTAATCCCGATCATCCGCCATTGAGGGTAACGCCTGCGACGCCGCACGTCTGGATGTTCTGGGGCACGGCGCTGTGGGGCCTCCTCATCTTCGTCGCGATGTTCGTCGGGCAGATCGGCGCGATCGTTCTGCTGGTGGCGGCGCGTGGTCTGCCGGTGGACCTCGCCTCGCTGCAACTCGTCGGCCGTGAGCCTCAGGCGCTGGCGCTGTCGGTCACCATGGGCCTGCCGGCGACGCTGGCCGCGGTCTGGCTTGCCATTCGTATCAAGCAGGCGTCCTTCGTCGATTACCTCGCGCTGCATTGGCCGGCCTGGAGGCAACTGCTGTTCGGCGCCGTGGGGCTCATCCTGCTGGTACTGGCCTGGGAGACGATGTCACGCGCGCTCGGGCGCGAGGCGACGCCGGGCTTCATGGCCGATCTGTTGAAATCGGGCCGCGACAAGGGCGCCGCAATGGTGCTGCTGTTCGCCTTCAGCGTCGCGGCGCCGATGTCGGAAGAAGTCCTGGCGCGGGGCTTCCTCTATCGCGGCTGGTCGGCAAGCTTCCTGCGGGTGCCTGGCGCGATCCTCCTGTCGTCGCTGGTGTGGACGGTCGTGCACCTGCAGTATGACATGTACTTCCTCGCCGAGGTCTTCACCATCGGATTGTGGTTCGGTTACATGCGCTATCGCGCCAATTCGCTCTGGCTCACGACCGTGCTGCATGCGCTCAACAATCTGACCGCAGTGGTGCTGACGATGTGGCTGGGTGTCTGACGGCAGTTGCCCCACGTTCCGTCATGCGAGCGCAAGCGAAGCAATCCAGAATCGTTCCGCGGAGGTATTCTGGATTGCTTGGTCGCAAGGGCTCCTCGCAATGACGAGGTGAGGGAGCTCGCAATGACGAGTCTTAGGCCGCCAGCGCGATCGCGACCGGCATCGTGATGGCCGCAAAAATCGTCTGCAGCGTGATGATCTGCGCCAGCAGCGGCGCATCGCCGCCCATCTGGCGGGCCAAGACATAGGCGCTGGGCGAGGTCGGCACCGCTGCGCAGATCGCCACGATCGCGAGGCTGTTTCCGGAAAGCCCGAACCAGGCACCGAGCACCAGCGCGAGCGCGGGCATCAGCGCGAGCTTGAAGACGACGCCGATCGCCGCTCCCATGCTCGGGCGCAAGAGGCCGTCGAGATGCAGGCCGGCGCCGGTGACGAGCAGGCCGATCGCGAGCGAGGAGCGGCTCAGCGCATCCGCCACTTCGTGCCAGAGCTTCGGCAGCGGCAGATGCGTCAGATTGACGGCAAGTCCGATCACGCAGCTCCAGATCAGGGGATTGCGGATCACCGTCATGACGATGGCGCGTGCGGACTGCTTTTCAGGCGCGGCGTAATGGGCGAGCACCACGACGCTGAGCACGTTGACCAGGGGAATGATCGCGACCATCGCCACGGAGGCGAGCGCCAGCCCGACGTCGCCGAACAGGTTGGCGGCGACCGACAGCCCGACGAAGGTCTGCCAGCGCGTTGCGCCCTGAAAGATCGAGGTGAAGGCGGGGCCGTCGATGCCGAGCCGCGACAAAGCGGGGCGCAACGCGAGGCACAGCAGCGACATCGCGAGCGCCGACAGCAGTAGCGCGCCGCCGACGCCGGCGACCGGCACCTTGGAGAGGTCGGCCTTCACCAGCGTCTGGATCAGCAGCATCGGAAACAGCACGAAATAGGTCAGCCGCTCCAGTCCGTGCCACTGCGTGTCGAGCCGCATCAGGCTGCGCTTCAGCACGACGCCGAGCACGATGAGGACGAAGACCGGCAGCAGCGCCGCGATGACGACGGCCATGGATCAGTCGATCCCCGGGCTAGCGCGAAGATTGGCGAGGCGGTCGAGCGCGCCCTGCAGGATGAAGATCGCGGCATGCTCGTCGATCACCTCGGCGCGCTTGGCGCGGCTGACATCCATGCCGATCAGCTCGCGCTCGACCGCAGCGGTCGAGAGCCGCTCGTCCCAGAGGCCGATGGGGAGCGCGGTCAGGCCGGCGAGATTGCGGGCGAAGGCGCGCGTCGACTGCGCGCGCGGGCCCTCGCTGCCGTCCATGTTGATGGGCAGGCCCAGCACGAAACCGGTCGCCTTGCGCTCGGCCGCGATTGCGAGCAGTCGGGCGGCATCCTGCTTGAATGCCTTGCGTTGGATCGTCTCGACGCCGGTCGCTAGCCGCCGGTCGGGATCGGACACGGCAACGCCGATGGTCTTGGTACCGAGGTCGAGCCCGATCAGCGCGCCGCGTGCGGGCCAGTGGGTTGCAGCATCGACGAGTGGCAGGATAAGAGCCGGCATGGCCTTAGCGCATATCACGCGTCGCGCTGCGGAGTGAACCCTGGACATGGATGCACTGACACTATTCGGCCTGTTT